>NZ_JBUDHV010000001.1:0-412834 GCF_054956795.1 Streptomyces sp. SYSU D01066-1 | reverse complement strand
CCGACGGCGCCCCTGGCGCGCGTTCGGCGCGCGCGGCGCGGAAGGCGGCCAGCGCGGCGGCCTCGCCGGGGAGTTGCCCGTCGGCCGACGGGGCCGGCGCGGCCAGCGTCGCGAGGGAGGCGGCGAGCCGTTCGGCACGTTCCCGGGCCACCGGGTCGACGGTCGCCGGCGGCTCTCCGCGCAGCATCCGCTCCGCTGTCCCGCGGTCCAGCCACCCGCCCTGTTTGTCGGCCATCACATGTCCTTCTGCGTCCGCGCGCCGCTGTGCGTCACCATCGCGGACGTCACCGCACGGCCGCGCGGTTCTCGCCGGGCGGGCGGCACACGGAACCCGGCGGTCGTGTCCGGGTCGTCGCCGAGCAGTTCGGCCAGCCGTTTCAGGCCGCGGTGCGCGGCGGTGCGGACGGCCCCCGGGCGTTTGCCCAGCGTCTTCGCGGCCGTCTTGGCGTCCAGGCCGACCACCACCCGCAGGACGACGGCCTCGGCCTGGTCCTGGGGCAGCGCGGCGATCAGGGAGAGGGTGGTGCCGGTGGTGAGCGCCTCGATGGCCTCACCCGCGGTGTCCGACGGGGCGGCCCGGCCGGTCAGTTCCGTCTCGTCGCCGCCGATCAGGGGGCGGCGCCCGCGCATCCGTATGTGGTCCAGCGCGCGGTTGCGGGCGATCGTGGCGGCCCAGCCGCGGAACCGGTCCGCGTCGCCGTGGAACCGGTGCAGGTCGCGGGTGATCTGCAGCCACGCCTCGGAGGCCACGTCCTCGGCGTCGGATTCGCCGACGAGTGTGCGGACGTAGCCGAGCAGCCGTGGGTGCACCGCGCGGTACACGGTCCGGAACGCGGTCTCGTCCCCGTCCTGTGCCGCGTGTACGGCGGCGGTCAGCTCCGCGTCGTCCCCCAGCACCGCGCGCGCCTCTCTTTGCGCCTGACTCTCCGTGGGTGGTGCGGTCGTCTACCGCAGCTCGGGACGGGGGCACCGCCCTCCGCACTCCGGCGCGAAAGGCACGTTACGTCGTGAAACCGGTCCCCGTCCATGCCCGGAGGACCGGCCGTACAAGACGCAACTAAGCCGTGACGCGCGGGGGTGTGACACGCGGCGCGCGCCCGGCGCAGTAGGAGGTACGGGCCGCCGCGCGGCCCGTACCGCGCGACGGCCGGGGTCTCTCCTGTGGGGGGTGGCGGCCCCGGCCGTCTCCGTGGTTCCCCCCTCGCCGGCCCGATCGGTCCCGCGTCCCCGCGGACGAGCCGTTCCCTGCGGGCCGGACGGCACACCTCTCCTCTCCCGCGCCGCTCCAGGACGCGCCCCCTGCCGCTCCACCCGCCGGAAAGGCTCGGTGAACCGCTGCGGAGCGGGGGGCGTAGTGGGACCGAGCCCGCCGCTCCCTGAGGAGATTCCCATGCCGACGAATCGTTCTACGACTGGCGTTTCCGCAGCACGCAAGGCCGCGAAACGGCCTGATGACCTGTACGCGACTCTGTTGAACTGGTACCCGAAGGGCAAGCTGCCCGGCAAAGGCGTCTTCGTGGCGGTAGAGGGGCTCAAGCAACCCATCTCCGTCTACAACCTGCTGTCCGCTCTCACGCACGAGGGGTGGGTGAATGAGCCGAACGCCGCACTGCGCGCGGCGTTGGAGAAGCACGGCCTGAAGCCCTACCAGGACGAGAAGGGCAGGTGGCGAATACCCAACCCCAACCCCAACCCGCGCGTGAGACACGACGACGATGTGTACGCGACCGCCTTGAACAACCGGGACATAGGCGACCTGCCCACCAGGAACAGCGTGCCGGACACTGTGCCCGGGGTGAAGGATCCCGTCCACACCTACTTCTTGCTGCACACCCTCAGAAATTACGGGTGGGTGAAGAAGCCGAAGGAGTCGTTGTTCGCGGCGCTGGCCAGACATGGCCTGCATCTCTCCTGGAACGAGGAGCAGAAGAGGTGGAAACTGCCGTCGGCCAAGGGAAAGTCCGCGGCCCCCGAGGCACAGATGACCACCGATGAGCGGCAGTGGCTGCAGAGGGCTGCCACTCAGATCTACGCCAACTACCGGCAGGTGCTGCCCCAGCTGCCGGAGCAGCCCCCGCCGGGACTGGTGGTCGCGGTGGACGCGGAGGGGTTGGTACCGGAGTCGGGATCAGGCCTCGACGTGGCCGTGACCGTTCCCGAGCACACGGGCACGGAGCCGGTGCCGGCATCCCTGAGGGGAATCACACTCCTCATCGATCCCGGCCTGGACGAGGACTTCGCTGAACTGCGCGACATGTTCATGAGGGAGGGCTTCACCGAAATGCAAGTGGACCTGGCCCGCGGTGCGCAGGAGATGCTCTGGGACTCGGAGTTCGGCTCCGCCGCCGGCACGGACGTCCCTTCGCTCTTCCCGGACATGCCCGGCCAGGCCGCGGCCGGGTACCAGTACACCGCCCCGCAGTGGCAGTCCGTGCCGCCCCCCGCCCCCCAGGACCCGTACCAGTACACCGCCACACAGTGGCAGCCCGCACCACCCACCGCCCCCCAGAACCCGTACCAGTACACCGCCACACAGTGGCAGCCCGCACCACCCACCGCCCCCCAGAACCCATACCAGTACACCGCCACACAGTGGCAGCCCACACCACCCACCGCCCCCCAGAACCTGATCGCCACCTACGCCCACATGTACCCCGATGCCCAGAACAGCGCATCAGGCAGCGCCCACCCTTCCGCCCCCTCCGAATACCAGACAGGGAACATACAGCCAACAAAAGGACGCAGACACTGAACGAGCGCCCGCGGCCTCGATGCCGCGGGCGCCGGGTGACGGGCTCGGCACCACCCGCCCCCACCGCGTCGGACCGCCCACGCCGTCGGCACCGTCGGCACCCTGGACGCCGAGCTGCCGGGCGAGCCGCCTCAGCCCCGGTGGGCGGTGGTGCGCACCGCACCGCGCCGGGACGTCCGCCGGGGACGCGGGCGGCGGGCGGGCCGTCCAGGCCGACGACGGCCCGCGGCGGCACCGCCTCCGCCCGGTCGCGGGCCGGCCCGCGCGCACGGCCGAGGCGGCCGGGCCGCACGATCCGGTGCGCGACCGCGAAGGCGGCCCCGTCGCCCTCCCGGGCCGGTGCCACGGTCGCGCCCGGTTCCCCGTCGTACGCGGGTGTCCGGCGCCGTTCCCCTCCCTGGCCCCGCCCCCGGCCCAGGAACCGTCCCCGTCCGTGCCCCGCCGGTCCCCGCCGGTCCCCGCCGTGCCCGCGGCTCCGCGGTCGTCGGCGTCCGGCTCCACCGGGGCGTCACCGGCGTGGGCGTGCCCCGCTGCTCACCGGGCGGCCGTCGCCTCCCGGCACAGCAGCCGCAGCGAGCCGTGGCCGGCGTAGCAGCGGCGGGCCTCGTCGATCGGGTCCCACAGGCGGCCGTCCGGGGTGCGCACCCAGTGGTCGCCGCCGCCCGCCCACCACTCGCCGCCGCTCTCGCGGACGATCACCTCACCGGCGTAGGCGCCCAGGCCGCGCAGCACGGTCCGCACCGCCTCGTACGGCGCCTCCTCGCGGCGGATGCCCTCGATCGTCCGGTCGACGCGCCACAGGCTCTGCGCCGAGTGGTCGAGGCGCGTCCGGGCCCCCTCGCGCAGGGCCGTCACCGCGTCCGCCGCCCACCGCACCGGCCGGGCGGCGGCGGAGGGCCTGGCCCCCGGCGCCGTCGCTGTCGTCGCCGTACTGATCCAAGTCGTCACACCGGCAGCAGCGCCGCCCGGTGGCCTTTCGTCACCCGGACCGGGACGGCTCCCCGCGATCGGCGCGAAACCGCCACACCGTGTCCCCGATGATCACGAAGGCACCACACCCAGCCGGTCCAGGAGACGGAAGAACAGGTCCTCGGCGCTGTCGGCGTCCTCGGCCGAGGGTTCGGCCGTCAGTACGCCGAGCAGGTCGCCGGGTTCGGCCGGGTGCCCGGCCTCGGCGGCCCAGGCGGCGGCCCGCGCCGCGGCGTCGGGCGGCTCCAGGAAGTAGTCCTCCAGGGTCAGGCCGTTCTGCTCGGCGCCCAGGTACCCGGCCATCGCCGCCCGCCCCAGGCAGGTCGTCCACGCCCCGCTCCGCGGTGCCGCCGCCTCCACGACCGCGCAGGCGCTGTCCATGACGTACCCGAACAGCGCGGGCGCGCCGGTCCGCGCGGCCAGGTCGTTCATGTTGCCGACGCCCGACTCGCCCGGGTACTCCCACACCTGCCAGCCGCCCGGCGCGGACGCGCGCAGGGTCATGCCGTCCTCGGCGCCGGGCAGCGCGCCCAGTGCGGCGAGCGGCCGCTCGGCGCGGCCCACGACGAGATACCCCCAGTAGCCCATGTCCGGCTCCCCCGTGTTCCGTTCGGCTCGTCCACAGACCACCACAGTCCGGAGGAGTTCGCAGCAACTCCCGGACGATTCCCGCGCCGTTCCGGTCCGGAACGGCGCGGGAACCGCCACGGACGCGCGGGCGTACGCGGGTCAGTCCAGCCGGCCGGCCAGCGCGCGGAACTCCGTCCAGGACAATTCCGGGTCGTCCGGGTCCCAGAGCTTCTGGACGGTCGCCGCCAGCGGCAGCCGGATGCCGGCCGCGACCTGGTCCTCGGTCTGGGCGCTCGGGTAGTCGCCCCAGACGGCGAAGCTGCCGCCGAGGATCTGGTCGTCGTACTCGGCGCCGACCGGCTCGGTGCCGCGGATCACGCGCGGGGTCCACTGCTCGTAGATCCGCTCGCCGGTCGGGTAGACGAAGGTCTGCGGCTGGCCGAGCACGTAGTAGAGGAACTCGTCGTTGTAGTTGACGACCTTGCGGCCCTCGGCGAGGTACTCGGCCGGCTGGCGGGCGCCGATCTCCTTGCCGGTCCAGTAGGCGACCAGGATGTCGTCGGCCGCCGCGGGGTCGCTGTCCTCGAAGAAGCCGTCGTTCCAGGCCCGCGGGGTGCGGTCGTTCTTCTGGACGGTGGCGGCGCGGTCGTTGAGCCAGCCCGCGGTGAGGTCCTCGACGGTGGCGCCGGAGCCGTACTTCTCGCGGGCCGCGGCGGCGAGCTGCGGGTAGGAGGCCTCCGGGTCGGAGGCGGTCAGCGCCTGGTACTCGTCGCCGCCCAGGTGCCACTGGCCGCCGGGGAAGAGGTCGGAGTACTCGTCGATCAGGTCGTCGACGATCTCGGCGGCCCCGGGCTCGGAGATGTCGATCGCGCCCCGGGTCGCGGTGCCCTGCGCGTCACGCAGCTGGAGGTCGGGGTGGGCGGCGATGACGGCGCCGAGGTGGCCGGGCGAGTCGATCTCGGGGACGACGGTGATGTGCCGCTCCCGCGCCAGCGCGACGATCTCCTTGACCTGCGCCTTGGTGAGGTGGTCGGCGGAGACGACCTCCGGGTGCGAGGAGGACTCGATGCGAAAGCCCTGGTCGTCGGAGAAGTGCAGCCCCAGTTCGTTGTACTTCAGGTCGCCCAGCTCCCGGATCCGGTCCTTGATCCAGTCGGCCGAGTAGTGCTTGCGGGCGATGTCCAGCATGAACCCGCGCCGCTCCTTGGCGGGCTCGTCCCGCACGACCCCCTCGGGCGCGGCGCCGTCCCCCCGGACCGCCTGCTTCAGGGTCCGGGTGCCGTAGAAGACGCCGCTCTCGCCGGGCGCGCTGACGGTGACCCGCCCGTCGCGCACGGTCATGGTGTACGACTCGCTCCCGGCGCCCTCGGTGTCCTTGGTCTCCAGTCGCAGGTCCCCGGTTTTCTCGTCGTCCCGCTGTCCCGCGTACGTCAGCCCCAGCTCGCCCGCGATGAGCCTGCCCTCGTCGGCGAGGGCGGCGTCGGAGACGACGACCCGGTGGCCGTCGGCGGGCTTCCAGCCCGGTCCGCGCGCCGGGGTGTGGTCGCGTACGGCGGGTATGGTGCGGGGTTCGCCGGACAGGGCGTAGGAGCGGCTCGGTGCCGGGCTGGGCGAGGGCGAGGCCGCCGAGAGCCCCTCGGCGGAGCGGCCCGGCGGCCCCGCGGACCTCCCGTCGCAGGCCCACAGTCCCGCGCCGAGCGCGACGATCGCCGTCCCGGCGGCCACCGCCCGCCGCCCCACCTTCTGCCTCGCCGGTATACGGCGTCCGTGCCGACTCACAGGGCCAACCTACGGCCGGTGCCGACGGGAAACGTCCAGCACCTGTTCTGAAACTCTCCCGTTCGGGTGAAATTCAGGCATCGCTCGGACATGTCATGCCCTCACTCGCTAACGTGACGCCACACAATTCGCACGAGCCCCTGCCGACACACACGTGACGCACAAGGACCCACGCTGTCTGCGCACCGTCTTCCAGAGTCCCCCGGCCGGGTGGCCATACCCGTACCGGCCCAAACCCGTACCACTCCGACCCGCTTGCACCTCTTCAACACCGCGAGCCCCCAGGACGCCGTCGGCACCCTCCTCACCTGCCTGCGCTGTGCCCCCTGGGCCCACCGCGTCACCGCCCACCGCCCCTACCCCGACCTCCGCGCCCTGCTCGCGGCGGCCGACGAGGCCTCCTACGATCTGGGCGCCGAGGACCTGGCCGAGGCCCTGGCGGCGGAGTCCCTGCCCGCCTTCCCCGAGGGCACGTACGCGGCGGCCGGTACGGCCCTGCGGGCGGCCCACGCCGCCTACGAGTCCCGATTCGGACACGCGTTCGTCATCTGTCTCGACGGAATCCCCGGGGACGAGCGCCTGGACCACGTCCTGACGGCCGTCCGGTCACGATTGGCGAACGATCCGGAGGAGGAGAGGACGGTCGCCGCGGACGAACTCCGGCGTCTGGCCGGGGAGCGGCTGAAGGAGGTCCTCGGGGGCCCGGGGCGGTGACGGCGCGGCTCTGGCGCGGGGCGCGACCGGCCGCCGGCCCCCCGCACCCGGCGTCCAGGACGAGCCGCCCGCCCCCGCCGGCGGCGGTACTCCGTTGCGTGCAACTTTGATCACACCGGTAGGCCCCCTGTAAGAACGGCCGCGACGGCTGGCTACGATGCTGGGGGCCGGTGGACCGTACCCGGCCGGGCCCACCGACAGAGAAGCCGGCGCGGCCCCAACCCCCGCTCCCGGAGGAAACTTCCGTGCCGGCTGGAACGCTGTACCGCGGCCGGGAAGGAATGTGGTCCTGGGTGGCTCACCGAGTCACCGGCGTCCTCATCTTCTTCTTCCTGTTCGTACACGTGCTGGACACCGCTCTCGTGCGTGTCTCCCCCGAGGCCTACGACAAGGTCGTGGCCACGTACAAGTCGCCGATCGTCGCGCTGCTGGAGTACGGCCTCGTCGCCGCCATCCTCTTCCACGCGCTCAACGGTCTGCGCGTCATCGCCGTCGACTTCTGGATCAAGGGCGCCCGCTACCAGAAGCAGATGCTCTGGTCCGTCGTCGCCGTGTGGCTGGTGCTGATGATCGGGGCCCTGTACCCCGTCCTCGGCCACGCCGCCCGTGAACTGTTCGGGAGCTGACGCAGATGTCCACGACTGAAACCGCCTCCGGGGCCGGCCCCGTCGAGGGTTCCTCCGTCTACACGGTCGACAACCCCGCGCCGCTCATCGAGCCGCCGCGCAAGCGCACCAAGAAGTCCCCGAAGTCCACCCGGGGCAACTTCGAGATGCACGGCTGGCTGTTCATGCGCCTGTCCGGTGTGGTGCTGGTCGTCCTGGTCCTCGGCCACCTGCTGATCCAGCTGGTGCTCGACGGCGGCGTCTCCAAGATCGGCTTCGCCTTCGTGGCGGGCCGCTGGGCGTCCCCGTTCTGGCAGGTCTGGGACCTGCTGATGCTGTGGCTGGCGATGCTGCACGGCGCCAACGGCCTGCGCACGGTCATCAACGACTACGCGGAGCGCCCGAACACGCGCCTGTGGCTCAAGGGCCTGCTCTACACCGCCACGGTGTTCACCATCCTGCTGGGCACGCTGGTGATCTTCACCTTCGACCCGAACATCCGCTAGGCACGGGGCTGCGAATCCATGAAGGTACACAAGTACGACACCGTCATCGTCGGCGCCGGTGGCGCCGGTATGCGGGCCGCCATCGAGGCGACCAAGCGCAGCCGCACGGCCGTCCTGACGAAGCTCTACCCCACCCGCTCCCACACGGGCGCCGCGCAGGGCGGCATGGCCGCCGCGCTGGCCAACGTGGAGGAGGACAACTGGGAGTGGCACACCTTCGACACGGTCAAGGGCGGCGACTACCTGGTCGACCAGGACGCCGCCGAGATCCTGGCGAAGGAGGCCATCGACTCCGTCCTCGACCTGGAGAAGATGGGCCTGCCGTTCAACCGGACCCCGAACGGCACCATCGACCAGCGCCGCTTCGGCGGTCACTCCCGCAACCACGGCGAGGCCCCGGTCCGCCGGTCCTGCTACGCCGCGGACCGCACCGGCCACATGATCCTCCAGACGCTGTACCAGAACTGCGTCAAGGAGGGCGTGGAGTTCTTCAACGAGTTCTACGTCCTGGACCAGATCATGACCGAGGTCGACGGCGTCAAGAAGTCCGCCGGCGTGGTCGCCTACGAGCTGGCCACCGGCGAGGTCCACGTCTTCCACGCCAAGTCCGTGATCTACGCGTCCGGCGGCACCGGCAAGTTCTTCAAGGTGACCTCCAACGCGCACACCCTCACCGGCGACGGCCAGGCGGCCTGCTACCGGCGCGGACTGCCGCTGGAGGACATGGAGTTCTTCCAGTTCCACCCGACCGGCATCTGGCGCATGGGCATCCTGCTCACCGAGGGCGCCCGCGGCGAGGGCGGCATCCTGCGCAACAAGGACGGCGAGCGCTTCATGGAGAAGTACGCGCCCGTCATGAAGGACCTGGCCTCGCGCGACGTGGTGTCGAGGTCCATCTACACGGAGATCCGCGAGGGCCGCGGCTGCGGTCCCGAGGGCGACCACGTCTACCTGGACCTCACCCACCTCCCGCCGGAGCAGCTCGACGCCAAGCTGCCCGACATCACCGAGTTCGCCCGTACGTACCTCGGCATCGAGCCGTACACGGACCCGATCCCGATCCAGCCCACCGCGCACTACGCGATGGGCGGCATCCCGACCAACGTCCAGGGCGAGGTCCTGGCGGACAACACCACCGTCGTCCCCGGTCTGTACGCGGCCGGCGAGGTCGCCTGCGTGTCGGTGCACGGCGCCAACCGCCTGGGCACCAACTCGCTGCTCGACATCAACGTCTTCGGCAAGCGGGCGGGCATCGCGGCGGCCGAGTACGCGCACTCGGCGGACTTCGTCGAGCTGCCGCAGAGCCCCGAGTCCCTGGTCGTCGAGCAGATCGAGCGGCTGCGCACCTCCACCGGCAGCGAGCGGGTCTCGGAGCTGCGCCGCGAGCTGCAGGAGACCATGGACGCCAACGTGATGGTGTTCCGCACCGAGCAGACCATCAAGACGGCGGTCGAGAAGATCGGCGAGCTGCGCGCCCGCTACAAGAACGTCTCGATCCAGGACAAGGGCAAGCGGTTCAACACCGACCTCCTGGAGGCCGTCGAGCTGGGCAACCTGCTCGACCTGGCCGAGGTCATGGCCGTCTCCGCGCTGGCCCGCAAGGAGTCGCGCGGCGGTCACTACCGCGAGGACTACCCCAACCGCGACGACGTGAACTTCATGCGCCACACCATGGCGTACCGCGAGGTCGGCGACGACGGCACCGAGTCCATCCGTCTCGACTACAAGCCGGTCGTCCAGACCCGCTACCAGCCGATGGAGCGTAAGTACTGATGGCTACCCCTGTTCTGGACAAGGCGGACGCGGCCGGATCGCCCGAGCCCGGTTTCGCCGACTCCCCCTACATCACCGTCACGGTCCGCGTGCGCCGGTTCAACCCGGAGGTCGCGGCCGAGGCGACCTGGGAAGACTTCCAGCTGGAGATGGACCCCAAGGAGCGCGTCCTGGACGCCCTCCACAAGATCAAGTGGGAACTGGACGGCACCCTCACCTTCCGCCGCTCCTGCGCCCACGGCATCTGCGGGTCCGACGCGATGCGGATCAACGGCAAGAACCGCCTCGCCTGCAAGACGCTGATCAAGGACATCAGCCCCGAGAAGCCGATCACGGTCGAGCCCATAAAGGGCCTGACGGTCCTCAAGGACCTGGTCGTCGACATGGAGCCGTTCTTCCAGGCGTACCGGGACGTGATGCCCTTCCTGATCACGAAGGACACCAACGAGCCGACGCGCGAGCGCCTGCAGTCCGCCGAGGACCGCGAGCGGTTCGACGACACCACCAAGTGCATCCTGTGCGCCGCGTGCACGTCGTCCTGCCCGGTGTTCTGGAACGACGGCCAGTACTTCGGCCCGGCCGCGATCGTCAACGCCCACCGCTTCATCTTCGACTCGCGCGACGAGGCCGGCGAGCAGCGGCTGGAGATCCTCAACGACCGCGACGGCGTCTGGCGCTGCCGCACGACCTTCAACTGCACGGACGCCTGCCCGCGCGGCATCGAGGTCACCAAGGCCATCGCGGAGGTGAAGCGAGCGCTGATCACGCGCCGCTTCTGACGTCCGTCGGCCGCGCGCCGGTGAGGGCCCCGTCTCCGCTGGAGACGGGGCCCTTCGGCATATGCCACACCGTCGGGTGAACGGCGCTCACCCCGCCTCCGGGATGCCCCCCGGCCTACGATGATGCTCTCGACACCAGCCCACAGGAGGCACGCGATGTCCGCAGCATCCGTCGAGCGGCCCTACCACGAGCGTCCGCTGATCACGCAGGCGAACCGTCTCATGGACCGCCTCCCGGGCTACCGCGTCGAGATCATCGGAGGCCAGCTCCTCGTGTCCCCGCCGCCGGACGGCCCGCACGCCGTCGCTCTGACCGACCTCATGCTGCCCTTCCTGACCGCCGGACTGCACGGCGCGCGTTCGAAGGTGCTCCAGGGTGTCGGCCTCTGGCTCCCCACCGGGACCGAGGACTACGCGATCCCGGACCTCGCCGTGGTGGACGCCGACCTCCATGACCACCTCATCGAGAACAACTCCTACGACCCCGTCTGCTTCCGCCTGGTCCTGGAGGTCACCTCCAGCAACTACCGCGCGGACCTGCGCACCAAGGTCGCCGCCTACGCCAACGCCAAGATCCCCGTCTACGTCATCGTGGACCGCGAGCACGACCGCCTCCACGTCCTCGCCGACCCCGACGGCGCCGACTACGCCGCCCACCGCGTCCACTCCCCCGGCGAGCGCGTCACCCTCCCCGACTCCCTCGGCGCCGAGGTCACCCTCGACGTCGCCGAGATCCTTGCCGCCGGACGGCCCAATCCCGCACCCGGCGAGGACTGACAATCAGCCGTTTTGGGCGATGATCGGCCTACCCTGACGCCATGTCAGGTGACGAATCGTACGAACTGCTCGGGTTCGACAACGTGCTGCTGCCCGTCGGGGACCTCGGCGAGGCGGTGGAGTTCTACGAGCGGGCCGGGTTCACCGTGGGGTTCCGGTTCGACGAGGGCGGGATCGCGCTGCTGAGGGCCGGCAAGGAGACGCCCGGCATCCTGCTGCGCCACGAGGACGGGTTCGGACACCGGCCGCCGCCGTGGCCCTCGCCGCGCGTCTGGCTGGAGGTGCCGGACGCCAGGGCCGCCGCGCGGGCGCTGGCGGACGCCGGGGTCGAACCGTACGACGAGCCCTTCTCCAGCGCCACCGGATGGACGGTCGAGTTCGCCGACCCCTGGGGCAACGTGATCGGGCTGACCGACTACCGCAAGCGGCCCCAGCTCGCCCGCCGCGCGTGACGCGGGCCACCCGCCCCTTGAGTTGAACACGTTCAAAAGCAGGTCTAGAGTCTGCCCCGTCAGCGTTTTGAACGCGTTCAAGAAGGGGTGGGGCATGGACCGCACCGTCATCGCCTACGTCATCTACCTGGCCGTCAGCATCGGGCTGACCATCTGGGTGGCCCGTACGCTCAGCCGCAACGGGCGGGTCTTCCTCGCCGACGTGCTGCACGGCGACGAGAAGCTCGCCGACGCGGTCAACCACCTCCTGGTGGTCGGCTTCTACCTCGTCAACCTCGGCTTCGTCGCCCTCTACCTCAGCGGCGAGGAGACCATCACCGACACCCGCGGCGTCTTCGAGGCGCTGTCGGCCAAGCTGGGCGTGGTGCTGCTGGTCCTCGGCGTGATGCACCTGGGCAACGTGTACGTCCTCAACCGCATCCGGCGGCGCGGGGTGATGGAGCGGGAGCAGACGCCGCCGGTGCCGCCGCAGGGCTGGGTGGCTCCGACGGTCGGGCACTGAGCCGGTGCCGCCCGAGACGGCCGCCGTACCCGTACGGCGGCTCACCGTCCTCTACGACGCCGAGTGCGCGCTGTGCGCCTTCGTACGGGACTGGCTGACGCGGCAGCCGCAGCTGGTGGAGCTGGAGCCGGTGCCCGCCGGGTCCGCCGAGGCCCGCCGCCGGTTCCCCGGCCTCGACCACGCCGCCGCCCTCGACGAGATCACCGTCGTCGGGGACGGCGGGCAGGTCTACCGGTCCGCCGCCGCCTGGGTCGTCGTGCTGTGGGCGCTGCGCGGGCACCGGCCGCTCGCCCACCGGCTCAGCACCCCCTCGGGGCTGCGGCTGGCCAAGGGCGCGGTGCTGGCCGCCGCCAAGTGGCGGGGCGCCCCGTGGGGCGGCCAGGTGTACCGCCGGTGCGACGGCTGGACGTACGACCCGCGCGCGGGCTGGACGTACACCGCGCCGGGCTGTGCCGACGGGTCCCGCGCCACTGGCTAGGCTGCGGACGTGCCCGCGAAGAACGACGGCCCCGGTGACGGAGCCCACCCCAGCAAGTCCGAGCAGACCCGCGCCCTGATCCTGGAGACGGCGATGCGGCTGTTCCAGGAGCGGGGCTACGACAGGACCACCATGCGGGCCATCGCCCAGGAGGCCGGGGTCTCCGTCGGCAACGCCTACTACTACTTCGCCGGCAAGGAACACCTCATCCAGGGCTTCTACGACCGGATCGCCGCCGAGCACCAGGTGGCGGTCCGGGACGTGCTGGCGCGGGAGACCGACCTGGAGGCCCGGCTGGCGGGCGTGCTGAAGGTGTGGCTGGACATCGCGGCGCCGTACCACGAGTTCGCGGTGCAGTTCTTCAAGAACGCCGCCGACCCGGACAGCCCGCTCAGCCCGTTCTCCCCGGAGTCGGAGCACGCGCGCGTGGAGGCCATCAGCGTGCACCGGGCGGTGCTGGCCGGGGCGAGGACCAAGGTGCCCCAGGAGCTGCGGGACATCCTGCCGGAGCTGATGTGGCTGTCCCAGATGGGGCTCGTCCTGTACTGGATCTTCGACCGGACCGAGGGGCGCGAGCGCAGCTACCGGCTCGCCGAGCGCGGCGCCCGGCTGACCGCGCGGGGCGTCGTGCTCGCCCGGTTCCGGGTGCTGCGCCCGCTGGTGCGCGAGGTGCACGAGCTGTTCACGGACTTCCTGCCGGGGATGACGGCGGCACTGCCCGACCCCGGCGGGAGGCGGCGGCGCCCGTCGGACGGGGCCGGTTGACCGTGCCCGCCTCCGGCCCGCCCCGGCCGGCGTCCCGAGCGGCGGCTGCGCCCGGTCGGTGCCGGCCGCTCACCGTGGACGCCGAGGGGGCGCCGGCGGTGCGCGCCGGCGGGTCGGGGCCGCGGCGGGTGGCCGGCGGCCCGGTGACGGACGTAGGGGTGCACGGCCCCGGCGAACGCGCCGGTGCGGCCCGGGGCCGGCGGTCGCGCGGGGCGCGGTGCGCGCGCACGGCGGGGAGGCGGGCGTGCGGGCCGCGCCGGGCGAGGGGCCGGCGGTGACGGTGGTCCCGCCCGCCCGCCCGCGCGGCGGAGTCAGGCCTGGCGGGAGGCGAGTTCGATCACGGTGACGTCGGACTCGGCTCCCACGCGCGTGGGCGGTCCCCAGGCGCCCGCGCCCCGGCTGACGTAGAGCTGGGTGTCGCCGTAGCGCTCCAGGCCGGCCACGGTCGGGTTGGCGGCGGCGGCCAGGAGCGGGCCGGGCCAGAGCTGGCCGCCGTGGGTGTGGCCGGAGAGCTGGAGGTCGACGCCGTGGTCGACGGCGTCGTGGATCATCACCGGCTGGTGGGCGAGGAGCACACAGGCGCGGCTGCGGTCGCGGTCGCCGAGGGCGCGCTCGTAGTCGGGGCCCCGGCCCTCGTCCTCGCCGCTGATGTCGTTGACGCCGGCCAGGTCGAAGTGGGGCAGTTCGGTACGGGCGTTCTCCAGGGGCAGCAGCCCCAGGCGCCGTACCTCCTCCACCCACTGCTCGGCGCCGGAGAAGTACTCGTGGTTGCCGGTGACGAAGTACGCGCCGTGCCGGGCGCGGAGCCGCGCGAGCGGCGCGGCGGCGGGGCCGAGGTCCTTGACGCTGCCGTCGACCAGGTCGCCGACGACCGCTATCAGGTCGGGCTGGGTGCCGTTGACCGTGTCGACGACCTTCTGCGCGAAGCCCCGGCCGAGGACCGGGCCGAGGTGGATGTCGCTGACCACGGTGATCCGGAACCCGTGCGCGGCGCGCGGCAGCTTGGCCAGCGGCACGGTGACGCGTTTGACCGTCGGCCCGTTCAGCACGCCGTACGTCCCGTACCCCACCGTTGCGGCGGCCACCGCGGCGGCGGCCCCGCCGACGACCCGGGAGACGAAGAGACGCCGGGAGGGGGCGGCGAGGGGGGTGGCGGAGGCGGGCGTGGGGGCGGTGGGGGTGGCGGGGGTGGGGGCGGTCCCGGGCCCGGGGGGCGCCGAGGGCGCGGCCTGCCCGGCCGCCGCACCGGCTGTGGCGGCCGTGCCGTCACCGCCCGCGGGCGGGGCATCGGCCCCTGCGGACGGGGCGCCACCGCCGGCGGACGGGACATCGGCCCCCTCTGACGGAGCGCCACCGCCCACGGAGGGGGTGCCGGCCCCCGCCGTCGTGCGCTCCGCCGCCCCGTCGGCGCCGGGGTCCGGGGTGGGCGCGGGCGCGCGTTTCGCGGCCCGGCGCTCCAGCAGGAGCCGCAGCGGCGGCCGTACCGCCTCCCCCGCCAGCAGCGCCAGCAGCAGGTAGACCGAGAGGGCCATCCACAGGAAGCCCGGCCAGCCCAGCGTCCGCTGGAGCCAGAACGGAGCGCCCGAGCGCTCGGCGACCAGCGCGCCGACGGCCAGCAGCCAGCCGCCGGCGACCAGTACCGCGCCCGCCCGGCGCACGCCGCCCGCGCGCCCGGTCGTGTCGCGGAACAGGCGCCGCCACACATACCAGTTGGCCGCCACCAGGACGCCCACCACCAGCAACGCGGCCAGCGCGAAGACGATCACCATCGTGCCCCTGTCCCACCCCTCGTGAAATCGCGACTATGACGTGCGGCGCAGTGCGCGCAGACCGCGCAACCCGATGAGCCCGACGACCGTCCCCAGTACGAAGGAGACCACCGCCAGCAGCAGGTGGACCCAGAAGTACGCCGTGGGGTCGCCGTCCTCGAACGCGAGCCCGCTGCTGTCCTTGGCGAGATTCTTGACGAAAGTGATCCAGATGATCCAGCTCCACACCCCGAAGGCGAGCAGGAACCAGGAGACGGGACGGCTGAGCTTCATGCAGCCAGTATCGCCGCCGCGTGTCCGGTTCCGTGTCCGGGGTGGGGAGGCGGGTGGGACACCACGGGGGACGGACGGTACGTTCTCGACCGTGCCCGCACCCAAGAAGACCGTCCGGCGATCATTGCTGGTCACTCCCGCCGTCCTGACCACCGTTTCGGCCCTCGCGCTGGCCTCACCGGTCGCGTACGCGGCTCCGAGCCCGGATGCCTCGGCGAGCCCCTCCGTCACACCCCCGGCGAACATGTCGTCGGTGGGCGGCGCCCGCCTCGGGCAGCCGGGGACGCAGGTCAATCTCGCCGCCGGTGTGCCCGTGCTGCCCAAGGAGGTCACCGCCCGCTCCTGGATCGTCTCCGACGCCGAGTCCGGCGAGGTCCTGGCCTCGCACAACGCCCACTGGCAGCTGGCCCCGGCGTCCACCCTGAAGATGCTGTTCGCCGACACGCTGCTGCCGCGGTTCCCGAAGACCACCGAGCACAAGGTCGCCCTTTCCGACCTGGAGGGCATCGGCTCCGGCTCCAGCATGGTCGGCATCAAGGAGAACGAGACGTACACCGTGCACGACCTGTGGCTCGGTGTCTTCCTGCGCTCCGGCAACGACGCCGTGCACGTGCTGTCCGCGATGAACGGCGGCGTGGACGAGACGGTCGCGGACATGAACGAGCACGCCGAGGAGCTCCAGGCCCTCGACACCCACGTGGTCAGCCCCGACGGGTACGACGCCCCCGGCCAGGTCTCCTCCGCGTACGACCTGACCCTGTTCGCCCGCTCCGGGCTGCAGAAGGCGGACTTCCGCGAGTACTGCTCGACGGTCAGCGCGAAGTTCCCGGGCGAGACGACGAAGAACAAGAAGGGCAAGACGGTCCGCGAGTCCTTCGAGATACAGAACACCAACCGGCTGCTGACCGGCGACTACGACATAGAGCAGTACGAGGGCATCGCCGGCGTCAAGAACGGCAACACCACCAACGCGGGCGCCACCTTCACCGGGGTCGCCGAACGCGACGGCAAGGTGCTCCTGGTCACGGTCATGAACCCGGAGAAGAACGACCACAACGAGGTCTACAAGGAGACCGCCGAGCTCTTCGACTGGGGGTTCGAGGCGGCCGGCAAGGTCGAGCCGGTGGGCGAGCTGGTGGCCCCGAAGGGTGCCGGGTCGAGCGCCTCCCCGGCGACGGGCGGGGGCGGGGCCGGCGACAGCGGCGACGCGGCCATGGGCACCACGCCCGTCGGTGCCGCCGCCGCGGGCGGCTCCGGCGGCATCGGCATGGCGCTGGCCGTCACCGGCGGGGCGCTGGTGCTGCTCGCGGGCGCCGCGTTCCTGGTCAACCGCCGGTGGCCGCTGCCGGATCTGGTGCGCCGCCGGGACCGTCCGTGAGTGCGGCGCGTCCGGTCTCCTTGCCGCCCGTCGCCGTCCAGGAGGCGCAGAACAGGACCAGCTTCGAGGTGAAGTTGATCCACAGCAGCAGGGCGACGGGCACGCCGAACGCGCCGTACATGCTCTTCGCGGCCACGCCCCGCACATAGCCGCTCAGCAGCAGCTTGAGCAGTTCAAAGCCGACCGCGCCGATCAGCGCCGCCACCAGCAGGCGGCGGCGCTCGGGCTCGGCGCCGGGCAGCAGGGTCAGGACGTAGAGCAGGACCAGGAAGTCGGCGAGTACGGCGACGGCGAACGCCGCGATGTGCAGCAGCACCCCGCCGACGCCGCCGTCGTCCATGCCCAGGCGCCGGACGAGCCAGCCGGCCAGCGCGGAGGCGACGGTGGAGAGGGCGAGGGTGACCAGCAGCGCGCCGCCGAAGCCGATCAGGATGCCGCCGTCCTTGGCCCGGTGCAGGAGGGGGTTGTCCTCCTCGTCGGGCAGTTCCCACACCGCCCGCAGACAGCCCCGGGTCGAGTCGACCCAGTTCATGCCGGTGAGCAGCAGCAGGGCGGCGGCGATCACCCCGACGGTGCCGGCGTTCGCCGCCAGCCCCTCGATGTCCAACTGGTCCCCGAGGCCGGGGAACTGGTCGGTGATCGCGTCCTGGACCTCCTTCTGCTGCCGCTCGCTGAGCGTGGCGGCGGTGATCGCGGCGCCCAGCGAGAGCAGCGGGAACAGCGCGACGAAGCTGGTGAAGGTCATGGCGGCGGCCAGCCGCGTCCACTTCACCCGGTCCAGCCGCTCGTACGACCGCCACGCGTGCGTGGCCATCAGCCGCGCCGCCCACGGGCCCACTACGGGAAGCCTTTTCAGCCAGTCCATGGTCCGTCTCTGCCCCCGGTCGGGAAAACCAGTGTCCTTGTGCCCCAGAAACGCAGCAGTGTGGCCAGGGCCATGCCGATTCCCGCTCCGGAGACCGTGTCGGCGCGCTGCGAGGTGAGGCCGAGGCCGTAGTGGCTGACGGCGAGGCAGAGGAGTTGTACGGCGGCCCCGGCGAGGTTCACCGCGAGGAAGACGGCGTACGGGCGCGGGCCCCGGGGGCGGGTGTGCCGGTAGGTGAACAGGGCGTTGCCGGCGTACGCCACCGAGCAGCCGGCGACGAAGGCGAGCGCCTTGGCGAGGAGCGGGCCGAGTCCGGCCGGTCCGCGCAGGCAGCTGAAGAGGGTGAGGTCGACGGCGTAGGCGAGCAGGCCGACGGAGGCGAAGCCGACGAGCTCCCGGCGGTTGCCGGGCGCACTCGCCCTGCCACCGGACGCGCTCACCGCATCACCCGGCCCACTCACCCCGCCACCCGAGGCACTCACCGCATCACCCGGCCCACTCACCCCACCACCCGACGCGCTCACCGCATCACCCGGTCCGCTCGCCCCGCCGTCCCGTCCGCTCGCCTTGCCGACCCGCCGCCCTGCCGTACCGTCGCCCTGTCGCCCGGTCCGCTCACCAGTCCGCCACCGCCGCCGCGTACATCGCGGCCCACACCACCCCGATGACGGCGAGCGCGCGGTCGCGCAGCACCACGTCCTCGGGTTCGCCGGCCGTGCCCCGGTCGGCGAAGACGGCGTAGCGGAGCACGGCGAGCACGAAGGCGACCACGGAGAGCTGGCGCCAGGGCAGCAGACCGGCGTGCGGGACGCCGCCCTCCTCCAGGGCCCACAGGCAGTAGCCGAGGACGGCGACACCGGCCGCGAGCTGCCAGACGAAGCGGAGGTAGCCGGTGGTGTACTCGGTGAGCAGCGCGCGGGTGGCGCCCGCCGCCCCGGCCATCCGCACGGCTTCGGAGTAGCGCTTGGCGGAGACCATGAACAGCGCGCCGAAGCCGGTGGTGATCAGGAACCAGCGGGAGAGCGGGATGCCGAGCGCGAGTCCGCCGGCCACCGCGCGCATCAGGAAGCCCGTGGTGACGACGACGAGGTCGACGACGAGGACGTGCTTGAGGGTGACGCAGTACGCCAGTTGCATGCCGAGGTAGGCGGCGAGCAGGGCGGCGACGGCGGGTGGGCAGAGCCAGAGCGCGGCGGCGGGCGCGAGGAGGGCGAGGGCGCCGCCGACGGCGTGGGCGACGGGGACGGGCACCTGCCCGGCGGCGACCGGGCGGTGGCGTTTGACCGGGTGGGCGCGGTCGGCGTCGGCGTCGCGGGCGTCGTTGACCAGGTAGACGGCGGCGGCGCAGGCGGTGAACAGGGCGAAGACCACGGGGAGCCGGGTCAGGGCGGCCGGGGTGAACAGTTGGCCGGCGGCGGCCGGGGCGGCGACGACCAGGACGTTCTTGACCCACTGCTTGGGGCGCGCGGTGCGGACCAGGCCGGTCAGCAGGCCGCCCGCGCCCGGCGGTGGCGCCGGGGGCCGCTCGGGAGCGCGCCGGCGCGGGACGGCGGTGGTGTCAGCCACGGGCGGTGCCTCCCCGCATCCAGTCGGCGCCGAGGCGAGCCGCGAGGGCGCCCAGGGCGGCGCCGGCCGCCACGTCCGAGGGGTAGTGGACGCCGGTGACCAGCCGGGAGAGGCATACCGCGGCGGCCACCGGCCAGGCGGCGCGGACCCCGAGGGTGCCGAAGGCGACGGCGGCGGCCACCGAGGAGGTGGCGTGCGAGCTGGGGAAGGAGTGCCGGCCCGCGGTGGGCACGAGGGGCCGCACATGCGCGGGGCGCGGGCGGCGCACGACCCGTTTCACGCCCATGCTGACCAGGTGGGCGCCCGCGGTGAGCGCGGTGCCGCGCAGCCAGGCGCCGCGCCGGGCACCGTCCACGGCGGCCCCGGCGAGACCTGCCGCCAGCCACAGCGCCCCGTGCTCCCCCGCGTAGGACAGGGCGCGGGCGGCGCCCGCCACGCGCGGGTCGCCGCCGCACGCGCTGAGGACGGAGACGATCCGGTGGTCCATGCCGTCGCGGTGGTCGAGGTGGTGGTCCATACGGACCCACTGTTCACGCCGGTGGCGGCGGAACTCCGGCAAAACTCCGGAGCTATCGGTCCATGTCCCATTAATCACCCGTTTCGGGGACGGCCCTGAGGTTTCGTAATCAATCACGGACAAATGGGCGATACGGTCACCGGCATGTCTGCCGACACCGACTGGGGTCCCGTCACCGGCTGGGGCCGTACCGCCCCCACCGCCGCCCGGCTGGTCCGCCCCCGGACGTACGAGGAGGCGGCGCTCGCCGTCCGCGCCTGCGGGGAGCGCGGCGCCGTCGCCCGGGGCCTGGGCCGGGCGTACGGCGACGCGGCGCAGAACGCGGGCGGTGCCGTGCTGGACATGACCGGCCTGGACCGCATCCACGCCATCGACGCCGAGGGCGGCACCGTGCTGTGCGACGCGGGCGTCTCCCTGCACCGGCTGATGGAGGTGCTGCTGCCGCTGGGCTGGTTCGTGCCGGTCACGCCCGGGACCCGTTACGTCACCGTCGGCGGGGCGATCGGCGCCGACATCCACGGCAAGAACCACCACGTCAGCGGCTCCTTCTCCCGGCATGTGCGGGCGATGGAGCTGCTCACCGCCGACGGGCGGGTGCGCACCGTCACACCGGGCACGCCGCTGTTCGAGGCGACCGCCGGCGGGATGGGTCTGACCGGCGTGATCCTCACCGCGACGGTCCGCCTCCACCGGGTCGGGTCCTCGTGGATGTCGGTGGACACCGAGCGCGCCGCCGACCTGGACGACCTGCTGGCCCGGCTGACCGCGACCGACCACCGCTACCGCTACTCCGTCGCCTGGATCGACCTGCTCGCCCGCGGCGCCGCGACCGGCCGCGCGGTCCTCACCCGCGGCGACCACGCCCCGCCCCACGTCCTGCCGCGCCACGCCCGCCGGGACCCCCTCGCGTTCCGCGCCCCCCGCCTCCCGGCCGCCCCCGCGTACGTCCCCGAGGCCCTGCTGAGCCGCACCACGGTCGGCCTCTTCAACGAGGTCTGGTTCCGCAAGGCCCCCCGCGCCCGCGCCGGCCGGCTCCAGCGCATCCCGTCCTTCTTCCACCCCCTGGACGGCGTCCCGCACTGGAACCGGGTCTACGGCCGCGGCGGCTTCGTCCAGTACCAGTTCGCCGTCGGCCACGGCCGGGAGGAGGCCCTGCGCCGCATCGTGCACCGCATCCGCGCGCACCGCTGCCCGTCCTTCCTGGCCGTCCTCAAGCGCTTCGGGGACTCCGACCCGGGCTGGCTGTCCTTCCCGGTGCCCGGCTGGACGCTGGCCCTGGACATCCCGGCCCGCCTGCCCGGCCTCGGCGCCCTCCTCGACGCGCTGGACGAGGAGGTGGCGGGCGCGGGCGGCCGGGTCTACCTCGCCAAGGACTCCCGGCTGCGGCCCGAACTGCTCGCCGCGATGTACCCGCGCCTCGACGACTTCCGCGCGCTGCGCGCGGAGCTGGACCCGCGCGGGGTGTTCGTCTCCGACCTCTCCCGCCGCCTCGACCTCTAGGAGACCGCCATGAAGGACGCCTTCGGCCTGCCCCAGTCCCTCCTCGTCCTCGGCGGTACGTCCGAGATCGCGCTGGCCACCGCCCGCCGCCTGGTGGCCCGCCGCACCCGTACGGTCTGGCTGGCGGGCCGCCCCTCCCCCGCCCTCGACGAGGCCGCCGGGCGGCTGCGGGGGCTCGGCGCCCAGGTGCGCACGGTCGCCTTCGACGCCCTCGACCCCGAGTCGCACGGGGAGGCGCTGGGCAAGGTCTTCGCGGAGGGCGACATCGACCTGGTGCTGCTCGCCTTCGGCGTCCTGGGCGACCAGGCGCACGACGAGCGGGAGCCGGTGAGCGCCGTGCGGGTCGCGCAGACCAACTACACCGGCGCCGTCTCGGCCGGCCTGGTGTGCGCCGCCGCGCTCCAGGACCAGGGCCACGGCTCCCTGGTGGTCCTCTCCTCCGTCGCCGGGGAACGGGCCCGTCGCGCCAACTTCATCTACGGCTCCAGCAAGGCCGGCCTGGACGCCTTCGCGCAGGGCCTGGGCGACGCGCTGCACGGCACCGGCGTGCACGTCATGGTCGTACGCCCCGGCTTCGTCCGGTCGAAGATGACCGCCGGCCTGGAGGAGGCACCGCTGGCGACGACGCCCGAGGCCGTCGCGACCGCCATCGAGCTGGGCCTCAGGCGCCGCTCGGAGACGGTGTGGGTCCCGGGCGCGCTGCGGGTCGTGATGGCGGCCGTGCGCCACCTGCCCCGCACGGTGTTCCGGCGGCTGCCGGTGTAGGGCGGCCCAGGACTACG
This sequence comes from Streptomyces sp. SYSU D01066-1, assembly GCF_054956795.1. Taxonomy (NCBI): domain Bacteria; kingdom Bacillati; phylum Actinomycetota; class Actinomycetes; order Kitasatosporales; family Streptomycetaceae; genus Streptomyces; species Streptomyces sp. SYSU D01066-1. The sequence goes on along the minus strand of NZ_JBUDHV010000001.1, from coordinate 390,763 downwards.
GAGTACCGGCTGCTGGCTGCTGGCCGCTGGCCGCTGGCTACGGAGTACCGGCCACGGGCCGCCGGCCGTCGGCCGTCGGCTACGGAGCAGGGGCTGCGGGCTGCCGCCTGCGGGCGACGGGCTGCGGGCCTGCGGGTCTGCGGGTCTGCGGGCCTGCGGGCCTGCGGGCCTGCGGGCCTGCGGGCCTGCGGACTACAGGCTGCGGGCTGCGGGTCTGCGGACTACGGCCTGGGCAGGGAGTCCCGCTGCGCGCGTCCGGTCTGGGGCGGTACCACCGTGCCGCCGAAGGGGAACTCGCGCAGCTTGCGCCACACCCCGTCGGCGCCCTGCTCGTAGAGCGCGAAGCCGGTGCACGGCCACTGGGCCTCGTAGTCCGCCAGCTCCTCGAAGGCGCGGTCCATGGCCGCCTCCTCGATGCCGTGCGCCACGGTGACGTGCGGGTGGTAGGGGAACTGGAGCTCGCGGGCGACCGGTCCGGACGCGTCACGGACCTGCTTCTGCAGCCAGGAGCAGGCCTCGGCGCCCTCCACCACCTGGACGTAGACGACCGGGGAGAGGGGACGGAAGGTGCCGGTGCCGGACAGCCGCATCGGGAAGGGCCGCCCGGCGGCGGCGACCTCCGCGAGGTGCGCCTCGATCGCGGAGAGCGCCGCGGCGTCGACCTCCGTCGGCGGCAACAGGGTGACGTGCGTGGGGATGCCGTGAGCGGCGGCGTCGCCGAAGCCCGCGCGCAGCTGTTGCAGCCGGCTGCCGTGGGGCTCCGGGACCGTGATCGACACACCGATCGTTACGGTCCCCACGTCGTCTCCTGTTCTGACCTGTCGTCGTTCCGGTGGGAGCGGCCGCCGGTGCGGCCACCTGTTCATCGACTGTACGGCCACGGCCCGGCGGCGGGCAGGCGCAACCGGAGTGATGTGCGGCGCTCGGGGTGGCGCTCAGTGCTTGGCGGGCAGGAAGCCCACGCGGTCGTACGCCAGGGAGAGGGTCTCCGCCGCGACCGCCCGCGCCTTCTCCGCGCCCTTGGCCAGGACCGAGTCCAGCGTCTCCGGGTCGTCCAGGTACTGCTGGGTGCGCTCCCGGAACGGGGTCACGAAGTCGACCATGATCTCGGCGAGGTCCGTCTTGAGCGCGCCATAGCCCTTGCCCGCGTACTTCTCCTCCAGTTCGCCGATGCCCGCGCCGGTGAGGGTGGAGTAGATGGTGAGGAGGTTGCTGACGCCCGGCTTGTTCTCGGCGTCGTAGACGACGACCGTGTCGGTGTCGGTGACCGCGCTCTTGACCTTCTTGGCGGTGGCCTTGGGCTCGTCCAACAGGTTGACCAGGCCCTTCGGCGTGGACGCCGACTTGCTCATCTTGACCGCCGGGTCCTGGAGATCGTAGATCTTCGCCGTCTCCTTGAGGATGTACGGCTCGGGGACGGTGAAGGTCTCGCCGAAGCGGCCGTTGAAGCGCTCGGCGAGGTCGCGGGTCAGCTCGATGTGCTGGCGCTGGTCCTCGCCGACCGGCACCTCGTGCGCCTGGTAGAGGAGGATGTCCGCGACCTGGAGGACCGGGTAGGTGAACAGGCCGACCGAGGCGCGGTCGGCCCCCTGCTTGGCGGACTTGTCCTTGAACTGGGTCATCCGGGACGCCTCGCCGAAGCCGGTGAGGCAGTTCATGACCCAGGCGAGCTGGGCGTGCTCGGGGACGTGGCTCTGGACGAACAGCGTGCAGCGGTCCGGGTCGAGGCCGGCCGCGAGGAGCTGGGCGGCGGCCAGGCGGGTGTTGGCCCGCAGCGCCTGCGGGTCCTGCGGGACCGTGATCGCGTGCAGGTCGACGACCATGTAGAACGCGTCGTGGGTCTCCTGGAGGGCCACCCATTGGCGGACCGCGCCGAGGTAGTTGCCGAGGTGGAACGAGCCTGCGGTGGGCTGGATTCCGGAGAGCACACGAGGTCGGTCATTCGCCATGCCCACCATTGTCTCAGAGGGTCATGGATGGTTTCGGCGGGTGGGGAACCGCGCGACCGTCGTGGCCGGTCGCGCGGTTCCCCGTGCTCCTTCGGGGCGCCTCAGCCGAGGTCGATCTCCGGGTAGAGCGGGAAGCCGGCCACGAGGTCGGTGGCGCGGCGGGAGATCTCGTCGGAGATCTTGGCGTCCAGGACGTGGGAGGCCTTGGAGGGGGCGCCGGACTTGGTGGTGCCGGGCTCGGCGGCGGTCAGAACGCGGTCGATCAGGCCCGCGACCTCGTCCATCTCGGCGGTGCCCAGGCCCCGGGTGGTCAGGGCGGGGGTGCCGATGCGGATGCCGGAGGTGTACCAGGCGCCGTTGGGGTCGGCGGGGATGGCGTTGCGGTTGGTGACGATGCCGGAGTCGAGCAGGGCGGCCTCGGCCTGGCGGCCGGTGAGGCCGTAGGAGGACGCCACGTCGATCAGGTTGAGGTGGTTGTCGGTGCCGCCGGTGACCAGGGTGGCGCCGCGCTTCATCAGGCCCTCGGCGAGGGCGCGGGCGTTGTCGACGATGCGCTGGGCGTAGTCCTGGAAGGCGGGCTGCCGGGCCTCGGCGAGGGCGACGGCCTTGGCGGCCATGACGTGCGGCAGCGGGCCGCCCAGGACCATCGGGCAGCCGCGGTCGACCTGGTCCTTGAGGGAGTCGTCGCACAGCACCATGCCGCCGCGCGGGCCGCGCAGCGACTTGTGGGTGGTGGTGGTCACGATCTGGGCGTGCGGCACGGGGTCGAAGTCGCCGGTGAGGACCTTGCCCGCGACGAGACCGGCGAAGTGCGCCATGTCGACCATGAGCGTGGCGCCGACCTCGTCGGCGATCTCCCGCATGATCCGGAAGTTCACCAGGCGGGGGTAGGCGGAGTAGCCGGCGACGATGATCAGCGGCTTGAACTCGCGGGCGGAGGCGCGCAGGGCCTCGTAGTCGATGAGCCCGGTGGCCGGGTCGGTACCGTACGAGCGCTGGTCGAACATCTTCCCGGAGATGTTCGGGCGGAAGCCGTGGGTGAGGTGGCCGCCGGCGTCCAGGGACATGCCGAGCATGCGCTGGTTGCCGAAGGCGCGGCGCAGCTCGGCCCAGTCCTCGTCGGTGAGGTCGTTGATCTGGCGGACGCCGGTCTTCTCCAGGAAGGGGACCTCGACGCGGGCGCCGAGGACGGCCCAGAAGGCGACCAGGTTGGCGTCGATGCCGGAGTGCGGCTGGACGTAGGCGTGGCGGGCGCCGAACAGCTCGCGGGCGTGCTCGGCGGCGAGCGACTCGACCGTGTCGACGTTGCGGCAGCCGGCGTAGAAGCGGCGGCCGACGGTGCCCTCGGCGTACTTGTCGCTGAACCAGTTGCCCATCGCCAGGAGGGTGGCCGGGGAGGCGTAGTTCTCGGAGGCGATCAGCTTGAGCATCTCGCGCTGGTCGGCGACCTCCTGGCCGATGGCGTCGGCGACGCGCGGCTCGACGGCGCGGATCACGTCGAGGGCGGCGCGGTAGGCGGTGGACTCGGTGGAGAGGGGGTGCTCGGCTGACATGGGGACCTCCGGACGTCGACTTTCAGCGTTCACGGTACGGGGGCCCAGGCGCACGGCACTGTTCCGGCCCCCCGGGAGGCGGGGTCCGGGGGCCGCTTCCCGATGGTCGGTCCCATCCCAGCACGCCAGTCACGGCCCGGGGACCAGATTACCCGGGGGACGGGAGTGCGGACGCCGAGCGTCCATCATGCGGGCGGGGCGGCCCGGGCCCGCCGAGGGGTCCGGGCCCGCCCTGACGCGACCGGACCTCCCGTACGCCGAGGCCGGTCCGGCTGCCGCCGGGGCTGACGACCCCGGCCTGGGGGCCCGGCTGTGGCGCGGGAGCGAACGGCTGACCGGCGTCACCTTCCCGGTCCCGCGGACCTGACCGTCTCCGCCGTACGCCTCCGGCGTGCCTACGGGATCTTGAGTCCCCGTGGGACCCCGGACCCCGTGGGACCCCGGACCCCGTGAGACCCCGGACCCCGTGAGACCCCGGACCCCGTGAGACCCCGGACCCCGTGAGATCTCGGGCCCTACGGGGCCTGGGCCCGCGGAATCCCAGGCTCTACGGGATCTCAGGCCCCCGCGAAACCTCGGGTCCCCGCAAGACCTCAGGCCCCGCGACACCCCGAGCCCCGCAAGAGCTCAGGCCCCCGCAAGACCTCGGGCCCCGCAAGACCTCAGGCCCCGCGACACCCCGAGCCCCGCAAGAGCTCAGGCCCCTACGGGGTCCTGAGTTCCTACAGGATCACGTGGGGCAGGAAGCGGGCGTACTCGTCCGTCACCAGGCCCGACGACTCCCGGATGCCCAGGCCCGCCGACTCGTCCTCGACCACCCAGGCGCCGAGCACGACGTGGTTGCCGTCGAAGGCGGGGAGCGGGGCGAGGGCCTGGTAGCAGCAGGGTTCGTCGCGGACGGCGGCCGGGCTGCCGGGCTCGTGGACCGTGACGCCGGCGCCCTCGCGGCCGAGGAGGGGCTTGGCGACCCAGCCGGGGCCCTCGGCCAGTTCGCGGGGGCCGTCGAGGTAGGCCGGGAGGAGGTTGGGGTGGCCGGGGTACAGCTCCCACAGGACGGCGAGCAGGGCCTTGTTGCTGAGCAGCATCTTCCAGGCGGGCTCGATCCACAGGGTGGTTCCGGTGCCGCCGCCGTTGTCGAGGGTGCCGAGGACGTGGCCGGCGAAGCGGTCGGTGGTGAGCCACTCCCAGGGGTAGAGCTTGAAGCAGCTGCGGATGAAGCGGAGCCGGGTGTCGACGAAGCGGCCGGAGAGGCGGTCCCAGCCGATCTCCTCCATGGAGATCGACTCGGTGGCCAGGCCGGCCTGTTCGGCGGTCTCCTTGAGGTAGGCGACCGTCATCAGGTCCTCGCCGAGTTCGTCGGCGGTGGAGTGCGCGAAGTACAGGGGGCTGCCGGGCGGCAGCAGGGCGGCCTGCTTCTTCCAGGCGTCGACCAGGCGCTCGTGGAGGGAGTTCCACTGGTCGGCGCCGGGGAAGCGTTCCTCCATCCAGAACCACTGCGGGGAGGCCGCCTCGACGAGGGAGGTCGGGGTGTCGGCGTTGTACTCCAGCAGTTTCGCCGGTCCCGTGCCGTCGTAGCGCAGGTCGAAGCGGGCGTAGACGGAGGGGAGTTCGGCGCGGCGCCGCCAGGACTCGGCGACGGCGTCGGCCACGCGGGGGTCGGTGATGCCGAGGTCGGCGAAGCGGCCGGCGGTGACGATGTGCTCGGCGGCGGTCAGGCACATGCGGTGCAGTTCCTCGACGACTTCTTCGAGTGCCTCGACCTCGGGGAGGGAGAACACGTAGTAGGCGCTCTCGTCCCAGTAGGGGCGCAGGGAGCCGTCGGGGTAGCGGGTGAGGGGGTAGACGAGCCCCTGCTCCTCGACGGTCTGCTGCCAGCCGGGGCGGGGCTCGGTGGTACGGCGCTCCACGGTCGCTCAGCCGCCGCCGCTGCCGGAGCCGGAACAGCCGAAGCCGCCTCGGTCGACGGCGTCGTCGTAGTCGAAGGTGCCGTAGTCGGCCCGGCCGCGCCGGACGTCGGAGTCGTAGTACCAGTCGGCGCGCGTGCTGGTGGACGACGTGCAGTTCCGGTCGGCGACGATCTTGTAGCCGTCGGCGGCGGTGTAGTCGTCGCGGTCCACGCAGCGCCGGTCGGGCTCCGAGCCGCACGAGGTCAGGGCCGCCGCGAGGACCCCCATGCCGCCGAGCACGACGGTGCTCGACCGCAGCCGTCGCCGAGTCTCTGCCATGTCCCCATCCCCCGCTGCTGTTGCCGATGTCCGTCCGGACGTACGACCGTTGGATCGCTCGGATGTACGGCCGCCGTCGGAGGTGGATGCTACGGCAGGACCCGGTGCGGGGCGCAACGGGCGGGGGTGCGCGCGGGCGTGCGGTGAAGGATCAGGGGGTCGCGACGCGTACGGCGGTGGTCGCCAGCGTGGTGTACCGCTTGGTGAAGCCGCCGCCCGGCGCGTCGACGGCGCCGCCCACCGCGCCCAGGACCTCGGCGAGCCGGTCGGCGGGGAGCCGGGTGACGCCGCCGGTCGTGGGGAGCGGGTCCAGCCCCTGGTCGCGCGTGCCGGACCGCGCCCAGTCGAACCGCCGCTGTTCCGGTTCGTCGAACCGCCCGGTCTCGCGGATCGTGCCGGCGACCGTCGCGCACCCCGCCCGGTACATCTCCGGCGGACGTCGCGCCGGCTGCCCGCTGAACGGGGAGTCGGGCACCACCCGACGGCAGGCGGCGGCGAACACCTCGGCCACCTCGGCCGGGGGCTCGAGCCGCGGCTCCCGGTGCCGAGAGGGACCGGCGCACCGCGAACGGCTCCGACGATCAGGTGGGGCCCCGCCGGGCGGTGCAGCCGGTCAAGGCACCGGAACACCGTTCAGCAGCCGCCCGGACACGACACCGGCCACGAAAAACGTGAGCAACTGCCGCCCCATTGTCCTCCCCTCGCTCGTTTGAGCACCCTCCTGACATTCACCCCCCACCTGCTCACGTTTTCCGACGGGGGGATGCCTGACCCCGGCGGCCAACGGGGGAGCGCGGTGGTTCCGTCCGCGGCCACAGAGATCGCCAGGGTTCTCGCCCGGGGTGCGGCAGTGCGCCGACGTCGGTGCGCAGGGCGTGGGCGAGCCGGTGCGCGGCCGGAGCGTCGCGGCGTGGCCGACGACGAGCGACGAACGACGGGGAGACGCCGGCCAGGACCTGCCGCGTCAACAGCACGGGCGCGTGCTCACGCACGAGGGGAAGCGGCTGGGATGACGGCTGTCCCCCCACCGACGCGCCTCGCGCGGATCCACTACGGCAAGACCCGGCACAACGCGTCCAGCGCCCCCGCCCAGGCGTGGTCCGGCGGGGTGCCGTAGCCGACGACGAGGGCGTCGGCGGGAGGTGTCACGGCGGTGGGGTGGCGGAAGAGGGAGAGGCCGTAGAGGGCCAGGTTCTGCCAGGTCGCGGCCTGGACGACGGACTGTTCGGTGCCGGGCGGGAGGAGGAGTACGGCGTGCAGGCCGGCGGCGATGCCGGTGACGCGGACGCCGGGGGCGCGGGCGGCGAGGGCGGCGACCAGGGCGTCGCGGCGGCGCCGGTAGCGCAGGCGACAGGCGCGGACGTGGCGGTCGTAGGCGCCGCGGGTGAGGAACTCGGCGAGGGTGAGCTGGTCCAGGGCGGAGCAGGTGGGGAGGTTGTGCTTGGCGTCCAGGACTTCGTCGACGAGCGACGGCGGAAGGACGGCCCAGGCCAGGCGGAGGCCGGGGGCGAGGGCCTTGCTGGCGGTGCCGAGGTGGACGACGCGGTCGGGGTCGAGGCCCTGGAGGGCGCCGACGGGCTGGCGGTCGTAGCGGAACTCGCCGTCGTAGTCGTCCTCCAGGACCAGGGCGCCGGTGCGGCGGGCCCAGTCGACGACGGCGGCGCGGCGGTCGGGGCGCAGCGGCACGCCCATCGGGAACTGGTGGGCGGGGGTGAGCAGGACGGCCCCGGCGCCGTCGGCGGGGGCACCGGGGTCGGTGCCCTGGCCGTCGAAGGGCAGCGGGACGGTGCGCAGGCCGGCCGCGGTCAGCAGGTCGCGGTGGAGGTGGAGGCCGTACGACTCGACGGCGACGGTGTGCACGCCGCGGGCCCGCAGCACCGCGGCAAGCAGGCTCAGGGCGTGCACGAAGCCGTTGCAGACGAGGACCCGGTCCGGGTCGGCGCGCACGCCCCGGGCGCGGGCGAGGTAGCCGGCGAGGGCGAGGCGGAGGGCGTGGTGGCCTCGGGGGTCGCCGTAGCCCAGGGCGTCGTGCGGGGCCGCGTGCAGGGCGCGGCGGGCCGCCTTGAGCCACTCGGCGCGGGGGAAGGAGGCCAGGTCGGGGGTGCCGGGGCGCAGGTCGTAGGCGGGGCGGGCGGACACCCTGCCCCGGAGTGCCGGGCCGGCGGGGGGCAACGCGGCCACGGGGCGGTCGGCGACCCTGGTGCCCGAGCCCTGCCGGGCGGTGAGCCAGCCCTCGGCGACCAGGTCGGCGTAGGCGTCGGCGACGGTGTTGCGGGCGATACCCAGGTCGGCGGCGAGCGTGCGGGAGGACGGCAACCGGGTGCCGGGGGCGAGGCGGCCGGTGCGGACGGCGTCGCGCAGGGCGTCGGTCAGGCCGCGGCGCAGGCCCGGTCCGGCCGGTTCCAGATGCAGGTCGATGCCGAGATTGGCCCACGTTTCCGTCACGGAAGTGGACCATACCCGTGGGCTGCTTCCGCCCTAGGGTCGAAGCATGACGGACAACGGGAACACCACCGCGTACGCCGACGAACACCAGCCCCGGCTCCAGTGGGCCAAGCACGCCCCCGAGGTCTACAAGGCGATGGTCCGGCTCGACGCCGCCGCGCGCAAGGGCCTGGACCCCAAGCTCCTGGAGCTGGTCAAGATCCGCACCTCGCAGCTCAACCACTGCGCCCTCTGCCTCGACATGCACACCAAGGACGCGCTCGCGGCGGGCGAGAGCGTGGAGCGGATCGTGCAGCTCAGCGCCTGGGAGGAGTCGCGGCACTTCTACACGGAGAAGGAGCTGGCGGCGCTGGAGCTGACCGAGGCGGTGACCGTGCTGACGGAGGGTTTCGTGCCCGACGAGGTGTACGCGCGGGCCGCCGCGCACTTCCCGGACGAGGCGGAACTGGCCCAGCTGATCGCCGCCATCACGGTGATCAACGCCTGGAACCGGTTCGGCGTGACCTGCCGGATGACGCCGGGTCACTACACGCCGGGGCAGTACGCGTGACGGCTCTTACGGCTCCTGCCGCTCCGGCTCGTACGACGCGTACGACGCGTCTGGACGCCGGGGTGCGGTCCGCGCTCCAGGCGGTGAGCGCCGCCGCCAAGCGGGGGTTCGGTGACGCCGCCCTCGCCGAACTCGTCCAGATCCGCGCCTCGCAGCTCAACCACTGCGCGTTCTGCCTCGACATGCATCTGGGGATCGCCCGCGAGCACGGGGCCGGGCAGCGGCGGCTGGATCTGCTGGCCGCCTGGGAGGAGGCGGGCGACGACGTCTTCGACAGCCGGGAACGGGCGGCGCTGGAGCTGACCGAGGCGGTGACCGTGCTGACCGGGGGCGCCCGCCGGGCTTCCGGCCCTGGAGGAGGTCCCGTGCCCGACGAGGTGTACGCGCGGGCCGCCGCGCACTTCGACGAGGAGCGGCTCGCCCACCTCATCGCGCTGATCACCGCCATCAACAGCTGGAACCGGCTGATGGTCGCCCGGCGCGTCCCGGCAGGAGGCAGCCCGTGGTGACCAAGGCCGAGCGGTTCCGCGCCCTGCACCGCCGCCGCTCCCCGCAGGACCCCCTGGTGCTGCCCGGACCGTGGGACGCGGCCAGCGCCCGGGTGTTCGAGGCCGCCGGGTTCCCGGCGCTCGCGACGCCCAGCGCGGGGGTCGCGGCGTCCCTCGGGTACGAGGACGGGCACACCCCGGCCGACGAGATGTTCGCGGCCGTCACCCGGATCGCCCGGTCGGTGGACGTGCCGGTCTCGGCCGATGTCGAGGACGGGTACGGGCTGGCGCCGGGGGAGCTGGTGGAGCGGCTGCTGGAAGCCGGTGCCGTGGGCTGCAACCTCGAGGACTCCGTGGCCGGCGTCCTCAAGGACCCCCGGGAGCACGCGGAGTGGCTGGCCGGGGTCCGGGAGGCGGCGGGCGACCGGCTCTTCGTCAACGCGCGGGTCGACACGTTCGTCCGCGGGGTCAGCGATCCCGGCCCGGCCGTGGAGCGGGCGGCGCTGTACGTGGCCGCGGGCGCCGACTGCGTCTACCCGATCATGGCCCCCGTGGCCGTACTGCCGCTGCTGCGGGCCGGGATCGAGGGGCCGCTGAACGTCGGCGCCCTGGTCGGGGCGGGCCCCTCCCCCGCCGAACTGGGCGGACTCGGGGCCACCCGGGTCACCTTCGGGCCGGGGTTCCAGCGGCGGACGGCCGAGGCGCTGCGGGAGACGGCCACACGGCTGCTGGGCTGAGGGCCGCGGGTCAGGGCAGCTACGGCAGGGCACGCGAGGGCACGGGGCACGGCAGGGCACGGGGCAGGGCAGGCACGGCAGGACGCGGGTCACGGCAGACACGGCAGGGCACCGCAGGACCACCGCAGAGTCCCAGCAGGACTGCGGCAGGGCCACGACAGGGCACGTGAGGGCCACGGGCCAGGGCAGCCACGCCCGCCACACCGACTCGTGGCCCTCCGCCCGCTTCCCCGCCGCCTCCTTCGGCGACGGCTTCCGCTCCACGATCAGCAGGGAGACCTCGTTCCGCTCCTCGGTGGTCCACTCGAAGTCCTCCAGCAGCCGGGCCGCCATGCCGCCGCCGGACGCGGTCGGCCTTCGGGCCGAAGGCCTTCCACAGGCCGGCCACGGAGAAGACGCGGGGACGCTCGGCCGGGGCCTCGGTGACGGCGCTCATCGGGCGTCACCGCCGATCAGCTCGACGGCCTTCTCCCCCCACCATGAGCACGCCGATCATCGGGTTGGACGTGCGTGTGAGATGTGCGCGGGGGATGTGCGCGGGGCCGCATGAGGCGTGCGCGAGGATGCACGAGGGCGCACGAGGTGCGCGTGAGGTCGCGCGAGGCGGGTGCGAGGTCGCGAGTGAGGGCGTACGAGGTGTGCGTGTGAAGCGTCCGGCGCACGGCGGCCCGCCGCGCACGGGTACGGGTACGGCACCGCACGCCACGGCCACGTCCACGCCGCCCACTCCTGGTCCGAGGAGCGGCTGGACGTCGCCGCCGCGGACGGACAGGACGCCGCGAGCCCCCTCCCGGCCGGTGCCGGAAGGGGGCTCGTGGACGTCGTGGGCGGGGCGGCTCAGATGAGGCCGAGACCGCGGACCGCGTCGCGCTCCTCGGCCAGCTCCTTGACGGAGGCGTCGATGCGGGCGCGCGAGAAGTCGTTGATCTCCAGGCCCTGGACGATCTCGTACTTGCCGTCCTTGCAGGTCACCGGGAAGGAGGAGATGAGGCCCTCGGGGACGCCGTAGGAGCCGTCGGACGGGATGCCCATGGAGACCCAGTCGCCGTCGGCGGTGCCGTTGACCCAGGTGTGGACGTGGTCGACGGCGGCGTTGGCGGCGGAGGCGGCGGAGGACGCGCCCCGGGCCTCGATGATCGCGGCGCCGCGCTTGGCGACGGTCGGGATGAACTCGTCCGCGAGCCACTGCTCGTCGTTCACGACCTCGGCGGCGTTCTTGCCGGCGATGGTGGCGTGGAAGATGTCCGGGTACTGGGTGGCGGAGTGGTTGCCCCAGATGGTGAGCCGCTTGATGTCGGAGACGGCCGCGCCGGTCTTCTTCGCGAGCTGGGTCAGCGCGCGGTTGTGGTCCAGGCGGGTCATCGCGGTGAACCGCTCGGCCGGTACGTCGGGGGCGGCGGCCTGCGCGATCAGCGCGTTGGTGTTGGCCGGGTTGCCGACGACCAGGACCTTGACGTCGTCCGCGGCGTGGTCGTTGATGGCCTTGCCCTGGGGCTTGAAGATGCCGCCGTTGGCCTCCAGCAGGTCACCGCGCTCCATGCCCTTGGTGCGCGGGCGGGCGCCGACGAGCAGACCGACGTTGGCGCCGTCGAAGGCGACGTTCGGGTCGTCGGTGATGTCGATGCCCTGGAGGAGGGGGAACGCGCAGTCGTCCAGCTCCATCGCCGTGCCCTCGGCGGCCTTCAGCGCCGGGGTGATCTCCAGCAGGCGCAGCTTGACCGGCACGTCCGCGCCGAGCAGCTGGCCGGAGGCGATGCGGAAGAGGAGGGCGTAACCGATCTGGCCGGCCGCGCCGGTGACGGTGACGTTCACGGGAGTGCGGGTCATGGCGTTCTCCGTATGACAGCTGGCGGTGGGGCGGCGTCCCTGCCCCGCTACGTTTGATCGATCTCTCGTTATCAAGAGATCCATCCGGCCGTCAGGCTATCGCGCATCCGGCATCCCGGACCTCCGGGTCCCTGTGGCCCGGCCCACAGGCCGTCGGCCCATGGCCCTTCGGGCCCGCGCAGAAGAGGCGGCCGCTCGTCCGGGAGAGGGGGGACGTGAGCGGCCGCCGTATGGGACACCCGTTGCCGGACTCCCGTGGGGGTACTGTCCAGGTGCCCGGGATTCCGCCGGCCATGCCTGCCCGACGGAATCCGTTCGCTTTTCCCGGCTGCCCGGGCTTCCGCCGTTCGGGCTTCCGCTGCGCGGTTCCTCCGGGGCTCAGTCCTCGCGCTACTCCGTGCAGCCCTTCTCCCCCGACGCCAGCGTCACGCACGCCTTGGCGTCGGCCGCGCTCTCGACGGCCACCATCGGCGTGTACGCGATGGTGTCACCGGCCACCGTGATCGACCCGGTCTGCTCGGCCCCGCCGGCGCTCACCTCGACCTCGTCGCCCTGTCCGGCCTGGGTGACCCGGCCCCATGCCGTACCGCAGATCTTGCTGTACCGGACCTCGACGACGGCCGTGCCGACGGTCGCCGTCCGCTCGGTAGTCACCAGGTCCCCGCCGCACCCCATGGTCTCGGCGTCCTTTCCGGTGCACTGGTCGCCGCTGCACTTCACACCGGCCGGCAGGTCCGGGTCGGTGCTCACGGTGGGCGACGGGGACGGACGGGCGTCCGCGTCCTCCCCGCCGCCGTCGTCGAGCAGGAAGAAGGCGCCGGCGACCACGACGAGGACGCCGACCGCGCCCGCGACGAAGGTCGTCAGCCGCTTGCCGCCGCTGCCGGAGCCCTGCCCCGGCCCGTGGTCGCCGGGCGGCGGTCCGCCCTGCGGCCGGGTGAGGGGGGACGGGTAGTCCCCGGCGGTCCCCAGCGCCACGGTGGCGTCCCGCACGGGTCCGCCGGACGGCGCGGTCCCGCGGTTGCCGGAGGGCGCCGGTCCGCGGTAGCCGGCCATGCCCCAGGAGTTGCCGCCCGAGGACGCGCCGGAGACCTCGGCGGCCGGGGCGCTGTCCCGGACCCCGGCGTCCCGGGCCACGCTCCCCCGGGCCGCACCGCCCCGGTCACCGGCCCAGTCCTGGCTGTCGGCGGCCGTCGGCTGCGCCGGAACCGGCGGCACGGTGGGCGCCACCCCGGCCGGACCGGCGATCCCGGGCGTGAGCACCCCGCGGCCGACCGCCCTGCCGCCCCCGGCTCCCACGGCGCCCTTGGCCTCGGCGGCGGCCTTGGCCGGCGCGGCATCCGCGGCGCCCCGGCCACTCCTGGCCTTCTGCTGGGGCGCGGTCGACTCGCCCAGCGCCGCGCGCGCCTGGGAGATCCGGATGGCCTCCATGGTCATGTCGTGCCGCATCTCCGAGCGGCTCCACGCCCGCTCGGCCAGCTCCCACATGGTGGTCAGATGGACCGGATTGGTCCCCGTGACCTCGGCCAGGGCCACGATGGCCCCCTTCGGCGCGAGCAGCCGGCCGTTGAGGTACTTCTCCCAGGACGTCTTGCTGTAGCCCGTGGCGTCGGCCACCGCCGCGATGCTCAGTTCGCTGCGGTCGACGAGTCTGCGCAACTGGCCGGCGAACTCCTTGATCTGCGGATCGAGTTCGTCGGGCAAGGCCTTCCAACGAGGCATTGCTTCCCCCTCTTCCCCCCGGATGTCTTGCTGGGTCGTACTGGTCGTTCCCCCGTGCGCATGCGCTCCGCCGAGTCCCGTTCTGGCTACCCACGGGGATGCGCCCGGCGTGGATCTCGGTTTCCCGGGGTGGGGGCGCACAGAAGCACAGCACCGTGGGCGAGCACCGTCGCACGCCCACTGGCTCGCGGTCCAGTCTCCCATCGAGGCCCCCGTGGCCCCAATCACGGAGAACCATTCTCCCGTCGGGACGCCCCGGACCGTCCCGATTGACCAAGTGAAGCGGTTCTCGGACGAGTTGACCACAGATCCGCGAACTTGTCGTCACATCGTCACACCGAATGCACACGCCCGCGCACGCCCTGTCACGCCGGACGCACGGCTTTCCCCGGTCGCGGAATCGGCGGAGATCCCGGTAACGGAATCGGCGGAGGTCTCGGTAACAGAATCGGCGGAGGCCTTGGTGGACGAACGGTGCCGGGCCACCGCGGGCCGGGTCGCCGCGGGCCGGGCGCGCGTTATTCGCTGCTCACCGTGAAGTGCAGCGTGTCCTTCAGGAACGGGATCTCCAGCACCGGCCGCGGCTGCGCCATCAACGCCAGCAGCACGATGACCAGGCCCAGGAAGCCGTAGGTGGCGATGTCCGTGAAGCGGGACCGTACGGCGAGCATGCCGACGTCGGGCAGGAACCAGCGCAGCGCGGCGCCGCCCAGCAGCGCGAGGCCGATGAGCAGCGTCCCGTACCGGAACACGTCCAGCGCGGTCAGCAGCAGGCCGATTCCGACCAGGCCCGCCACGGTGAGCACCGGCCACTGCCGGGCGGGCGCCGGAGCGTCACCGGGAGCGGCCCGGCCACCGCCCTCGGGAGGTGCGGTGTCCCTGGTGAACAGGGGGAAGCGCCGGGTGACGCGACGCGGGCGGCCCAAGGCGTCGGGGGCGCTGACGGGGTCCCGCACGGTGAAGCCGTCGATGTCGTCGACGGCACCGCCCGCACGGCCGTCGGCGTCGTCACCGGCACCCTCCGCGCGAACGTCCGCGTCACCGCCGGCAGCGCTGTCGCCACCGGCACCGTTCCGGCGGGCGTCGCCACCGGCCGCGTCCGTCCTCGCCGTCCCGGCCGCGTTCCCGGCCGCCCCCTGCGCCACCCCGGCCTCCGTCACCGTGTCCGTGTCCGTGTCCCGTTTCCGGGCCGTGCCCGCGGCCTCCTCATCGGCCGGCACTGCGCTCCGCCGCCTCGACCACGTTGACGAGCAGCTGGGCCCGGGTCATCGGGCCGACGCCGCCGGGGTTGGGGGAGATCCAGGCGGCGACCTCGGCGACGTCCGGGTGGACGTCGCCGACGATCTTGCCCTCGGCGTTGCGCGAGACGCCGACGTCGAGGACGGCCGCGCCCGGCTTGACGTCCTCGCCCCGGACCAGGTGCGGGGAGCCGGCCGCGGCGACGATGATGTCCGCGCGCTTGAGGTGGGCGGACAGGTCGCGCGTACCCGTGTGGCACTGGGTCACGGTCGCGTTCTCGCTGCGCCGGGTGAGCAGCAGCGGCATCGGCCGGCCGATGGTGACCCCGCGGCCGACGACCACGACCTCGGCGCCCTTGATCTCCACGCCGTGGCGGCGCAGCAGGGTGAGGATGCCGTTGGGGGTGCAGGGCAGCGGCGCCGGCTCGTTCAGCACGAGACGGCCGAGGTTCATCGGGTGCAGGCCGTCCGCGTCCTTCTCCGGGTCCATCAGCTCCAGGATGCGGTTCTCGTCGATGCCCTTGGGCAGCGGCAGCTGGACGATGTAGCCGGTGCAGGCCGGGCCCTCGTTCAGCTCGCGGACGACCGCCTCGATCTCCTCCTGCGTCGCCGTGGCGGGCAGCTCGCGCTGGATGGAGGCGATGCCGACCTGGGCGCAGTCCCGGTGCTTGCCGGCGACGTACTTCTGGCTGCCGGGGTCCTCCCCGACGAGGACCGTGCCGAGACCGGGCGTGACCCCCTTCTCCTTCAGGGCCGCCACGCGGGCGGTCAGTTCGGACTTGATCGCGGCTGCGGTGGCCTTGCCATCGAGAATCTGGGCGGTCATGCCTCCCATCCTCGCGGATGACCGCCCTCCTGTTCCAATCCGGCCGTCATCCGGTCACCGCCCGGGCGGCTCCGGGCGGCTCCGGGCGGCGGTGGACGGGTTGTCCCGCCGTATCCGCTCTTGATCAAGGATGTTGCACTTGCACAACAGTGCGGCGATCGGCTGGACAAGGGCTCGGCCCGCCGACGACGATGAACGGCGCAGTACCGCGGTCAAGCTCGGGGGGCGAACCGCTCATGTCCTGACGTTCCTCCACGGCGTCCGCACCGTCCCCGCTTGCGCAATGGAGGAATCCCGCCATGAGTTTCGGCTCGCCCAACAACCCGTACGGTCAGCCGCAGAACCCCCCTCCCGGGCACGACGCCCCCCAGGAGGGCCGGCCCGGCCAGCCGGGTCACGGCGTGCCGCAGAACCAGCCGGGTCAGCCGGGTCAGCCGGGTCAGCCGGGTCAGCCGGGTCAGCCGGGTCAGCCGGGTCAGCCGGGTCAGCCGGGTCAGCCGGGTCAGCCGGGCTACGGCTACCCCCAGCAGCCGGGCCAGCAGGGCCAGCCCGGCTACGGCTACCCGCAGGCGCCCCCGGTCCCGCCGCAGCAGGGGTACGCCTACCCGCAGCAGGCCGGTTACCCGGGCGGGCCGCGCGTCGCCTCCATGGCCCGCCGCTTCAGCGCCCGGCTGATCGACGGCGCGGCCTTCCTCATCATCTACCTCGTCCTCGTCTTCATCGGGGCGGCCGGCTCGATCGGGGACATCCAGGACTGCGACCCGGCCTCCGTCACCTACGACAGCTGCGTGAACGACGCCAGCTCGGACTTCGTGAGCTCGTTCGGCGCGGTGGTCGGCGTGTTCCTGCTCATCGGCGTTCTCTACGAGTGGCTGATGACCGGCCTGGTGGGCGCCACCCTCGGCAAGCTCTGCGTCGGCATCCGCGTGGTGAAGGTCGACACCGGCCAGAAGCCGGGCCTGGGGTCGTCGTTCATCCGCTACATCATCCCGGCGGTCGGCGGCTTCGCCTGCTGTATCGGCCAGCCGCTCATCTACCTGTCCCCGTTCTGGGACAAGTCCGGCCGCCAGCAGGGCTGGCACGACAAGGCGGCCAGCACGATGGTCATCCAGAACTGACCGCGTCACCCGTACGGGGTCCGGTTCTCGCCGTTCAACCGTGAGGGCCGTGTTCCACCCTTTCGAGGGGGACACGGCCCTCACGTGTCCCCCTAGGCTGGCCGGGGCAGCCGGCAGGCACGGGGAGACACCTTGTACAGCATCATCGTGGTACCTCCGCCGCCCGCGGAGGACGGACGGGACCGTACGCAACTGCGGCTCGCTCCCGGCGAGCGGCTCGCCTTCGGGCGGTCGGTGGCCGCGGACGGCCTGCTGATCGCGCACGACGGGGTGTCCCGCAGAGCGGGTGAGATCGCCGCCCAGGGCACCTTCTGGACCCTGAGCAACCTCTCCGGCCACCAGACGTACGTGGTGGAGAACCCGGAGGGCGCGGGCGAGCACATCAAGGTGGCGCCGGGCCGGCTGGACGCGCCGGTGCCGTTCGAGTTCTCGCGGATCGTGCTGCCCGCGGCGGGCGACCTGCTCCCCGTGGAGGTGTGGGCACCGCGCCACGACTACCTGCGCGCCGAGGACGGGACCGACGGCGAGCCCACCGCGCCCGCCTTCTCCGTGGACCGCACCAAGCGCTACTTCGCGGTCCTGGCCGCCCTGTGCGAGCCGCGTCTGCGGGGCGCGCCGCACGCCCCGCCGCCCACCGTCGACCAGGTCGTGGAGCGGCTGCGCCCCACCTGGCCGGCCGCGTCCCGCACCTCGGTGCAGTGGAACATCGACTACCTGGCCGTCAAGCTGCGCCTCAAGCCCGGTCCGGAGACGGCCGAGCCGGGCACGCGGCTGAACGGCAAGAAGGAGTCGCTGGTGTCGCTGGCGCTCCGCTTCGACCTGGTCCGCGAGGACGACCTGGTGGTCCTCGCGGCGCCGTCCCGGCGGGCGCCGCGGTGACCGAGCCGTACGCCGTGCCGGTGCCCCGGGGCTACCGGGTGGGCGGCTGGGAGGTGCGCGAGCCGATCGCGACCGGCGCCTTCGGCAGCGTGTACGCGGCACGCCGGGCCGGGACCGAGGGGGGCGGGCCAAACGCGCCGGACTCGGTCGCCCTGAAGTTCCTGCCCACCGGCACGGGGACGCCCCGCCAACTGGCCCACCTGCGCGAACTGACCGACCGTGAGGTGCGGTTGCTCGGCCGGCTGCGGCGGCCCCGGCTGGTGCGGATGTACGAGACCCTCGTCGTGGACGACCCCGGCACGCCCCGCCTCGACGGCGCCACCGTCCTCGTGCTGGAGCGGGCCGAGGGCTCCCTGTCCGGCCTGCTGGCCGCCGCCCCGTGTCCGCCGTCCGGTCCCGTCCTGCTCGCCCAGGTCTGCGAGGGCCTGGCCCAGCTGCACCGGGCCGGCTGGGTGCACGGTGACCTGAAGCCGGGCAACGTGCTGCTGATGGCGGACGGTTCGGTCCGTCTCGCCGACTTCAACATGGCCGCGGAGCTGGAGGGCACCCACGCCTACACGCCCGCCTTCTCGACCCCGGACTACACCCCGCCCGAGCTGCTGTGGTCCGAGGTCGGGGAGCGGGGGCGGCAGACCCGCCCGTCCGCCGACGTCTGGGCCTTCGGGGTCCTCGCCCACCTGGTGCTCACCGGTTCCTTCCCGCTGCCCGGCGGCACCCCCACGGCCCGCCGCGACGCGGCCGTCGCCTACGCCCGCGGCGGCGACGAGCTGCGCCTGTCGCCCGGGCTGCCCGACGCGTGGCGGGGGATCGTCCGCGCCTGTCTGACCCCTACGCACGCCGACCGGATCGGCACCGAGGCGCTGCTGCGCCGGGTCTCGGACGCCATGGCCGCGGCCACGGCCGCGGCACCGGCCGGACGGCGATCGCGCCGGCCGCCGCGCCCGTTCGCCCGCCGGGACCGCCGGGACCGCCCCGGAGGACGCCGCCGGCGCCTGCTCGTCGCGAGCGCCGCCACGGTGGCCGTCGCCGCGCTGGCGTACGGCGTCGTCGACCGGTCCGGCACCGGTCCGCACCGGCAGGCCGGCGGCGGCACGAAAACGGCCGACGGCGCGGCCGTCGCCGCCGCCTCCTACGGCTCCGCCGAGCTGCGCACCGACCGGGGCGTCCCGGCCGCCTACCGGCTGCTGATCGTGGAGACGGCGCACGACTGCGCCGACGAGGACGTCACACCGGCGCTGATCGCCGCCATGCTGAAGGTGGAGAGCGACTTCGACCCGGACCTGGCCGACTACGAACTCGACGAGTACGGCATCGCCCGGTGGACGCCGAAGGTGCTGCGCTGGTGGATGAACGACGACGGCACCCCCGCCGAGACGGTGCCCGAACCCCCGTTCCCCCCGGCCGAGTCCATCCCGGCGATGGGCCGCTACCTGTGCTGGATCGCCCCCCGCCTGGACGACGACCTGCCCGGCGACCGCCGGGTCCTGATCGCCGCCGCCTACCGGACGTCGTACCGCACGGTGAACGACGCGGCCGGTGTTCCCCCGAAGTACCGCGACTACGCCGGCCGCGTCGCCCACCACCTCAAGGAATACACGCCTCCGGGCCGGAAGTGACCCTGGGACTTCTCAGGTCCGCCGGACGGCGGGGCCACCCTGTACGCCGTCACCGGGGCCACCCTGCACATCGACGGCGGGCCACCCTGTACGCCGACGGCGGCGGGATGCGGATACGGGTCCGGCGGTACGGGAGCGAGGGCGTCGCCCCCGTTCCCGTACCGCCGGCGGTCACGTCGCCGGAATCAGTGGAAGAAGTGCCGCGTCCCGGTGAAGTACATGGTCACGCCGGCCTTCCGCGCGGCCTCGACCACCAGCTCGTCCCGGACCGAGCCGCCCGGCTGGACGACCGCCTTCACACCGGCCTCGGTGAGGATCTCCAGGCCGTCGGGGAAGGGGAAGAACGCGTCGGAGGCGGCGTACGCCCCCCGCGCCCGCTCGGCGCCCGCCCGCTCCACGGCCAGCTTCGCGGAGTCGACCCGGTTGACCTGGCCCATGCCGACGCCGACCGAGGCGCCGTCCTTGGCGAGCAGGATGGCGTTGGACTTGACCGCCCGGCACGCCTTCCAGGCGAAGGCCAGCTCGGCCAGCTCCGCCTCCGACAGCGCCTCGCCGGTGGCCAGGGTCCAGGTGGCCGGGTCGTCGCCCTCGGCCTGGAGCCGGTCGGTGACCTGGAGCAGGGCGCCGCCGTCGATCGGCTTGACCTCGATGGGGTGGGCCGGGGCCCCGGGGCAGCGCAGTACGCGGATGTTCTTCTTCTTGGTGAGGGCTTCGAGGGCGCCGTCCTCGTAGTCCGGCGCGACGATGACCTCGGTGAAGATCTCCGCGACCTGCTCGGCCATCTCCTTGCTGACCGGGCGGTTCACGGCGATCACGCCGCCGAACGCGGAGAGCGGGTCGCAGGCGTGCGCCTTGCGGTGCGCCTCGGCGACGTCCGCGGCGACCGCGATGCCGCACGGGTTGGCGTGCTTGATGATCGCGACGCAGGGCTCGGCGTGGTCGTACGCGGCACGGCGGGCGGCGTCCGTGTCCGTGTAGTTGTTGTACGACATCTCCTTGCCGTGCAGCTGCTCGGCCCGGGCGAGACCGCCGTCCGCGGCGGAGTCGCCGACCGACGCCGGCGCGGTGTAGAGCGCGGCGGGCTGGTGCGGGTTCTCGCCGTAGCGCAGGGTGCGCGAGCGCTCCAGACTGGTGGCGAGGAACTCCGGGAAGACCCCCCCGGCGGAGCCGCTGTCGGATTCCGTGTCGGCCGGGGCGTAGGACGAGGCGAACCAGGAGGAGACCGCGATGTCGTACTCGGCGGTGTGCCGGAACGCCTCGGCGGCCAGCCGCTTGCGGGTGGCCAGGTCGAACCCGCCGTCCTTGGCGGCGGCCAGCACGTCGGCGTAGCGGGCGGGGCTGGTGACCACGGTGACCGAGGGGTGGTTCTTGGCGGCGGCGCGGACCATCGAGGGGCCGCCGATGTCGATCTGCTCGACGCACTCGTCGGGGGAGGCGCCCGAGGCGACGGTCTCGCGGAACGGGTAGAGGTTGACCACGACCAGGTCGAACGGCGCCACGCCCAGCTCGTCGAGCTGCTGCCGGTGGCTCTCCAGGCGCAGGTCGGCGAGGATGCCGGCGTGCACCTTGGGGTGCAGGGTCTTGACCCGGCCGTCCAGGCACTCGGGGAAGCCGGTGAGGTCCTCGACCTTGGTGACCGGGACGCCGGCGGCGGCGATGCGGCCGGCCGTGGACCCGGTGGAGACGAGTTCGACGCCCGCCTCGTGCAGGCCGCGGGCGAGGTCCTCGAGGCCGGTCTTGTCGTAGACGCTGACCAGTGCGCGGCGGATGGCCCGCTTGTTGCTCTCGGCGGTCACTGGATAACTACCTTTCGTCCCTCGATCGAATAGCCGTTGCGGGCGAGCCGCCCCACGACGTCGACGAGCAGCCTTCGCTCGACTTCCTTGATGCGCTCGTGCAGAGCGCTCTCGTCGTCCTCGTCCCGGATCTCCACCACGCCCTGCGCGATGACCGGTCCGGTGTCGACGCCGTCGTCGACGAAGTGGACGGTGCACCCGGTGACCTTCGCGCCGTACGCGAGCGCGTCGCGCACGCCGTGGGCGCCCGGGAAGCTGGGCAGGAGGGCGGGGTGGGTGTTGACCAGCCGCCCGCCGAACCGCGCGAGGAACTCCCTGCCCACGATCTTCATGAACCCGGCCGAGATCACGAGGTCGGGCTCGTGCGCGGAAACGGCCTCGGCGAGCGCGAGGTCCCACTCCTCGCGGGTGGCGTAGTCCCCGACCTTCGTGACGAAGGTCGGCAGCCCGGCCCGCTCGGCGCGCGCGAGCCCCTCGAGGCCGCCGCGGGCGGCGCCGACCGCGACGATCCGGGCCCCGTAGGCCTCGCTGCCGGTGGCGTCGATCTCGTCGAGGAGCGCCTGGAGGTTGGTGCCGGATCCGGAGACCAGGACGACGAGGCGCGCGACGCGCTCGGCCACGGGCTTGGCGGCCACGATGGGGCCCTTTCTCGGGGAAACGGGTGCGTGCGGCCGGTCCGTACCACCGCGTTTGTGCGGTCATACGAATGCTTCACGCCCCCGGATACGGGGAAGCCTACGAAGCAGCCGACCGGCAGCAACGATACCGGCACTCCGGACGGCCCCCTCGGGACGGGGGCGTGGCCGGAAGGTAGCGTCTGGTTGGAGGCTCGCCGGGAACGCTGTCCGCGCACCGCGCGTTCACCACTCGTAACCACCCGATCGCCACTGCCAAGGGGAAGACGCTCACTTGATGCCGGACCGCAGCCCGCGACTGCTCACGCTCCCCCAGCAGTCGGCGCAGGGAAGGGAGCACGGCGCCGTCGTGCTGCTGCGGGAGCGCCCGTCCTCTCCGCCCGACGCGCCGGGTGGCCGCGGGCCCGGCGAGGGGCGGGGCGAGGGGCGGGACGGGGCCCGGAAGGGTGCCCGGTGGAGTTTCCGGGACGGTGCCCGGCGGGATTCCCGGGAGGGCGGCCGGCCGGGGTCCTCGGAAGACTCCCAGCAGGGGCCCTGGGAGGACTCCCGGCAGGGGCCTCGGGAGGGCCAGGGGCCTCGGGAGGGCGCCCAGCAGGAGGACAACCCCTTCGCCCCGCCGCCCGAGGGCTCCCCCGACCAGCCCTGGCGGCCGCGGCACCCGTCCGGCGGCGACGGCTCGCGGGGCTCCTCGGGCCACGGTGACGGCGGCCGGCCGTGGGGCGGTCAGTGGAGCGAGCGGCAGCCCGGCCGCTCCCCCGGCGGTTTCGGTGAGCGCCCCGGCGTCCCGGGCGGCGGTTTGGACCAGCAGTCCGGTGCCCCCGGCCCGCGCTGGGACCCCACCGACCCCGCCCAGCGCCGCGCTCGCTACGCCCTGCTGAGCGGCATGTGGGCCCTGTTCTTCGCGCTGTTCAGCTGGGGGTACGTGGCGCTGCTGCTGGGCTCCCTGGCCCTGTACTGGGGCATCAGCGCCCTGCGCGCCAAGCCCCGCGCCGCCGCAGACCCGGACACCCCGGCGCCCGAGCAGCCGCCCGGCCGCCCGCAGACCACCGCCGCCGTCAGCGGCCTGGTCACGGCCTCGCTGGGCATCCTGCTGGTCGCCGTGTCCTTCGCCGCGCAGGTGGTCTACAGCGACTACTACACCTGCCGGAGCGACGCCCTCACCAACGAGGCCAAGCAGTCGTGCAGCCGGCATCTGCCGGAGGAGCTGCGGGGGGTGCTGGGGACGGAGGGCTGAACCGGCGCCGCGCGTCGGCTCCGTCGGCCACCTCACGTCGGCTCCTTCGCCTCCGTCGCCTCATATTGCCTCCGTCACCTCGGCCGCCTCCTTCGCCTCCGTCCTGTCTGCTGAGCCTGGCGCACCTGGCGCACCTGGCGTACCTGGCGTACGTGCCGCACCTGGCGTACATGCCGTACCCGGCGTCCCTCCGCACCCGGTCTCCCCCGCCGCCCCAGCCGTACCCGGCGGCCCAGCCATCCCAGCCGTACATCGCGCCCCCGGCGCCTCCGGCGGCCCAGCCACCCCAGCCGTACCTCACGTCCCCAGCGGCCCAGCCACCCCAGCCGTACCTCACGTACCCCACGTACCCGGTGTACCCGGCGTACCGCCCGAACGGCGCGGCGTCCTCGTCCGCCGGTCCCGCGGCCCCTCGCCCCGGCCTCCGTAGGACCGCGTCGCCTCCTGGCCGACGAAGGCGACGGCGATCGCGACGACAGTGGCAACGGCACCCGCCGCCGACCGCGCCCGCCCGCGGCCTCACCCCCGCCCTCCGCGAGCGGCGGCCGCACGGCGGCGGCCCGCCGCAGCCAGAGCCGTACGACCAGTGCCGTCGGCACGGCCACCGGCCAGATCCACGCCAGCGCCGCAGCCCCGGCCTGCCACCACACCGGCCCGAAACGGGCGAGGACCGCATTGCCGATCGGTCCCGCGGACAGCGCGGCGAGCGACGCGACCAGGAGCGCGCAGAGGAGCGCCGCGAGGGAGGCGGCGACGGCCGTGCGCCTGCTCGACCAGGGGTCGGAGCGGCCCTCACCGCCCGCCGGGCCGCCCGGGGCCGGTGAGGTCAGCGTGGGCACCGGGGCACGGGCGGGCGCGGTGGCCGCCCGGGCGGTGCACCACCCCACGGTCCCGCCGGCGGCCAGCGGCACCGCGGCCACCAGCCAGTGCAGCGGCGTTCCGGGACCGGCGTCCGGCACCGCCGCCAGCAGCGGCAGCGGCGGCAGCAGCGCGGCGGGGGCCGAGGCGGACGGGCCGACGGAATGACCGGTGCCGAGCACGAAGCCCGGACCGAGGGAGTACGCCGCCCCCCAGACGGCCGCGTTCGGCACCAGCGCGAGGCACAGCAGCAGGACGGAGAACCGCCCCGCCCAGCCGTCCGCCAGCAGCAGGAACGCCCCGCGGGCCGCCCCGCCGTGCCCCACCAGCGACACCAGGAACAGCAGGGCCCCGCCGCCGACGAGCACCGCCGCCCCGGCACCCGCCGCCCGCGCCGAGGCCCCCACCCGCGCGTCCGGCTCCACGATCAGTTCCCGCGGGGTCCGGGGCAGGAGCCGCAACGCCCGGCCCACCGGTCCTCCCGGGCGGCCGAACGCCGTCCACGTCCCCGTACCCGCCGCGGCCATGGCCACCAGCGGCAGCCACACCGCCGCCTCCGCCCAGGAAGGCCGCAGCGCGCCGCCGTCCGCGTTGTCCGCGTGCAGCGTCACCGGCAGGGCGACGGCCAGGTAGCCGAGGACCACGCCCGCCCAGGCGTTGCGCGCGGAGACCGGCGGCGGGCCCGGACGGTCCTGGACCTGGACACCGGGCCCCGCCCCCACGGTCACGCCCACACCGTCCCCGGGGTCGGTCACGTCCCGGGCGGCGCGGTGCAGCAGCCAGACGGGCAACAGGGTGAGGAGCAGCGGGGTGACCCCGACGGGGGCGGGGGCGCCGGAGAGGGTGTCGGGACGGACCAGTTCGACGCCGTGGGCGAGCAGCCACAGGCTCGCCGCGGCGTGCAGGGCGCCGCCGGCCCCGCTGTCGGGGTACGGCGAGCTGATCCACACCACCGTCACCAGGACTGCCAGCGAGGCGAGTCCGAGTCCCGCGGCGACCGCTCCGCCGAGCAGACCGGTGGCGAGACCCGGCGAACGGTCACGCCACCGGGCGAGCAGGAGGGACGGCAGGGAGGACAGCAGGGGGGACGGCGGCGGTCGGCGAACGGTCGTGGGAATCACGTCGTCATGCTCCCAACGACACGCGCCTTCTCGTCGTAACAGGCGAAGACACGCTGTGTCGCCCAATATATGTTTATGTACTTTTTCGCACGGAGGGGCGCCTGGTGACGGAGAGTCCTGCCATTCCGCTTCCCCCTCCCAAGGCACGCCGACGCCTGCGGGAGGCCGCCTCGCTGACACAGGCTCAGCTCGCGGCACGGGTGGGTGTCACCCGTGAGACGGTACGTGCGTGGGAGACGGGCCGCTCGACTCCGCGCGGCCGGAAGCGGGAGGCGTACGCGAAGCTGCTGGCCAGGCTGGCCCGAGAGACACAGGGGACACGGGAGACGCAGGGGACGCCGGAGACTCAGGGTACGCAAGGGGCGCAGAAGACTCAGGGTACGAAAGGGACTCAGGGGGCGCCGGGGACGCGGGAGGTCGGCAAGGCGGTCGCGGCGCGGTCCGAGGCCCCCTCGCCCGCCGCACCCGCGGCCCCGCAGCCGGACCGGGAACGGGAGCCGAAGACTGAGCCGGCCCAGGGGCCGGTCCCGCAGCCGGCTCGGGAGCCGGCCCCGCAGCCGACCTCGCGGCCCGATCCGGAACCCGTTCCGCAGCCGCAGGGGGATCCGCCGCCCGAACCTCGGAGTGAGCCGCCGCGTGAGCCGGAACCGGCCCCGCCTCCCCTGACGCCCGCTCAGGGGTTCGACGCGCTGTACGCGTTCTGCGCCCCCGCCCTCGTACGGCAGGCGTATCTGCTCACCGGCCGGCGCGAACTGGCGCGCGAGTCGGTCGAGCGGGCCTTCCAGCTCGCCTGGGACCGCTGGCCCGAGGTGGCCCGCGACCGGGACCCGGCGGGCTGGGTGCGGGCGGCGGCGTACGAGTTCGCCCTCTCGCCCTGGCACCGGTTCCGGCTGCGCCGCCGGCGGTCCGAACCGCCCGCCGCCGACGCCTCCGACCGCGTCCTGCTGGACGCCCTGCTGACGCTTCCGCCCCCTCGCCGCCGCACCCTCGTCCTCTACGACGGCGTCGGCCTGGGCCTGCCGGAGACGGCGGCGGAGACGGAGGCGACCACCCCGGCGGCGGCGAACCGCCTGCTGAGCGCCCGTGAGGCCGTCGCCGCCCGGCTGCCGGAACTGGCCGACCCGGCGGAGCTGCGCCGGCGCCTGGCCGGGCTGGCGTCCACCGCGCGGCTGCGGGCGGCCGACGCGCCGGCCGTGCGGACGGGCGGTGAACGCCGGGCCCGGTTCTGGACGAGGGCCGCGATCGCCTTCACGGCGGCCCTGATCGGCACGACGACGCTGACCCTGTGGACGGCTCCGACGAAGTACGAACCACCGGTGCCCGCGGGGCAGGCGGTACGGGGCGTACCGGCCCGGGTGGCGCCGGGGGCGCTGTCGGACGAGGAGCTGGAGCTGCGGGACAAGTTGCGGCAGCAGCTCCAGGACGGGCCGGAACGACTGGTTCCGCAGGGTCGCTGAGCTACCGCCCCGCTCTGCGGAAGGGCCCGCGCCCCGGGAGGAGTTCCGGGGGCGCGGGCCCTTTCCTGTCGTGCGGTGCGGGAGGTTCAGCCGGCGAGGATCTCGCGCGCCAGCTTCGCCGTCTCGGTCGGCGTCTTGCCGACCTTGACGCCCGCGGCCTCCAGGGCCTCCTTCTTCGCCTGGGCGGTGCCGGACGAGCCGGAGACGATGGCGCCGGCGTGGCCCATCGTCTTGCCCTCGGGCGCGGTGAAGCCCGCGACGTAGCCGACGACCGGCTTGGTCACGTTCTCCTTGATGAAGTCCGCGGCCCGCTCCTCGGCGTCGCCGCCGATCTCGCCGATCATGACGATCAGGTCGGTCTCGGGGTCGTCCTGGAACGCCTTGAGCGCGTCGATGTGCGTGGTGCCGATGATCGGGTCGCCACCGATGCCGACGGCGGTGGAGAAGCCGATGTCCCGCAGCTCGTACATCATCTGGTACGTCAGCGTGCCGGACTTCGACACCAGGCCGATGCGGCCCGGCTTGGTGATGTCGCCCGGGATGATGCCGACGTTCGACTGGCCCGGGGTGATGATGCCGGGGCAGTTCGGGCCGATGATGCGGGTCTTGTTGCCCTTCTTGCCCGCGTACGCCCAGAACGACGCCGAGTCGTGCACGGCGATGCCCTCGGTGATGACGACCGCGAGCGGGATCTCGGCGTCGATGGCCTCGACGACGGCGTCCTTGGTGAACTTCTCCGGCACGAAGATGACGGACACGTTCGCGCCGGTCTTCTCGATGGCCTCCTTGACGGTGCCGAAGACCGGTACCTCGGTGCCGTCGAAGTCCACGGACTGACCCGCCTTGCGCGGGTTCACGCCGCCCACGACGTTGGTGCCGTCGCCGAGCATGAGCTTGGTGTGCTTCATGCCGGTGGCGCCGGTCATGCCCTGGACGATGACCTTGCTGTCCTTGTTGAGCCAGATAGCCATGGTGTGTTGGTGTCCTCGTCCTGAGTGCTTACTTGGCGGCGGCGTGAGCCAGCTCGGCGGCCTTGTCGGCGGCGCCGTCCATGGTGTCGACGCGCTGCACCAGCGGGTGGTTCGCGTCGGTGAGGATCTTGCGGCCCAGCTCGGCGTTGTTGCCGTCGAGGCGGACGACCAGCGGCTTCTCGACCTTCTCGCCGCGGTCCTCCAGGAGCTTCAGCGCCTGGACGATGCCGTTGGCGACCTCGTCGCAGGCGGTGATGCCGCCGAAGACGTTGACGAAGACGGACTTGACGTCCGGGTCGCCGAGGATGATCTCCAGGCCGTTCGCCATGACCTGGGCGGAGGCGCCGCCGCCGATGTCCAGGAAGTTGGCGGGCTTGACGTCGCCGTGCTTCTCACCGGCGTACGCGACGACGTCCAGGGTGCTCATGACGAGACCCGCGCCGTTGCCGATGATGCCGACCTCGCCGTCGAGCTTGACGTAGTTGAGGTTCTTCTCCTTGGCGGCGGCCTCGAGCGGGTTGGCCGCGGCCTTGTCGTGGAGTTCCTCGAAGTCGGGGTGACGGAACTCGGCGTTGTCGTCCAGCGACACCTTGCCGTCGAGGGCGATGACGTCACCGGAGGCGACCTTGGCCAGCGGGTTGACCTCGACCAGGAGGGCGTCCTCCTTGATGAAGGTGTCCCACAGCTTGACCAGGACGTCGGCGACCTTGTCGGCGACCTCGGCCGGGAACTTCGCGGCCTCGACGATCTCGCGCGCCTTCTCCGGCGTCACGCCGTCGATCGCGTCGATCGGGGTCTTGGCGACGGCCTCCGGACGGGTGGCGGCCACCTCCTCGATCTCCATGCCGCCCTCGACGGAGGCGATGGAGAGGAAGGTGCGGTTGGCACGGTCGAGGAGGAAGGAGACGTAGTACTCCTCCAGGATCTCCGGGGCCGTCTCGGCGATCATCACCTTGTGGACCGTGTGGCCCTTGATGTCCATGCCGAGGATGTCCGTCGCGCGGGCGACGGCCTCGTCCGCCGAGGCGGCGAGCTTGACGCCGCCGGCCTTGCCGCGACCGCCCACCTTCACCTGGGCCTTGACGACGGACTTGCCACCGAGGCGCTCAGTGGCTGCGCGGGCCGCCTCAGGCGTGTCGATGACTTCACCGGCCAGCACCGGTACATCGTGCTTGGCGAAGAGGTCCCTCGCCTGGTACTCGAACAGGTCCACGCGCTTCCGTCCCTATCAGTGATCTAGCGGTTCGTTGGATGCGTGGGCGTGCCGCGAAGGGCAACGTGACGTCCGCTGTCACAGGGGAGGCGCACACGGTGTCCGAGCGCGCGGCATGTCCGTCTCGCAGGTTATCGCCGCTTGCGGACGGTCTCTAAATCCCATCTCACACCTGAGCGGTGATACCTGTCACATGATGTCTCCCACCCTGGCACCGCGTGCCGCAGGCGGGACGGACGGCGGCACGGGGGCGGATCGCGGACGGGGGGCGGGATCGCGGACGGGGGCGGAGCGGGGCTGGGGGTGGGGGTGGGCGGAGTGGGGCTGAGGGTGGGGCTGAGGTGGGGGCGGGCGGAGGTGGGTGCGGGAAACGGGTGGGGCCGGGGCGATCGGGGTGAGGACGGAGCGAGGGCGGGTGAGTCCGTACGTGGCATCGCACGGGATTGCGCGGCGTCGCGTGACGCTGTGCGGCGTTTGGCGGGCACGCTCGGGGCCTCACCGGGCTGGGGTCGGCCCGGTGAGGCCGGTGAACACCCCTGAGCTACGGCGATGCCGGCGCTCCGGGGCGTGGGGTGACCGGTCCCCACCCCTGGGGACCGGCCCGACCCCGACCGCGGTCTCCCGTCACCGGACGGAACCGATGGATTTCGGCCGTCCGGCACCGGAGGGTCCGCGGCGTCGATACCCGTCCTGCGGACACGGACACGGACATGGGCACGGACGCGGGCACGGACGCCGGAGTCCGGGCGTCGGCGCAGTCGCAGTCGCAGTCGCAGTCCGCGTAGGCCGCAGGACGGAAGCTGGGCAGTGGTGCGGGAGGGTGCCGGGGGCGGCCGGGGCGCCGAGGCGTCGGCGCCCCGGCCGCACGACGGAGGCGCGCACACGATTCGCCGAACCGAACGAGCTACGACGGACTACGCCGAGCTGCGACGACGGACGGCGTGGCGACGGCAGGACCCGGAACAACGGGTCGGTCGTGTCACTGCCCCCGGAGCCGGGCTAGGCGGGGGAAACGGGAATGTCCCGGCACCGGTCGCGGATGTCGCCCGCGTCGGCGTACGCGACGGCACCGGGTGCGAGTCGCAGGGGGATGCGGGTACTCAGGGCGACGGCAGGCGCGTCACCGTGCCGCGGCGTGCCGTGATCGGCAGCGGACGCGTCGCCCAACGCGCCGTCCGGGTCCCCGGCGGGCGTCTGGTGAAGGGGACCGGGCGCGTAACCCGCGCCCAGGGCCGGGCGGCCGTCACCACTTCCGCCGAAGCCCGCCGGCCCACCGGCGAACCTCGGTCCATACATTCCGGCCGCCAGGGACCGCGCGCCCTCCTGGCCTGCGGCCACCTGACCGTCGGCGCTGCGACCGCCGGTCGCGGACGTGGCCGCCGGCACCGGCGGCTCCGGCGGCTCCGGCGGCTCCGGCGGCTCCGGCGGCTCCGGCGGCTCCGGCGGCGACGCGGACTCGTCCGGAGCGGGCCCGGCTCCACCAGGTCCGGCCGGGACTCCGATCGGGGCGGGCAGCAGGTCTGCCGACAGCGCGGGGGGCACCGGCAACACGGGGAGCCCCGGAAGCACGGGCTCGGCCGGAGCTACGGGGGACACGGGAAACGCGGGCCAGACAGGGGGCGCCGAACCACCGACCAGGTCGGACACGACGGGGAGGTCTGACAGGACAGGCAGATCCGACAGGACAGGCCGGTCGGAGAGAACCGGCAGATCGGAGAGGACCGGCAGGTCCGACGAACCCAACGGACCCGGCAGGCCCGGCAGGCCCGGCAAGACCGACAGGGCTGGCGGGCCTGGCCGGGCTGGCGGGCCTGCCGGGGCCGGTGAGTCGGCCGGGAGCGGCGGGGCGGACGGACTCGGCGAACCTTCCCAGACCCCGGCCCCACTCGACGACGGCAACCGACTCGGCAGATCGGCGGGGCCCGGCCGGCCCGGCGCGCTCGACGGATCGGGCACGCTCGGCGTGTCGGACGGGACGTCGGACCGACCTGGCGACGGAGACGACGGCTCCGGCGACGACGGCCCGCTCGGCGAATCGATCCCCGAGACCGCTGGGGGCGCCGGGAACGCAGAAGAAGGCGGAGAAGACGGAGAAGGCGGAGAAGGCGGAGAAGGCGGCTCCGGCGGCGGAACCTCCCCCCGCGCTGAACCGAATCCCTCGGCCACCGCCACCACCACGTCACCGACCGGCTCCACACCCCGGTCGACCACTCCGCCCGCCAGCGACACCGTCCCCCGTTCCGGAGGCGAAGCCCCCTGCCCCTCGCCTTCGGCCGCCTCCGCGGACTGTCCGAGGAACAGCCCGAGGAGGAACACTCCACCGACCAGCAGCACGCCGAGGAGCGCGCGCCGTGCGGCAGCGTGCGGAGCGGCCGGCCAGGACAAGGAGATGCCTCCCGTGCGACGGAACGACGTGGGCGTCACGGGCACCTGCCGGCGCGACGCGGTACAGCGGCACAGCGATGCGGACGAGCGCACCGCGAGTCACAGCTGACGGACGCCGATAATCGCACGGACATACGGAGCTCGCGCAAGCCCACCGTCACCGGCAGATAACCCCACGCGCCGACAACACGCCCTCTCCGGCCATCACACCGTGTCGGGTATAGGCAGCGGCCGTTTCTCGATCGCCGCCGCCATCACGTCCGGGAACAGATCCGGCGTGCAGGCGAAGGCCGGCGCGCCCAGCGCGGCCAGCGCCGCCGCGTGCTCCCGGTCATAGGCGGGCGCCCCCTCGTCGGACAGCGCCAGCAGCGTCACGAACTGCACCCCCGACGCCTTCATCGCCGCCACCCGCTTGAGCATCTCGTTCCGTATGCCTCCTTCGTAGAGGTCACTGATCAGCACGACGACCGTCTCCGCGGGCCGGGTGATCTGCGACTGGCAGTACGCCAGCGCCCGGTTGATGTCCGTACCGCCACCGAGTTGGGTGCCGAAGAGCACGTCGACCGGGTCGTCGAGCTGATCGGTGAGGTCCACGACCGCCGTGTCGAAGACGACGAGCCTGGTGCTGATCGACCGCATGGACGCCAGCACCGCTCCGAACACCGACGCGTACACGACCGATGCCGCCATCGAGCCGGACTGGTCGATGCAGAGGACGACCTCCTTCTTCACCGACTGGGACGCCCGCCCGTAACCGATCAGCCGTTCCGGCACGATCGTCCGGTACTCCGGCAGGTAGTGCTTGAGGTTGGCCGCGATCGTGCGGTTCCAGTCGATGTCGTGGTGGCGTGGCCGGTTGATCCGGGCGCTGCGGTCGAGGGCACCGGTGAGCGTGGCCCGGGTCCGGGTGGCCAGTCGCTTCTCGAGGTCCTCGACGACCTTGCGCACCACGGCCCGTGCCGTCTCCTTCGTCGTCTCGGGCATCGCCTTGTTGAGGGAGAGCAGCGTGCCGACCAGGTGCACGTCGGCCTCCACCGCTTCGAGCATCTCCGGCTCCAGCAGTAGCGTGGAGAGCCCGAGCCGGTCGATCGCGTCCCGCTGCATCACCTGGACGACGGAGGAGGGGAAGTACGTCCGTATGTCCCCGAGCCAGCGCGCCACGGACGGCGCCGACGCCCCGAGCCCCGCCGAACGCTCCCGTCCCGTCCGCGGCTTGTCCTCCTTCCCGTAGAGCGAGGTGAGCGCCGCGTCCATCCCGGCGTCCCGCCCGGAGAGGGTGCATCCGGTGCCGTCGGCCGCGTCACCGCCGAGCACCAGCCGCCACCGCCGCAGCCGCTCCGCCCCCGGATCGTCCAGTTCAGCCGATGTGGCCATCACGCCTCCACCCCCGCGAGGTCCCTGTCGCCTCTGCCGCCTCCGTCACCTCTGCCGCCTCCGTCACCCCTGCTGCCTCTGCCGCCACCGTCACCGCCGATGCCGTCGTCGCCGTCCTGCCGGCCGCGGTCGTCGACTCCGCGCCCTGTCGGACCCACCGGGCCGTCACCCCCGCCCCCGCTCGCACCCGCACCCGCACCCGCACCCGCGTCCCTGCTCACCCACGTGTCCGCACCCGAACCCGGATCGTCCAGGCCCAGCAGCAACCGCACCACCGGCTCGACCGCGTCGGCGCGTGCGGCGTCCGGCTCGGGGGCGAAGCCCGGTATGCCGGGACCGCCGGACGCCGCGCTCCCCCGTGCCCCGGGCCCGCGCCGCACCAGCTCCCCCAGTGTGCGCCGCACTCCGGGCTCGTACGCCGAGAACGTGCGCCGCAGCAACGGCAGGACGTCCGTGAACGCCTCCGCCGGCACGCCGCTCAACCACGCGTCGACCAGTCCCAGCAGCCGCTCGTCGTGGACGAGGAGCATGCCGCCCCCGGAGCCGCCACCGACGAAGCCCTCGATCCAGGCGGCGGCGTCCGCCGGCGGTGTCCCCGGCGAGAGCGCCAGCCCCATGAGGCGGGCGGCCTCCTCCGCCGGCAGTTCCCCGTCGTCCAGCAGGAGCCGCACGGCACGCCCCCGGATGACCCCGGGCACGGTGTCCCGCGCGGACAGCACCCGCAGCACCCGGTGCCAGCGGGCGCGCAGGTCACCGTGGCCGGGCGCGGGCGCGTCCCCCAGCAGGCCGATCGCCCCGTGCACCGCGTCCACATGGCGTCGCATCTCCTCGGCCCCGTCCGCGTCCAGCGCGGCGCAGGCCGGCGGCAGGCCGACGAACACCCGCTCGGCGAGGCCCGCGGCCACCCCGGCCAGCGCACCGGTGTCCGTACCGCGCACGTCGCCGTAGCGCAGGGTGCGGACCAGTGCCGGCAGCGCCTGGGCCAGTCGGCCGACGTCCGTGTCGAGCGCCGCCCGGTCGGCCAGGATGCGCATCACCACCGGCAGCGCGTCCGGCAGTTCGGCCAGCAGGCAGTGTTCGGCGAGGGCCGTGACGTCGGCGAGGTGCGGTGCGGCGACGGCGTCCGCCTCGGCCTTGGCGGTCGCGGCGGAGAGCACCGTGGTGCCCCACACCCCGGCCTCGGCGACCCGCACGGACAGCTCCGGCTCCCAACGCAGCCGCCAGGTCTCCCGGAACGTGCCCGTGCCCGCGCGTGACGCGGCCGGTTCTCCCCAGCCGACGCCGAGCAGGCGCAGCCGGTGCAGGAGCCTGCTGCGCTCGGTGTCGGTCTCCTTGCGCAGATCGAGCTCCAGCTCCCGCTCCAGCGCCTCCGGCTTGAGCCTGAGCCGGCGCTGTATCCGGGTCAGATCACGCTGCAGCGGTACCGCCGGCGCCGCCTCGGGCACCTCCCCCAGCACGTCCCCGACGATCAGCCGGTCGTGTACCAGGCCCAGCGGCACGTCCGAGCCCTCGCACATCACCGCGCGCACGGCGTCGGTCGTCTCGGTCAGGCCGGGCAGCGGGCGTCCGCGCATCACGGCGAGCGTCTCGGCCAGCCGTACCGCCTCGATGACGTGGGCCGAGGAGACGATCCGGTCCTCCTCCCGCAGCAGGCCCGCGACCTTGGTCAGCCACCGCTCGACGGGCCGGTCCGGCACGCTGAACAGGTGCCCGTACCAACCCGGTGAGTCGATGCCCGCACCGTAGCCGCTGCTCCGGGAGAGCCTGCGGTGGGTCCACGGCACCCACGTCATGTCCACCTTCACCTTGGGCAGACCCCTGAGCAGTGCCCGATCGGCGGTGACGGTGGTCTTACGGCGCAGCGCGGGCACGTGCCAGGCCCCGCACACCACGGCCACGCCGTGCGGGAACTCACGCTGCGCGGCCCGGACCTGGAGCCGCATGTACGCCTCCCGCACCAGGTCACGGTCGTG
Source organism: Streptomyces sp. SYSU D01066-1 (assembly GCF_054956795.1). Lineage (NCBI taxonomy): Bacteria > Bacillati > Actinomycetota > Actinomycetes > Kitasatosporales > Streptomycetaceae > Streptomyces > Streptomyces sp. SYSU D01066-1. The sequence goes on along the minus strand of NZ_JBUDHV010000001.1, from coordinate 356,573 downwards.
CTCGCTGTCCGCCTCCGGCGGTCCCGACGGACTCGGCCCGGCCCCCTCCGCTCCCTCGGTCTCCCGCAGCGCCCCCATCGCCTCCTCCAGCGCGGCGAACGGTGCGAGCGGGTCGTCCTCCCCCGCGCCCCGGTGCTCGACGACGTCTTCCCACCAGCGCTCGGGGTCGTCGTACCCGGCGGCCTCGGCGAGCGCGGCGAGCGGATCGGTCCGTACGGCGGTCCGCGCGGTCAGTTCCCGCGAACCCGCGTGCTCCGCCTCACCGGGCACCCCGCACCCACCGGACTCGCTGAACTCCCCGGACTCACCGGACTCACTAAGCTCCCCGGGCTCGCCGGCCTTCCTGGGCTTGCCGGCCTTCCCGGCCTTCCCGAACCCGCCGGACTCCCCGGACTCGCCGGACCCCTCAGGCTCCCCGGACCCACTCGGCTCCCGGGACTCCTCAGGCCCGCCGGTCTGGCAGGTCCCGTCCGTCCGCGCCCGCAAAGCCAGCGTGTGCGCGGCCGGCAGGTCGAAGAAGCGGACCGGGACGTCGTGGTCCAGGGCCCAGCGCAGGGCGGCCCACTCCGGCGAGAACTCGGCGAGCGGCCAGAACGCCGAGCGGCCGGGCTCGTCCACGGCATGGGCGAGCAGGGCGACCGGCGGCCGCATCTCCTCGTCGGCGGCCAGCGGGACCAGGGCGTCGGCCTCGGGCGGCCCCTCGATCAGGACGACCCGGGGCCGGGCGGCCGCCAGCGCCGCCCGTACCGCGCGGGCCGACCCCGGCCCGTGATGCCGTACACCCAGCAGCAGCGGGCCACCGCCGGGACCGTGGACGTCAGCGCTCATCGCCCCGTCCCCCTCCCCCGCACTCCCGGATCCCCGCGAACGACCACGTCGTGTCGTCCCCGTCGCCGCAGCGGCCCGTCATGACCCGCCCGTCGTACGCCACCGCTCCCAGCCCCTCCGTCCTCCGGGACGCCCCACTGACGCCGGTCATGCGCTCACCTCCCGGCACGCCCGGTAGAAGTCCTTCCAGCCGTCGCGCTCGCGGACGACCGTCTCCAGGTACTCCTGCCAGATGACACGGTCGGCCGCCGGGTCGCGGACGACGGCGCCGAGGATGCCGGCCGCGACGTCGCCGGAGCGCAGCACGCCGTCACCGAAGTGCGCGGCCAGCGCGAGACCTCCGGTGACCACGGAGATCGCCTCGGCCGTGGACAGCGTGCCGCTGGGCGACTTCAGCTTGGTGCGTCCGTCGGTCGTCACCCCGTCGCGCAGTTCACGGAAGACGGTGACGACGCGGCGGATCTCGTCGATGCCGTCGGGCGTGGCGGGCAGGTCCAGGGAGCGGCCGATCTGGTCGACGCGGCGCGAGACGATGTCGACCTCGGCCTCGGGGCTCTCCGGCAGCGGCAGTACGACGGTGTTGAAGCGGCGGCGCAGCGCGCTGGACAGGTCGTTGACCCCGCGGTCGCGGTCGTTGGCCGTGGCGATCAGATTGAAGCCGCGGACCGCCTGCACCTCCTGGCCCAGCTCCGGTATCGGCAGCGTCTTCTCCGACAGGATCGTGATGAGCGTGTCCTGCACGTCGGCCGGGATACGGGTCAGTTCCTCGACCCGGGCGGTCATCCCCTCGGCCATCGCCCGCATGACCGGGCTGGGCACCAGGGCGTCCCGGCTGGGACCGTGGGCGAGCAGCTGCGCGTAGTTCCAGCCGTACCGGATCGCCTCCTCCGGAGTGCCGGCCGTGCCCTGCACCAGCAGCGTCGAGTCGCCGCTGACCGCCGCGGCCAGGTGCTCGGACACCCATGTCTTGGCGGTACCGGGCACGCCCAGCAGGAGCAGGGCGCGGTCGGTGGCCAGCGTGGTGACGGCGACCTCGACGATGCGGCGCGGGCCCACGTACTTCGGCGTGATCACCGTGCCGTCCGGCAGGGTGCCGCCGAGCAGGTACGTCGCGACGGCCCACGGCGACAGCTTCCAGCGGGCCGGGCGCGGTCGGTCGTCCTGCGCGGCGAGTGCGGCCAGTTCGTCGGCGAAGGCGTTCTCGGCGTGCGGACGCAGGGCCTGCGCGGTCTCCCGCACGCCTGCGGATGTCTGGGTCTCCGCGCCCGTGCGCACGGGCGCGGACCCGTTCTGGCTCGGGTCGACGGACGTCGGTTCTACGGACACAGGCATGGCTGAGTCCCCCTCCAGCTCGGCCGGTTCGGATCTGGCATCAACGGTGCACCACACCACTGACAATCGCTCTGACCTGCACGAATGACGGCGCGAGGGGTGATTGTCAGTGGTAGGTCCTAGCTTCGGTGGCATGACACAGCAGGGGGAGCGCTGGACGGCGGACCAGGTGCTGGCACTGGCGCCTGACGCGTCGTCACGCAAAGCGGGAAGCAAACTCGGAGCGGCCGGGCCGTGGTCCGGGGCGGGATGTACCGACGAAGGGGCGGTGTGGGGACTGTGCAAGGGCAGCGGCAGCAAGCCGTACCAGACGGTCGTCGATCTCGCGGGTGCGAGCGGACCCGCGTACAAGTGCAGTTGTCCGAGCCGGAAGTTCCCGTGCAAGCACGCGCTCGGTCTGCTGCTGCTCTGGACGGGCGGGGACGGCGCGGTGCCGTCGGCCCAGGCCCCCGACTGGGCCGAGCAGTGGCTGTCGGCGCGGCGGGGGAAGGCGGACCGGAAGGGCCGGGCGGACGCCTCGGGGTCCGGTTCCGGCTCCACACCCGCCGATCCGAAGGCGGCGCGGCGCCGGGCCGAGCGCCGGGCCGAGCGGATATCGGCGGGTGCCACGGAGCTGGAGCGGCGCCTGGCCGACCTGCTGCGCGGCGGCCTGGCCGGCGCGGAGACGGCCGGATACGGGCTGTGGGAGGAGACCGCGGCGCGCATGGTCGACGCCCAGGCTCCCGGACTCGCCGCCCGGGCGCGTGAGCTGGGCTCGGTCCCGTCGTCCGGTCCCGGCTGGCCGGCCCGGTTGCTCGAGGAGTGCGCCCTGCTCCACCTGCTCGACCGGGGCTGGCTGTGCCGTGACCGTCTGCCGGAGGGGCTGGCGGCGACGGTCCGCTCGCGCGTGGGGCTGCCCTCCTCGCCGGAGGGGCCGGCCGTCCGCGACCAGTGGCTGGTCCTCGCCCAGTACGACACAGCGGACGCGCGGCTGACCACGCGCCGGGTCTGGTTGTACGGCACAGGGTCGGACCGCACCGTCCTGCTCCTCTCCTACGGTGCCGCGGGCCGGGCCCCGGAGCTCGCGCTGCCGGTGGGGCTGGCGTTGGAGACGGAGGTGTCCCCTTATCCGGGTGCCGGTCAGTACCGGGCGTCCCTGGGCGAGCGGTTCGCCCCGCCCGCCATGGCGGAGCGGCGTCCCCCGGGAATCAGTACGTACCGGGCGGTCGCCCGGTACGGTGATGCCCTTCGTGACGATCCTTGGCTGGACTCCGTCCCCGTGACACTGGACCGGGTCATACCGGTCCCGGACGGTGACGGCTGGCAACTGGCGGACGCCGACGGCGACACGGCCCTGCCCCTCACACCCGCGGCCCGCGCCCATCCGGGTCTGTGGCGCCTGGTCGCGCTGTCGGGCGGCGCACCCGTCAAGGTCTTCGGCGAGTGCGGCCACCGGGGCTTCACCCCGCTGACAGCCTGGCCGGCCGGCCCGGGCCCGGCGGTGCCGCTGCACTGACCGGCCGCCCTCCCCGTCCTCAGACATCCGCTCCCGTCCATGCCCCGGTCCGCCCTCATGCCCTGGCCTTTCCTGGGGCACCCACCTCCCCTCAGGCACCCGTCTCCCCGGCATTCGCCTCTTCCCAGACGCCCGCTCCTCCTCAGACGCCCGCCTCCTCCTCAGACGCCCGCCTCCTCCGCATCGCAGGAATCCGCCCCTCACCCTCTCCAGGAAAAGGAACCGCATGTCCAGGACACCCGCGTCCGCGCCCGCGCCGCCCGTCTGGGAGGAGTTGGTCACCGCGGCCCTGCTCGGCACGGAACGGCGCACTCCGCCGGGCTGCGCGCCCGGCCCGCACGCTCCGACGGCCCTGCTGGACGCGGCGGCCGTGGAGACCGTCCGCAGAAGGGCCTCCCTGCGCCCCGCCCGGTCGGCGGAGCACCCGGCGCCGGCTCCCGCCGATCACCGTCCGCCCCTGCCGGTGGCCGCCGCCCGCAGGCTCGCCCTGCTGCTCACGGACCGTTCCGGCGTGGGCGGCGGCCGGCGCGGCTCGGCCCCGGACCTCATGGAGCTGCTGCCCCAGTGGCTGGCGGCGGCGAACGACCACGGTTACGCGGCCCCGCCGGAGGCCCTGCCCGCCCTGCTGGACGCGGCACGCGGACGGACCGACCTGCGCCCGGCGGCCCTGGAGTTCGCCGGTCCGCGCGCCCTGTGGCTGGCCCGGCTGAACCCGGACTGGCGGTTCGCCCTGCGCGCGGCGCCGGGTGGCGACTCCGCACTGCCGCGCCCGGAGGAGACGGACCGGGTCCGCCGGTTGTGGGAGGAGGGTCTGTTCGCCGAGCGGGTCGCGCTCCTCTCGTCCCTGCGCGCCCGGCACCCCGCGGAGGCCCGCGAACTGCTCGCCACCACGTGGGCGACGGAGCGGGCCGAGGACCGCCTGATGTTCCTCGACTCGCTCCGCGCGGGCCTCGGCCCGGACGACGAGCCGTTCCTGGAACAGGCGCTCGCCGACCGCAGCCGCAACGTACGGGCGACGGCGGCGGAGCTGCTGTCGGCGCTGCCGGGTTCGGCGCTCGCGGAGCGGATGGCGGCCAGGGCGGTGACCTGCGTGTCCGTCGACCGCACACGAGCCACCGCGACGATCGTCGTGGAGGCACCGCACGAGTGCGACGCGAGCATGGAGCGTGACGGCGTTGTCCCCAAGCCGCCCAGCGGGCGGGGCGAGCGGTCCTGGTGGCTGGGCCAGTTGCTGGAAGCGGCGCCTCTCCCGACGTGGACCCACCGCCTGGGCGGACGGACGCCCCAGGAGATCGTCGCGCTCCCGGTGGCGGACGACTGGCAGGGCGAGGTGCACGCCGCGTGGTGCCGGGCGGCCGTACGCCAGCGGGACACCGCATGGGCACGGGCGCTGCTCGGCTCACCCACGGCGCCAGAGGCCGGAGGGCCGGGCGCGGTCTCCCTGGCCGAGCGGGCCAAGCTGCTCGGCGTCCTGGCCGCCGCCGAACGGGCCGAGTGGGTCGCCGGTTTCATCGCCACGCACGGTCTGTCGGAGGCGTTCCAGCTCCTCGGGGTGTGCGCGGTGCCGTGGGCCGCGCCGCTGGGGCGGGCGGTGGTCGACGCGCTCAACATCGCTCGGGACGCGGGGAGTTACCCCTGGAGCTTCAGCGGGGTCATGGGCCTGGCCGAACGGTGTCTCGACCCCTCCGAGGCGGACCGCTTCGACGGGCTGTCGGCGATACCGGACGAGCCGGAGGACGCGTCGCCGGGGGCCGGCGGGTACTGGGCGGAGGCGTTCCAGCGCCTGGTCACCACGTTGCGGCTGCGCGCGACGATGGCGGAGGAACTGGAGTCGGCCCCGGCCCCCACGGACGCCACCCCGGCCCAGGGCCCGCGCTGACATGCAGACCGCCCCGCCGTACCGCGCCCGCCTCCCGTGCACCCGTCCCGGTCACCGTCTCCTGTGCACCCGTCCCGGTCACCGCTTCCTGTCGCCCGTCCCGGTCACCGTCTCCCGCCCCCTCGTCCCCGGTCACCGTCTCCCGCCCCCCTCGTACCCGGTCACCACCTCCTGCCCCCGGTCGCCGCCTCCTGTCCCCCCCGTCCCCGGTGTCACCGCTGCCGGCGCTCTCTCCGGTCCTCCCCCGGCCCTCCCGGCGCCTCTGGCTCACGCCTCCGCGGGCTGTCGCGCGTTCTCCCGCACCCAGTCCACGATCGACGTCGTGGACGCACCGGGGGTGAAGATCGCCGCGACGCCCTTCTCCTTCAACGACGGGATGTCGGCCTCCGGGATGATCCCGCCCCCGAAGACCAGGATGTCCTCCGCGTCCCGCTCCTCAAGGAGGTCGATCACGGCGGCGAAGAGCGTGTTGTGCGCACCCGAGAGGATGGAGAGCCCGATCGCGTCGGCGTCCTCCTGGATCGCGGTGTCGACGATCTGCTCGGGGGTCTGGTGGAGCCCGGTGTAGATGACCTCCATGCCCGCGTCGCGCAGCGCCCGCGCGATCACTTTGGCCCCTCGGTCATGTCCGTCGAGCCCTGGTTTGGCGACCACCACTCGGATCGGTCCGGCTGCCACGCCCATCACTGCCTCCATGACATGAAGCGGCCTCTGACAAAGTGAACGAACGTTATCTCCAGCATCCCGCAAACGGCAGTTTCACGGTGGACACCGAGGGGGAAATCACACAGAAGAACATGTTGGTCGCGCAGCGTTTCGACCACTGACGGAAGCGCGCGCACGGAGAGCCGCGCCCGACACGGACGCACCGGGCAGCACAGCACACGGGGCATTGAACACGGGACACACACAGCAGGCGGGACAGTACGCGGGACGCGCAGCGTAAGGCTCACAGCAGGTCTTTCGACACCGCACCACAGCCACCGCTCACGCGGAGAACCAGCGCCTCGGCACACTCGGTCACCGCCACCTCGACAGCACACGACACCACGAGGCCACTGCGGGAGGCAGCAGGTCTCCTGTACGCATCGGGCTGCGCGAACCACCAGCTCACTACCGGTACGCCGCACCCGCCCCCACAGAAGTCACGCGGTACCCCATTTGCACCGCCCGACGCCCGTGTCACGGCTCTCCATGAGGGCACACGGGAGAAACAGGCGCTCTTCCGCGTGCCGACGGGAGGCCGGCCATGAAGGTCAGCTGGGCAGTGCAGCCCTTTCGTCCGCTTTGCCGGCGGCTCGCACCGGTGTTGCCGGTGAAGGTCACGGGCGTATCCGTGGGCCTGCTGAAGGCGACGGCCCTGGAGATCGCGATCCTGGCGGGGCACGTCCTTCTCTACCCCTCGGGCATCATCCAGGAACGCCGGGCGGCCCCGGCGTCGGTGCCGCCCATCCCGACCTCGCCAGGCCGACAGCCCTCCGGCAGCCACGACGGCGCCGGCACCCCCGCCGAGACCCCGGCCGCCACCGGCCACACCACCGCCACCGCCACCGCCAGCACCGCAGACACCACCGCCAGGGCCCCCGTCGCGCTCCCCCGCCTGCCGACACAGGCCGAGAACCGCCCCCCGGTCGTCCTGTTGCACGGCTTCATCGACAACCGGTCCGTCTTCGTCCTGCTCCGCCGCAGCCTGGCGCAGCACGGCAGGCAGCAGGTCGAATCACTCAACTACTCTCCGCTGACCTGTGACATACGCATCGCGGCGGAGCTGCTGGGCCGGCACCTGGAGGACATCTGCGAGCGCACGGGCAAGGACCAGGTGGACATCGTCGGGCACAGCCTCGGCGGGCTGATCGCGCGGTACTACGTCCAGTGCCTCGGCGGTGACCGGCGCGTCCGGATGCTGGTGACCCTCGGCACCCCGCACACCGGCACCCGCGTGGCACCACTGGCCAACGCGCACCCGATCGTGCGCCAGATGCGCCCCGGCTCTCCGGTGATCGAGGAGCTGGCCCGCCCCGCCCCCGGCTGCCGCACCCGCTTCGTCAGCTTCTGGAGCGACTTGGATCCGCTGATGGTTCCACTGGAGGCGGCCCGCCTGGACCACCCGGACCTGCTGACACGGAACGTCCGGGTCAGCGGCATCGGCCATCTGGCCCTGCCGGTTCACCCTGCGGTGGCCACCGGGATCCGGCAGGCCCTCGACGCGAGTCATATCAGCGCACCGTCCGAGGCCGGCCCCGGCGCCCCCGACGATCCGGCCGGTTCCGCCGGCCCCACGGGGCTCACCGTCGCCTGACGGCCGTCCGGCGGACCCGCATCCGCCGGTCACCGCGTCCGCCGACCACCGCGTCCACCGGACGCGGAAGCGGGATCACTCACGACCGACCTATCGAACAACTCTCGAACACAAGGCCAAACCCGCGCCCGCAGTCCGCCGAATCACAACCGATTGCCCGTTTCCTGCGCGAGTGAAACCTGAGGAAGATTGTCGCGCCCGTGTACCGCCGGGTACAGTCGCCGCACTGCTCTGGCAGCCCCTGTTGTCGAGGCGAAAGAGAAGTTGGTGAACGACCGTCACCCGTCGGGGACCCCCACCGCCCCGGCCGCGGCTTCCGAAGCCGCCTCGGCGCACTACGCGTCGTACGGCATCCAGGAAGCCCAGTACGGCGACCTCACCACGTACGACGGCTACGACACCACCGGTTTTGCGGCGGACCCGCTCTTCGGCGGTCTCCCGGGCCAGAACGCCGGCGGATACGAGACCGCTCCGTACGCCGCGGCCACCACTGCCACGGCCACCGCCGCGACCGCGTACGACACGACCGGCGCGTACGACACCACCCAGTGGACCGGCGGCCACCAGACGCTGGACACCGGCGGGCACCAGCTCCTGGACACCGGCGGCCACCAGACCCTGAACTACGACGCGTACGCCGCTCAGCATCACGCCGCGTACGACACCGGGGCCTTCGACACCACCACCTGGGCGGACGGCTATCAGCCCCTGCCCGCCGTGCCGCCCCAGGCGGGGGCCCCGGACACGAGCGGCCAGTGGGACAGCGCCGCCTGGCTCCAGCCCGACCAGCTCGACCAGTACGGCGCACCGGCCTCCGCCCCGGCCCCGGCGGACCCCGCCGACCAGACCCAGCAGTGGGACTGGGGCACGCAGGCCTTCGACACCGGCGCGTACGACGCGACCCAGTGGAACACCGACGGCACACCCGTGAACGACGGGACCGCTCAGGACGACCCGCAGGGCGATCCGCACGGCGTGTCACACGGTGACCCGCACGGCGACCCGCGCGGCACCCCCCACGACGCCCTGCCGGACGACGGCCTCGCCGCCACCGGGGAACTCCCCGCCGTCACGCCGCTGCTGGAGGAGCAGGAGGGGAGCGCACCGGCCACGGACGTTCCGCAGGCGCCCGCCACCGGCACCCGCGCCGCCGCCCGTGCCGCCGCCCGGGGCGCGTCCCGTTCACGCCGCCGCCAGCCCGCCAAGCGTTCCGCGCTGCTGACCATCGCCGTGCCCTCGGCCTGTGTGATGGGCGTGGCCGGTATCGCCGCCGCCTCCGTCGACGGCCTGCACGGCGACGGCGGCAAGGAGAACACGGCGTCGGCGTCAGACACCCCGGCGGTGGAACCGTCCGCCGCCAACAACAAGCTCGACACCCAGCTCGCCAGCCTCTCGGCCGGTGCCGACGACTTCGCCGACCGGGCCAGCCGGACCCAGGAGCGCATCGACCTCGAGGCCGAGCAGGAGGCGGAGAAGAAGCGCGCGGCGCAGGAAGCGGCGCGCAAGGAGCGGCTGCGCCCCAAGTTCGCGCTCCCGGTGGCGCAGCACGGGCTCAGCGCCTACTACGGCCAGTCCGGCATCAACTGGATGTCCGTCCACTCCGGCATCGACTTCCCCGTCTCGTACGGCACGACGGTGATGGCCGTGACCGACGGCACGGTCCGCACGCAGTACAACACCGCGTACGGGAACATGATGATCGTGACGGCGAAGGACGGTACGGAGACGTGGTACTGCCACCTCTCCAGTTACCAGGTCTCCTCCGGTACCACGGTCAAGGCCGGCGACCCGATCGCGTACTCCGGCAACACGGGCAACTCCACCGGCCCGCACCTGCACTTCGAGGTGCGCCCCTCCGGCGGCGCGGCGATCGACCCGCTGGCGTGGCTGCGCAGCCACGGCCTCGACCCGACGTAGCACATCCGACACCGGCCCCACCGGCGTACGACACCCGACGCGCGAACCACCCGCCGCAGACCCCCCGCCGTCCGAACCACCCGCCGCGGAACCCCCGGCGCGGGACACGCGCCGCAGCCCCCGGCGCGGGACGCCCGAGCCCCGGCCCCCGAAAGGGCCCGGCCTCAGCGTTCCGTCAGAGCTTCTCCACCGGCGCGTACCGCAGCAGCAGCCGCTTCGGTTTGGCGTCGCCGAAGTCGATCGTCGCCTCGGCGTTGCCTCCCGTGCCCTTCACCGCCACCACGGTCCCGAGCCCGAACTGGTCGTGCGTGACCCGGTCGCCGACCGCCAGCGACACCGCCGGCTGCTCACCGGTGCGGCGCGTGGCGAACCCGGACCCGCCGGACGCCGACGACCGCGACCGGGACGACGACAGTGAGGCCGCCACCCCGGAGACCGGCCCCGCGGACGGAGCGGAGGTGCTCGCGCCCGTCCGCTTCCACGCCAGGTGGGCGGCCGGGATCTCCTCCAGGAACCGCGAGGGCGGGTTGTACGACGGCTGCCCCCAGGCGCTGCGCAGCGTCGACCGGGTCAGGTACAGCCGCTCACGCGCGCGCGTGATGCCGACGTACGCCAGCCGCCGTTCCTCCTCCAGCTCCTTGGTCTGGCCGAGGGCGCGCAGGTGCGGGAAGACGCCGTCCTCCATGCCGGTCAGGAAGACCACCGGGAACTCCAGGCCCTTGGCGGTGTGCAGCGTCATCAGCGTGACGACGCCGTCGCCGTCCTCCTCGTCGGGGATCTGGTCGGAGTCGGCGACCAGGGCGACCCGCTCCAGGAAGTCGGCGAGGGTGGCGGACCCGGCCCGCTCGCCCTCTCCCTCCGCCTCCGCGCGCTCCTGTTCGAACTCCAGGGCGACGGCGGCGAGTTCCTGGAGGTTCTCGATGCGGGTCTCGTCCTGCGGGTCGGTGGAGGCCTGCAACTCGGCCAGGTAGCCGGTGCGTTCCAGTATCGCCTCCAGCACGGTGGCCGGTCCGGCACCGGACTCGGCGATCGTACGGAGGTCCTCCATCAGTGTGTTGAAGCGCTTGACGGCGTTCGTGGAGCGCGCGGCCATGCCGTACGCCTCGTCGACGCGCCGCAGCGCCTGCGGGAAGCTGATCTTCTCGCGCTGGGCCAGGGCGTCGATCATCGCCTCGGCGCGGTCGCCGATGCCCCGCTTGGGCACGTTGAGGATGCGCCGCAGCGGCACCGAGTCCTCCGGGTTGGCGAGGACCCGCAGGTAGGCCAGGACGTCCCGGACCTCCTTGCGCTCGTAGAAGCGGACGCCTCCGACGACCTTGTAGGGCAGGCCGGTGCGGATGAAGACCTCTTCGAAGACACGGGACTGGGCGTTGGTGCGGTAGAAGACGGCGACGTCACCGGCCTTGGCCTCACCCGCGTCGGTGAGCCGGTCGATCTCGTCGGCGACGAACTGGGCCTCGTCGTGCTCGGTGTCGGCGACGTACCCGGTGATCCGCTCGCCCGCGCCCGCGTTGGTCCACAGGTTCTTCGGCCGGCGCGACTCGTTGCGCTCGATGACCGCGTTGGCGGCGCTCAGGATGGTCTGCGTGGAGCGGTAGTTCTGCTCCAGGAGGATCGTGGTCGCGTCCGGGTAGTCCTCCTCGAACTGGAGGATGTTGCGGATGGTCGCGCCGCGGAAGGCGTAGATCGACTGGTCGGCGTCGCCCACGACGCACAGCTCGGCGGGCGGGACACCGCCCTCGCCCGGCGGGACGCCCTCGCCGTGGTCGCCGGTGCCGACCAGCTCGCGCACCAGGGCGTACTGGGCGTGGTTGGTGTCCTGGTACTCGTCCACCAGGACGTGCCGGAAGCGCCGGCGGTAGTGCTCGGCGACGTCCGGGAAGGCGCGGAGCAGGTTGACCGTCGTCATGATCAGGTCGTCGAAGTCGAGGGCGTTGGCCTCGCGCAGCCGGGCCTGGTACATCGCGTACGCCTGGGCGAGGGTCTGCTCGAAACCTCCCCCGGACTCCGTCTGGGAGGTGCCCCCAGCGACCCGGGCGGCGAAGTCCTCCTCGTCGATCAGCTCGTTCTTCAGGTTGGAGATCTTCGCGCTGAAGGACTTCGGCGGGAAGCGCTTGGGATCGAGGTCCAGGTCACGGCAGACCAGCGCCATCAGCCGCTTGGAGTCGGCGGCGTCGTAGATCGAGAACGACGAGGTGAAACCGAGCTTCTTCGACTCCCTCCGCAGGATGCGTACGCACGCGCTGTGGAAGGTCATGACCCACATGGCGTTCGCCCGCGGGCCGACGAGCTGCTCGACGCGCTCCTTCATCTCACCGGCGGCCTTGTTGGTGAAGGTGATCGCGAGGATCTGGCCGGGGTGGACACCGCGCGCGCCGAGCAGGTGGGCGATGCGGTGGGTGAGGACGCGGGTCTTGCCGGAACCGGCGCCGGCCACGATGAGCAGCGGGGAGCCGGCGTGGACGACCGCGGCGCGCTGGTTCTCGTTCAGCCCGTCCAGGAGCGCGGCGGGGTCCAGCACCGGGCGCGGGGCGCCGTCCCGGTAGTAGGGGTCCCGCTCCGGCGGCACGTCGAACTTCCCGGCGAACAGATCGTCCGGGATCGGCTCCGGCACGTGCTCGTCCTCGGGCGGTGGCGGGGGTTCCTCCTCGTGGCCGCGGGGGGCCTGGAGGTTCGCCAGGAAGCTGTCGTCAAAGAGGCTGCTCATCGCTCTACGAGTCTAGGGCGCCCCACCGACAACCGGGCGCCCCCCGGGAAACCCGGCCGGACCCGGACCGCCGGACACGCTCCCGCCACCGCACGTCACCCACCGTGAGGACCGTTCCCTAGGTCACGAAAATGTATCGGGCATATCACCCTTCAACCTTCACAGGGGCCGCATGAGTTGGCTACGGTGCGGACGGGCCGCTCGACCCCCACCGGCGAACGTCGCCGGGCCGCGCGGCCTCCGCCGAATCCGGCGTGCCCACGCGGCGCCCGGAACCGGGGACCCACCGTGACACTGGGGTGAATCGGTTCACAGCCCTCCCCCGGGCCCGAACCGTAGGGCAGCCTTCCGTACCACCCCCGCCCGAACCCGACAGCTAACCCGGTAGGCGGAGCACGGAAGGAGTCGCCTCCCTTGGCGTCGCACCGCAAGTCGCGTCCCGCCGGAACGCGCATGGCAGGCATACGGACCCCCGTCCTGGCCACGGCCGCGCTCACCTCCGTGGCCCTGCTCCCCCAGACGGCCACCGCGGCCCCCGCCGACGACCGGCCGAGCCTGGAAGAGGTCCAGAAGAAGGTCGACGACCTCTACCGCCAGGCCGGGTCGGCCACCGAGAAGTACAACGCGGCCAAGGAGAAGACCGCGAAGCAGCGGGAGCAGGTCGACACCCTCCTGGACGACGTCGCCGAGCGCACCCAGGAGCTCAACGACGCGCGCGAGGAACTGGGCTCCTTCGCCGCCGCCCAGTACCGCACCGGCACGGCCGTCTCCGACACCGCGACCCTGCTGCTCGCGGACTCCCCGCAGGACTACTTCGACCAGAACCAGCTGATGGACCGGCTCACCGGCCGGCAGAAGCGGCTGGTCGACGACTACGTCGCCCAGCAGGCGGAGACGATGGAGAAGCGCCAGGAGGCCACCGAGAGCCTCCAGACGCTCACCACGTCGCAGAAGGACCTGAAGGCGGCCAAGGCCGCCGTCCAGACGAAGCTCGCCTCCGCGCGTGAGCTGCTGGCCGACCTGACCGCCCAGGAGAAGGCGCGGCTCGCCGCGATCGAGAGGGAGAAGCAGCAGGAGGCGGCCCGCAAGGCCGATGAGCTGGCCCGGCAGCAGGCCGAGGAGCGGCAGCGCCAGGAGGAGGCCGCGAAGACCGCCGCCGAGCAGGAGAGCGGCTCCTCGGGATCGGCGGGGACGACGGGATCGACGGGGACGACGTCCGCGACCGACTCCTCGTACACCACCAAGGCCGAGAAGGCCCTGGCCTTCGCCCGCGCCCAGATCGGCAAACCGTACGTCTGGGGCGCCACCGGCCCCGACTCCTACGACTGCTCCGGCCTCACCCAGGCCGCCTGGAAGGACGCGGGCGTCGACCTGCCCCGTACCACCTACGACCAGGTCAACGCCGGAACGACGGTGTCGATCTCCGCGGCGCAACCAGGTGACCTGGTCTTCTTCTACGACGACATCTCGCACGTCGGCATCTACATCGGCAACGGCATGATGATCCACGCGCCGAAGCCGGGCGCGTACGTCCGCGAGGAGTCCGTCTACTACGACGGCGAGTCGTCGATCTACAGCGTGGTGCGCCCGGCCTGAGCGGTTCCGCTCCGCCCGGCCTGAGCGGGTTCCGCTCCCCGGCTCCGGTCCCCGGCGCCGGCCGTGTCCACGCGGCCGGCGCTCAGGTCCACAGCACCGCGATGAAGACGTTCACCATGGTCAGCGCGCCGACCAGCCCGAACAGGCCCTTCTCCGCCTTCTCCTCGTCCCGCTTCACGTAGACGAGGCCGAGGATCACGACCAGCACGGCCAGCTTCACGCCGATCTTGATGTTGTTGACGGACTGCCCGTCGGCCTGGTTCAGCCCGACCAGGATCACCCCCGTGACCAGCATGGTCAGCGCGCCGTGCAGCATCGCCGGACCGAAGCGGGCCGTGCCCTCGCCCATCGCCTTCATCTGGGTGAGGAAGCCGCCGAGCAGTGCCGCGATGCCGATGATGTGCAGACCGACGAAGAGGTGGATGAGTACGTCCATGAGCCCGGAGCCTAATGAAGGGCACGGACCCGGCTCACCACCAGCCCCCGGGCGCTCTCCGGCATCATGCTCCGCACGGCCGCCGGGCCCCGATTCCGCACCTCGGGTGGGACGGGACCGGCCGTGCCGCGCCGAGCCCGACCGGCACCTGGACTCGGCCACGCGGATCGAGCGGGCGGGCGGATGATCCACGCCCCGAACCCGTCGGCCCCGGTCCGGGCGGCTCCGGTGGACGAGACGCCGTCCACCGGAGCCACCCGGTTGGTGTCAAGCACCTCGGACTCCGGTGACGCGGAACGGCGTTCGTTCCGGAAGCCGGGAAGGAAGACGAGAAGGAAAACGGGGAACTGCAGCTACCCCGTCGCCCCTGCGACGCCGGCCGGCCCCGGCGAAACCATCGGGCGCGAGCCGCGTCAGACAAGACCCCAGGGCGAGCCGCGTCAGACAAGTCCCCGGCGCGAGCCGCGTCAGACGAGGCGCCGCGCGGTGGCCCACCGTGTCAGCTCGTGCCGGTTGGACAGCTGGAGTTTGCGCAGGACCGCCGAGACGTGGGACTCGACCGTCTTGACGGAGATGAACAGTTGCTTGGCGATCTCCTTGTACGCGTAGCCGCGGGCGATGAGGCGCAGCACCTCGCGTTCCCGCTGGGTGAGACGGTCGAGGTCCTCGTCGACCGGCGGGGCGTCGGTGGAGGCGAAGGCGTCGAGGACGAAGCCGGCCAGGCGGGGCGAGAAGACGGCGTCGCCCTCCTGGACCCGGAAGACGGAGTCGACGAGGTCGGCGCCGGTGATCGTCTTGGTCACATAGCCCCGCGCACCGCCGCGGATCACGCCGATCACGTCCTCCGCCGCGTCCGACACGGACAGGGCGAGGAAGCGCACGGGCCGCTCGGCGCCGGTCATCAACGGAGCGCAGCGACGCAGGACTTCGACACCCCCGCCGCCCGGGAGGTGGACGTCGAGCAGGACGACCTCGGGCCGGGTCGCGGTGATGACCGTGACGGCCTGGTCGACGTCGGCGGCCTCACCGACCACCTCGACCCCGGTCTGCTCGGTCCGGCCGATCTCGGCCTGCACACCCGTACGGAACATGCGGTGGTCGTCGACGAGGACCACGCGTACGTGCCGCTCGGCCGCACCGCCGGCCGACTCGGCTGATCCCGCGTTCGCTTCGGTCGGGTCACTCATGACGTCTTCTCCGCCCTCTCCATCTCCAGCTCGACCTCCATGCCGCCGCCGGGCACCGCGCGCAGCCGCGCCGTGCCGCCGTTGCGCTCCATGCGGCCGATGATCGATTCTCTGACACCCATCCGGTCGGCGGGTATCGATTCGAGGTCGAAGCCGGGTCCCCGGTCCCGGACGGACACGAAGACCGTCCTGCCCTCGACTTCGGCGAAGACCTGTACGGCGCCGCCCTCGCCACCGTACTTGGCCGCGTTCACCATCGCTTCGCGCGCGGCCTGCATCTGTGCCCCGATCCGTTCGTCGAGCGGGCAGTCGCCGACCACGACGACCTCCATGGGGACGCCGTGCTTGTCCTCGACCTCGGCGGCGTTGCGCTTCACGGCCTCGGCGAGGGTGGCCGGTTCGTCGTCCTCGTCCTTGCCGTTGCCCTCCGGCTTGTAGAGCCAGGCGCGCAGGTCCCGCTCCTGGGCGCGGGCCAGGCGCCGCACTTCGCCGGGACTCTCCGCGTTGCGCTGGATCAGGGTCAGGGTGTGCAGCACCGAGTCGTGCACATGGGCGGCGACCTCGGCGCGCTCCTGGGCGCGGATGCGCATCAGGCGTTCCTCCGAGAGGTCCTGCGTCATGCGCACGAGATACGGCCCGGCCAGCAGCGTTATGCCTACCAGGACCGCCAGGGCCGCCTGGAGCACGGATCCGAGGTGGGCCGCGGAGCCCTGGAGGACGAAGATGCCGGAGACACCGGCCGTCACCAGCAGCACCCCGACCACCGCGCGCAGCAGCCGGACCGTGCGCCGACGCCGGCCGGCCTCGACCCAGCGGGCCCGGCGGGCGTTGTCCGCCTGCCGCCAGACCAGGGCGACGCCCGCGCCGACCAGCACGGCCGGCCAGAGGTAGGCCCTGGCCCCGCCGCTCAGATTCACGTTGCCCACGAAGACCATGGCCACGGCGACCATGAGGAGCAGGGCGACGATCTGTCCCTTGTCCGGTCTGCGGGCGACGAGCCTGCGGCGGCCGTCCGGGGAGGTCTCGGTGGAGACGAGGGACGGCGGCTTCTGCGCGTCGACTCCGCCGACGCCGAGCGGCACGAAGAACCAGAACGCCGCGTAGAGCAGCGCGCCGAGCCCGTCGGCCACGAACAGGCCGACGAAGACCAGCCGCACCCAGATCACGGGCAGCCCGAGGTGGCCCGCGAGCCCCCGCGCCACTCCACCGAGCCAGCGTCCGTCACTGCTGCGGTAGAGCTTGCGCGGCGGCCATGGCTCGACGACTGGCGCTGCTGTGGCTTCCGGCATGCCAACGATGGTCACACGGCCCCGGAAACAGGACATCAGGGTGTACCCCGGAGACTCCCCTGATCTTCGGGGCGGCGTGTCGTCGAACATCTCCCCGGCGCCTCGTCAGGGCCGATATCAGGGTCCGACCAGGGTCGTACCGGCTGCCGCCGCGGCGCCGCGCCCGCCACCATGGACGCATGACAGAAAACGAGCGCGCCGCGGCGGGTACGGGACCCGGTACCGGCCCGCGCCCGCCACGGGGCGCCCGGCCGCGGCACACCGCACCCGGTGCGGAGGCCACGCCCGGCGCCGGCACCGTTGCCGGGGACGGGACGGGCGAACCCGGGCCCCCGCACCGGTTCCGCCGCGACCGGCGGCACAAGGTGGTCGCCGGGGTGTGCGCGGGGCTCGGCCGGCAGTGCGACATGGACCCGGTGATCTTCCGGATCACGTTGGCGGTGCTCTCCGCGACCGGCGGCCTCGGCCTGCTCTTCTACGGCTTCGCGTGGCTGTTCGTCCCGGCCCACGACGAGGACGAGAACGAGGTGCGCAAGCTGCTGACCGGGCGCGTCGACGGCCAGGCGCTGGCAGCCGTGCTCTTCGCCCTGGTCGGCTGCGGGGTCTTCCTGACCATGCTGAACAACGGCGTGGTGCTCACCTTCGCCGTGGTCCTCTCCCTTCTTCTCGCGGGCGCGGGGTACTGGTCGCAACAGCGCGGCGCCCCCGGGCCCGACCCGCTCGCCGCGCAGGCCGTCGCCGACGCCCCGCCCGAGGCGAAGGCGCCGCCGGTCGTCATCACTTGGCCGTCCTGGTGGCGTGACCCCATCGTCAAGGACGGCTCCCAGGTCAGTGGCACGGGTTATCTGTGGGGGCCGAGCGACGCCCGCGACCGGGACATAGCGGCGGCCGTCAACATCAGCCTGGGAGACCACGACCATGACCGTGTATGTCCGGGTGTCCCGTGTCCCGGGCCACCCAGGCCGCGCGGTCCTCGCAGGATCGGCGGCTGGGTCTTCCTGCTCGCGCTCGTCGCCGGCGCCCTCGGTACCCGGGCGGCCTGGGGCGAGCAGACGCTGGGCACCAGTCTGCAGGCCGGCCTGGCCTGCGCGCTGACCGCCTTCGGTCTGGGCATCGCGGTCAGCGCCTTCCTCGGGCGCACGGGAGCCGGTTCGGTCTTCCTGGCGATCGTCACGGCGGCGCTGCTCGCCGCGTCGGCCGCCCTGCCCAAGGACATCGGCACCGAGTGGGTACGCACCGACTGGACACCCGCCTCGGCGGCGGAGGTGAAGCAGCAGTACGAGATCGGCACCGGCGTCGGCACCCTGGACCTGTCCCGGCTGGACCTGGACACGGACCGGACGGTCACCACCCGGGCCGAGGCGGGCCTGGGCCGAATACGGGTCATCGTGCCGCCGGACGTGACGGTGCGGCTGGACATCGAGGTCGGACTGGGTGACATCCAACTGCCGGGCGACGATCAGAAGGACGTGGACGTGGCACCGGACAAGCGCCAGCGGGTGACTCTGGCTCCGACCGGGGGCGGTGCGGGCGCCGGGACGATCGGCCTCGACGTGGAGGTCGGCCTCGGCCAGGTGGAGGTGAGTCGTGCTGCGTCATGAGTTCCAGCCGGGACGGCTGGTGGCCGGGGCCTTCCTGGCTGCGGCGGGCGTCGTCTACGCCGGCGACGCGGGCGGTGCGTGGCAGACGCCGTGGTTCGTGGTGATACCCGTCGTCGTCGGCGGTCTCTGTCTCGCGGGTGCGGTGGGAACGCTGGCCCACGGTGTACGGCGTCGCCGGCGGACGCCTGACCGCGGCCCGGCCGACCCCGCGGGGCCCCACGCGGACACCCGAGGTTGAGACCGGGCGGAGGACCGCACAACAGACCCGCCAGCCCGTTCCCTCGTTCCCACTCCTCCGTTTCCCGGGCCACCGGGCCACCGGGCCACCGAATCACCGAATCACCGAATCACCGAATCACCGATAAGCACCTCGTCGCCGTCGGCGCGCGCGCAACCCCGCGTCCACCGACAGCACCGGCGCCCCCGCCAGTACGAGAGGAATCCATGCCATGAGGTAGGCCAGATCGTTGCCGTAGTAGTACGGGTCGGAGGCCCAGCTCACCGTCAGCCACAGGCTGAGCGAGATCAGGGCGCCTCCCAGCGCGGCGAGGCGGGTGAGGAGGCCGATCAGCGTGCCGATGCCGACAGCCAGTTCCCCGAAGGCGATGGCGTAGCCGAAACCGGACGGGCTCCGCAACGAGAGGTCGACGAGGGCGGGGATGGCCGAGGAGTCACGGACGGTCCGCATCATGTCGCCGACGGAACCAGCGCCCGAGTCCTTCATGAAGGCGCTGTCGGTCAGCTTGTCGATGCCGGCGTAGACGAAGGTGATGCCGAGGAAGACCCGCAGGGGAAGGAGTGCGTACCGGGTGGCCCGCTCGCGCCAGTCCAGGGTGCTGCCGCCGGGGGACGTGTCCGTCCGCATGCCATGAGCCATCGCTGCCAGCCGCCTCTCGCCCGCCGCGTGCCAAGACCCCCTTCGATGTCCATACGTACGACGTGGAGGGCACGCTCAATCCCCACCGGCCAAGATTTTTCCCGACCGGATCGCCCTCCGACCGATTGGATACTGCTCTGCTCGGAAACCGCTCCGCTCGGAAACCCGTCCGCTCGGAAACCCGCCTGTTTGCGGACCGCTCCGTTTGGAGGCCGGTCCGCCCTCACTCCGTCACATCGACCACGCACCGGTTGGTTTCCACTCCCGCCGCCGTGACCACCTGCACCTCGACCCGCCCCGGCTCCACGTCCGCCGGTACGGGCACGGTCAGCAACGTGTCGGTGGGGTTGCTGAAGCCCCCGGCGACCGGGACCAGCGGCACGTGCACATTGACCGCGCCGATCCGCACCACCATCCGGGACAGCCGGTCCGCGCTCTGCGCCCCCGGCGGTACGAATCCGGCGCCCCGGATCTCGATGTCGTCGCCCGTGCGGATGGGCCCGTCCAGAGCACCGGCCTCCCGGGCCCGCACCACCGAGAGCACCACCGGACGGCCGCCCTCGGCGTACTTGCCCGCCAGGTAGGTCGCCGCCGACACCAGCACCACGACCGCCAGCCCCCACGGCAGGTCCGGCAACTGCTCCGGCCGGCGGGCCAGCCGTACCGCCCCGAACACCAGGGCGATCCCGTTCATCACGACGTACTGGATGTCGGCGAAGGTGCCGCGTCCGGCGTCGTCCGTCAGCAGATCGGCCGCGCGCGGCCGGTCCGCCCGTACCTTCTGGAGCCGCTGTCCCAGCACCCGCAGCCCGACCACCCGCCGTACCAGGACCGCGATCCCGCAGACCACCGCGAGTACGGTCACCACACCGGCGCCCCGGCGCAGTTCGAGGCCGGAGATGAGCGCGTCCCGGTCGCCGTGTGCGGAGGCCAGCGCCAGTTGCCCCACCAGTACCAGTACCGCGTAGGCGACGAACAGCACCCAGGCCACCGCCACGGCGCGGGACGTGGAGAGCCGGTTGTCCTCGCCGATGACCGGGGCCAGCGCACCGCCCCGGGCCCGGTGGAACCAGGACGCCGCCGTCAGCGCCCCGGCCACGACCAGCGCCGCCACCAGACCGGCGGTCCGGGCGGGCGTCCAGCCGGCGCCCACCGCGGTGAGCGCCTGCACCAGCAGCAGGATCACCACGGCAGCCAGCGCCGCGCCGGCCGTGCGGCGCCACAGGCCGGCCAGCCAGGCGCCGCCCTCGGCCCGGCCGCGTTCGGCGACGAGTCCGGCGGACTGGGTCAGTTCCTCGGAGACCCACTGCCGGGAGGCCGACGCCGAGTGGGCCACCGCGGCCGGCAGCCCCTGCCCGGCCGCGAACGCGTCCCTGCGCAGGGCGAAATCGGCGACCGCCCGCCGATGGCCCTCACGTGCGCCGTGCGGGCAGTCCCCGCACGTGCACCCGCCGCCGTGCACGCCCGCCCCACCGTGTCTCGCCTCCTGCACCGCCACGCCCGACATCCACCTTCCGCACCCTTGCGACCGGACCCGCAACTCCCCCGGGACGACAGCGAATTGTGCCCTACACCGCCCCGCTCGCGCCGGGCGCCCCCGGCCTCCCCTGCTCAGCAAGAGTGACGCGAGGCCCGCGATGTTGACCCGGCTACGGGGACTCCCTCACGCCGAGATCACCCAGTGCGGCGGAGCCTGGGCCCTCAGCGGCGGTACGGTCAGGATCACCCCGGGTCCGCACCGCTCGGCGCCGCTGTTCCACGGCCCGCCGAACCCACCGGACCAGCCGGACCGGTCGGCCCCGCCAGACCGGCCGGCCCCGCCAGACCGGCCGAACCAGCCAGACCGGCCGGCCCCGTCAGACCAGTCACCCTCGTCAGACCAGTCAGACCGGTCAGACCGGTCACCCCCGTCAGTCCAGCAGGTCGGGTTCGTCGCGGCTGATCTCGCGCCACAGGGGCTGGTAGTTGATCCACGCCACCAGGTCCCCGCCGAGCTGCTCCCAGGTCGCCGTCGCCCGCCGGTGTTCGATCAGTACGGGACGGCCCGCCGCCTTGGCCGTCAGCTGCACCTGGCAGCACCGTTCCATCGACAGGAACCACCACGCCGCCGCGTCCACCGAGTCGCCGACCGTCAGCAGCCCGTGGTTGCGCAACACCAGCGCCTTGCGGGAGCCGAGCGCCGCGGCGATGCGCCGCCCCTCCTCGGCGTCGACCGAGACGCCGCTGTAGGAGTCGTAGAGGGCGTGGTCCTCGTAGAAGGCGCAGCTCTCCTGGGTGATGGGGTCGAGCAGGTCGCCGAGGGCGGCGAGCGCGCGGCCGTGCACCGAGTGGCAGTGGGCCACGGCGACGACGTCGGGGCGGGCGGCGTGCACCCGGGAGTGCACGGTGAAGGCGGCCTGGTTGACGTGGTAGCGGCCCTCGATGACCTGGCCGTCGGCGTTGGCCAGGACCAGGTCGCTCACCGTGACGTGCCGGAACGGCAGACCGAAGGGGTTGACCCAGAAGCAGTCGGTGAACTCGGGGTCGCGGGCGGTGATGTGCCCGGAGACGCCGTCCTCCAGCCCGTACCGCCCAAAAAGCCGCAGCGCGCCCGCCAGCCGCTCCTTGCGGTGCCGGCGTTCGTCGGCGACCGACTCGTGCATCGGCGGCATCGCGAACTGGAGCGTGTCGAGTGGCCGTGGCGGGGGCGGAGCGGCCCCGGACGTCCCGTGCATGTGTCCTCCGGCACTGGGTTGGTTCACGGGGCGTGAAGTTACCGTCGGTCAGCCGGGGAAGACAGTTCTGTTCCGTAAATGTGCGGGACTGGTGGTGCCGTCCGACCGATACCCGACAGCGGATGTCTGGTTTGGGCGGGAGACTCGGCGCATGACAGCGAACTGGGCCTTCTTCGCCGCCGCCGAACCCGCTCTCGCCGCGACCGTGGAGCGGCGTTTCGGCGCCTTCACCCACCACGTCCTCGCGACCCTGCGCAAGGACGGCTCGCCCCGGACCAGCGGTCTGGAGGTGCGTTTCCTCGCCGGTGAGCTGTGGCTCGGTATGATGCCGGGCTCGCTCAAGGCCCTGGACCTGCGCCGCGATCCGCGCTTCGCGCTCCAGGCCAATCCCGGGAAGGGCACCGGCATGGGCGGCGGTGATGTGCGGATCGGCGGCCGGGCGTTCGAGGTCGAGGACGCGGAGACGAAGGCCGGATACGTCGAAGAGGTGGAACCGCCGGAGCCGTTCCACCTCTTCCGTACCGAGCTGACGGAGGTCGTGCGGACCTCCGTGGAGGACGACGCGTATCTCGTCGTCCAGGTCTGGCAGCCCGGAAAGCCCCTGCGCACCGTCAAGCGCGCTTAGGGCCACACAGGGGTCACTCCCACTCGATGGTGCCCGGCGGCTTCGACGTGACGTCGAGGACGACCCGGTTGACGTCCTTGACCTCGTTGGTGATGCGGGTCGAGATCTTGGAGAGCACGTCGTACGGCAGCCGGGACCAGTCGGCCGTCATCGCGTCCTCGGAGGAGACGGGCCGCAGCACGATCGGGTGGCCGTAGGTGCGGCCGTCGCCCTGGACGCCGACCGAGCGGACGTCGGCGAGCAGGACCACGGGGCACTGCCAGATGTCGCGGTCCAGGCCGGCCGCCGTCAGTTCCTCGCGGGCGATGGCGTCGGCCTCACGGAGCAGGTCGAGCCGCTCCTTGGTGACCTCGCCGACGATCCGGATGCCGAGGCCGGGCCCCGGGAAGGGCTGGCGCTGGACGATCTCCTCCGGCAGGCCCAGCTCCTGGCCGACCATCCGGACCTCGTCCTTGAACAGCTTGCGCAGCGGCTCGATCAGCTTGAACTCCAGGTCCTCCGGGAGCCCGCCGACGTTGTGGTGCGACTTGATGTTGGCGGTGCCGGTGCCGCCGCCGGACTCGACCACGTCCGGGTAGAGGGTGCCCTGGACGAGGAACTCCACGGCGGGGCCCTCGTCGGCGATGATCTCGGCCTGGGCCTGCTCGAAGACCCGGATGAACTCCCGGCCGATGATCTTCCGCTTCTCCTCCGGGTCGGAGACGCCCTTCAGCGCGGTCAGGAACCGCTCCTCGGCGTCCACCACCTTCAGCTGCACGCCGGTCGCGGCGACGAAGTCCTTCTCGACCTGCTCGGTCTCGCCCTTGCGCATCAGGCCGTGGTCGACGTAGACGCAGGTCAGCTGGGCGCCGATGGCCTTCTGGACCAGGGCGGCGGCGACCGCGGAGTCCACGCCTCCGGACAGCCCGCAGATGGCGCGCTTGTCGCCGACCTGCTCACGGATCGCGGCGACCTGCTCCTCGATCACGTTGCCGGTGGTCCAGTCGGGGGCCAGGCCCGCGCCCCGGTAGAGGAAGTGCTCCAGCACCTGCTGTCCGTGCGTGGAGTGCATCACCTCGGGGTGGTACTGGACGCCGTAGAGCTTCTTCTCGTCGTTCTCGAAGGCGGCGACCGGGACGACGTCCGTGGAGGCGGTGACGGTGAAGCCCTCGGGGGCGGCGGAGCAGGCGTCGCCGTGCGACATCCAGACCGCCTGCTCGGCCGGGGTGCCCTCGAAGAGGGTGGAGGACGGCCGGGAGACGGCGAGGTCGGTACGGCCGTACTCGCGGGCACCGCTGTTGTCGACCGTGCCGCCGAGGGACTGCGCCATCAGCTGGAAGCCGTAGCACATGCCGAAGACGGGGACGCCGGCCTCGAAGATCTCGCGGTCGAGGCGGGGGGCACCCTCCTCGTACACGGAGGAGGGGCCGCCGGAGAGGATGATGGCCGCCGGGTTCTTGGCGAGCATGTCCTGGACCGGCATGGTGCTCGGCACGATCTCGCTGTAGACCCGGGCCTCGCGGACTCGGCGGGCGATGAGCTGGGCGTACTGCGCGCCGAAGTCGACGACCAGAACGGTGTCGGGGGCGGCGTTGGCAGCGGGAGTCGCTGATGACACGAGGTGCCTTCCGGCGGTCGGGCGGGGGTCTTGTGACTTCGATTCTACCGAGGCGGGCACGTGGCCCGTCCCGGCCGCGGACGCCGTGGCGGGTCTCACCATGCGGAAGGGCTTGGCCACCGTGCGTCCCCCCGGCATACTGGGCCCATGCTCACTCCACAGCAGGCTTTCCTGTTCACCTATGGCACCCGGCCCACCGGCTGCCATGGTCGTGCTGCTTGAGCAACTGACAAGCGACTTCCCAGGCGCCCCGGGCCGACAAGGTCCGGGGCGCCTGGCGTTTCTCCCGGTCCTGCCGTTCCGGGGCGCCCCTCCGACGAGGAGCCCCATGACCACCGCCACCACCACTGCCACCGTCACCGCTGCCACCGCCGCCACCACCGGTGTGACCGCCACCGGCGCCCACACCCCTGAAGCAGCCGGCGTGATCACCGGCGCCCGGGAGCGCATCGACGCGCTCGACGACCGGATCATCGGCCTGATCCAGGAACGCATGGCCGTCTCGGCCGTCATCCAGAACGCCCGGATCGCCTCCGGCGGCCGGCGCGTGAACCTCTCCCGCGAGATGGACGTCCTCTCCCACTACCGCGAGGCCCTGGGCAAGCCGGGCACCGCCCTCGCCATGACCCTCCTCGAACTGTGCCGGGGCCGCGTCTGAGCCGGCCGCGTCCGAGCCGGCCGCCTGAGCCGGCGGTCTGAGCCGGCGGTCTGGGCCGACCGCCTGAGCCGACCGTCCGATCCAGCCGTCCGATCCGGTCGCATCCGAGTTCGGGCCGTTCTCACCCGTACGGCGCGTGACCGGTGGCCGCGTCGCTTCGTTGGTCCCGGTGTCCGTGCCAGCCAGGGGCGGGCCCGAAAGAACCACGCGTGGCTCGCTGGAGCGATGAGACGTACGGATCGTGCCGTACGTCGTGGGACCTCGCTTCAGGAAGTGACCGGACGGCAGGGGACAGCAGCCCGGTCACCCAAGAGAACGGTCGGCTCCGGGGACGCCCGGGGCCGACCGACGGTACATGTCCAGGAATGTTCAAGTCCGCGTCAAACGGTTGCGGAGCCCGCTCCCCGTCCAGCACGATGCGTTCACAGCCCGAGTTCTCCCCTTACGTGGCTTACGTGGTCCGACACTCCCGCGCCGAAGCGCCGGGTCGTCCATGACCAGCGGCGCGACCCCCCGGCGCCGTTCCACGGGCACCGGTGCCGCCCTGACGCCGGTACCGGTCGGTGAAGGGCCCCCGGTCATCGGCCGCGGGGCCCTTCACCATGCCGCCCGGCCCGTCGACAGCGGCAGCAGAAGCGGCAGCGACAGCGACAGCGACAGCGACAGCGACAGCGACAGCGACAGCGACAGCGACAGCGACAGCGACAGCGACAGCGACAGCGACAGCGACAGCCGACGGTGAGCGCTCCGTGCCGGACGGTAGTGACCCAGGCCACATGAGAATTCCATGAAAACGCGGACAACCATTCGCCGGTCTCACCGATCCAACCTGCTGACCCGAGAGCCCCGGCCGCGCCCCACCGCGGAGGCTTCCTTCGACATCCGTGCCGCGTCCCAGCGGTACGCCCGACTTCCCGAGGTGTTCATGAAGCTTCGCCGCGCCATGGCAGCAGCGGCCGCGACGGCGGTGATAGCCCCCGTGGCGCTGCTCGCCGCTCCGGCCGCGTACGCCACCGGAGAAACGTCGTCCGCCTCACCGAGCGCCTCCGCGAGCGTGCCGGCCGCCGAGAGCACGCCGCCGGCACCGTCCACCTCCGCGCCGGAGAGCGCGCCCGAGGAGACCTCCTCCACGAGCGCCGCCCCGACGGAGGGCGCCGGCCAGTCACCCTCGGCGAGCGCCTCGCCCACCGGCTCCAGCAGCCCGTCGCCGAGCGCCTCGAAGCCCGAGCAGCCGCAGGCGCCGGACCCCGAGCCGAGCGAGTGCGTGGCCGACGTGGTCGACTCGGACATCACCGGCCTGCCGGGCAAGATCGCGGCGGGCAGCGGCTGGCACACGTTCTCGCTGACCGTGAAGAACACGTCCGACACCACCATCATCGGCCTCGCCTACCTGGTCAGCGCCGCCGCGGACAAGAGCGGCGGCGATCTGTTCACCAGCCGGACCGTCCGCCTCCAGGCGTACGACCCCGAGGTCAAGACCTGGTACGACCTCGACGAGTACGGCTACGCCATCGGCTACGCCGGCCTGACCGAGGAACTCGAGCCCGGCTACGAGGCCGAGGTTCCGCTGCGCCTCAACGTCGCCGCCGGTGCGCCGGCCGGAGCCGCCTTCACGATCGGCTCGACCCTCTACGCCGACGAGGACCTGTGCTTCGGTGACATCGAGGTCGCCTACAAGTTCCAGATCGTCGCCGCCGGCACGGACACCTCCGGCACCAAGCCGCAGACAGGCGGCAAGGTGCCCGTGACCAGCGAGAAGCCCTCGGCCGACACGCCGAAGGTCACCGGCAGCCTGGCCGAGACCGGTTCGAGTTCCGCGCTGCCGATGGTCGGCCTGGCCGGCGGCTTCGCCGTCGTCGCCGGCGCCGGCGCGGTGTTCGCGGTACGGCGGCGCAAGGCCGGCGCCGAGGCGTAGCCCGGCCCGTAGTACCGGCGGGCCTTTGCGCAGGCCCGGCGCGGACCAGGGAAGGACCCGCACTCGGAGGGGGGTGCGGGTCCTTCTCCTCTGTTCCCGGGACGGCCCTCTGCTCCCGAGGTGTTCATCTGTTCCCGGGGCAGCCCTCGGGTTTCGGGACGGTCCCCGTCTTCCCAGGACGACCTCGTGCTCCCCGGACGCCCCCCGTGCTCCCGCAACGGCCCCGTGTCCCCCGGACGGCCTTCGGTGCTACTGCCTCGGCGGCACCGTCGGCATGCCCAGGAACGGCAGCCGCAGCGCGCCGAACGCGTCCGCCGGGACCACCGGGGACCTGGGCTCGACGGCGGCCAGCCGCGCGTACGCCGTGCCCTGCGCCGGGCGCGGGTCGGGCTCGCCCTTGTTCGGCCAGTAGGACATGGCCCGTTCGGCCTGGGCCGTGATGGTCAGGGACGGGTTGACGCCCAGGTTGGCCGAGACCGCGGCGCCGTCGACGACGGAGATGCCGGGGTGGCCGTACAGCCGGTGGTACGGGTCGATGACGCCGGTCTCGCGGGAGGCGCCGATCGGGCAGCCACCGAGGAAGTGGGCGGTGAGCGGGGTGCCCATCAGCTCGCCGACGTTGGAACCGGCGAAGCCGTTGATCTCGGCGGCGAGCGCGGAGGCGCTCCGGGTGGCCGCCTCGATCTGCTTGGGGTTGGGTGAGCCGTGGCCCTGGCGGGCGGTGAGCAGGCCCTTGCCGACGCCCGCCGGCTTCAGGTACGTCGTCAGGGAGTTGTCCAGCGACTGCATCACCAGGCCGATGATGGTCCGCTCCGACCAGCGGCGGTTGGAGAGGGAGCGGAGGACCATCAGCGGGTGCCGGGCCGCGTTGGCCAGGAAGCCCAGGACGCGGGTGGTCCCGGAGGCGGTCCGGCCGGCGTAGGGGACCTGGATGATCGAGAGGCTGCCCATCGCGTTGGAGCCCTTGCCGTAACGGACCGGTTCGATGTGGGTGTGGGCGTCGGGGTGGATCGAGGACGTGATGGCGACGCCGCGGGTGAAGTCGGCCCGCGCCTCGCCGGTGGCCCTGCGGTAGCGCCGGTCGTCGGTCTGGGCGCCGACCAGGGCCTCGGAGTTGGTGCGGGTCAGCGCCCCGAGCCGGTCGGATATGTACGGGAGCTGCCCGCCGGCCTTCATCCGGTGCAGCAGGGTCTGCGTGCCGTACGTGCCGGCCGCGAGGACCACCCGGCGGGCGGTGAGGGTGCGGGCCCCGCCCTTCCTCCGGCTCCGGCGGTCGGTGGGGAGGGTGGCCACCGCGTAGCCGCCCCGGGAGTCGTCCGTGACGGAGACGACCGTCGTCATCGGGTGCACGACCGCGCCCGCCTTCTCGGCGAGGTACAGGTAGTTCTCGTTGAGGGTGTTCTTCGCGCCGTGCCGGCAGCCGGTCATGCACTCGCCGCACTCGGCGCAGGCGTGCCGGTCCGGGCCCGCGCCCCCGAAGTAGGGGTCCGCGACCCGCTCCCTCGGCCTGGCCCGCACCGATCCGTCGGCGTCCTCGCCGTCGCCGAAGAAGACGCCGACCGGGGCCAGGTGGAAGGTGTCGCCGCAGCCCATCCGTTCGGCGGCGGCCTTCAGGTGGACGTCGGAGGGGGTCGTCGTCGGGTTGAGCCGGACGCCGAGCATGCGGCGGGCCTGGTCGTAGTAGGGCGCCAGTTCGTCCTTCCAGTCGGTGATGTCGCGCCACTGGGGGTCCTCGAAGAAGGGCGCGGGCGGGACGTAGAGGGTGTTGGCGTAGTTGAGGGAGCCGCCGCCGACACCAGCTCCTGCCAGGACCATGACATTCCCGAGGAGGTGGATGCGCTGGAGGCCGAACATGCCGAGCCGGGGGGCCCAGAGGTAGTTCTTCAGGTCCCAGGAGTTCTTGGGCAGCGACGCGCGGGTGAAGCGGCGGCCGGCTTCCAGGACGCCCACCTTGTACCCCTTCTCGGTGAGGCGCAGGGCGCTCACCGAGCCGCCGAAGCCGGAGCCCACGACGATGACGTCGTAGTCGTAGGCGTGGTCGCCGTCATGAGTGTCCTGGGGCACGGTCTTCTCCTCGTCGAGTTCCGTGGGGGGTGTGTGGGGCGGTCACCGGAGCCGGAACGCCTTCATCAGCCGCAGGCCGCGGGTCATGAAGCGGGCGTGTCCCTCGTCGTCCATGCCGAGCGAGGGGGCCAGCGGAAGCAGGCGCTGGTGGGCGACGGTCTGGGACTCGGTGTACTTGAGGATGCCCTCGGAGCCGTGCCGGCGGTCGAGGCCGGAGGCCTTCATGCCGCCCATCGGCGCCTGGACGCTGCCGTAGGCGGAGGCGTAGCCCTCGTTGATGTTGACGGTGCCGGTGCGCAGGCGGGCGGCGACCCGGTGGCCGCGCCGGGTGTTCCTGGTCCAGACCGAGGAGTTCAGGCCGTACGGTGTCGCGTTGGCGTGCTCGACGGCCTCTTCCTCGGTGTGGAAGCGGTGGACGGAGACGACCGGTCCGAAGGTCTCCTCGGCGCACACCGTCATGGCGGCCGTGACGCCTTCGAGGATGGTCGGCTCGTAGAAGTACGGGCCGATGTCCGGGCGGGCGACCCCGCCGGCGACGACCTTCGCGCCGCGTTCGACGGCGTCCGCCACATGCCGTTGTACGGTCTCCAGTTGCTCCCCGCTGACCAGCGACCCCATGTCGGCGCCGTACGCGAGCGCGTTGCCCAGCCGCATCGCCCGGGTGCGGGCGGCGAAGCGCTCCACGAAGGCGTCGGCGACCGACTCGTGGACGTACAGCCGCTCGATGGAGACGCAGAGCTGGCCCGCGGAGGAGAAGCAGGCGCGGACCGCGCCGGCCGCGGCCTTCTCGACGTCGGCGTCCTCCAGCACCAGCATGGCGTTCTTGCCGCCGAGTTCGAGCGAGACGCCGACCAGGCGGTCGGCGGCGACCTGGGCGACCTCGCGGCCGGTACGGGTGGAGCCGGTGAAGGAGACGTAGTCGCCGTGCTTGACGACCTCGGGGCCGACCACGGGTCCGAGCCCGATGACGGCCTGGAGGACGTCGGCGGGCAGCCCGGCCTCGATCAGCAGGTCACGGGCCCACAGCGCGGTCAGGCAGGACTCCGTGTCGGGCTTCATCACCACCGCGTTGCCCGCGACCAGGGCGGGCAGCGCGTCGCCCACGGAGAGTTCCAGGGGGTAGTTCCAGGGCACGATCTGGCCGACCACTCCGCGCGGGTGACGCACCTCGGTGACCTGCGTCAGGACCGGTACGGCGCCGGTGTGCCGCCTCGGCCTGAGGTAGGCGGCGGCGCGGCGGCCGTAGTGGCGGGCGGCGACGGCGACGGCCTGGACCTCCTCGTGGGCGTGCAGGCGGGCCTTGCCGGTCTCCAGCTGGATCAGGTCGAGGACCTCGGCCTGCCGCTCCAGTAGCAGGTCGTGGAAGCGCAGCAGGACGGCGGCGCGTTCCCGGACCGGGGTCCGTGCCCAGACGGGCTGGGCGGTACGGGCGCGGTCGTAGGCCCGCGCCACGTCCGCGGGCGTGGACTCCGGCAGGTCGGCCAGCTTCTCGCCGGTGAACGGGGTGTGGTTCACCGTCCGTCCGGAGCCGGTCACGCCCTTGGTGAGCCGGGCGAGCAGCTCGGGGGTGACCACGTCGGCCGCGGTGCGGGCGCCCTCCGGTGCGGGGGCGAGGGGGTTGGTGCCGGCCGGTGCCGGGCCGCTCCGGTCCGTGCCGGTCTCCTCGGTGCTGTCCAGGGCCTGCGCATCCGTCATGAGCGGCAGGGTATGCCGCGCCGGGACCCTTGTGTACCCGTCGGTAATACAGATTCACCGACCGCGCACACGGCGCCAGTGATCGGTGGCAACGAATGCCTGATCAGGGCGTTGTCCGGCGGTGCCGACGTCTTTCTCAGGAGGGGACCGGTGGAGGCGGGGGCGTGCCCGTGAACGGGGACGTGGCCGTGGGAGCGGGCGTGGGAGCGGGCGTGGACGCGGAAGCGGGCGTGGACACGGGGGGTGCCGGGGACGCGGGAGGCGCCTGGGGCGCGGGTGGCACGGGAGACGCGGGTGGCATGGGGGACGGGGGTGGCACGGGGGACGGGGGTGTGCGGGTCACGGTGACCGTGGCCGTGGGCATCGGGGAGGGCGGACGAGGGCCGGTCGGGGCCGTGTGCGCGGTCGGGAACGTCGGTGCCGTGCCGCCGTTCCCGTCCTCGACGCCGGCGTCGTCGATCAGCAGGACCACCGCGGAGATGCCCGCGCCCGCCGTCGCGACGGCCAGCAGCGCCGCCGTGAGCACGCTCCGCCGGAAACGCGGTCGGCCGGTTCCGGGCGGTACGGGGCTGCGGCCCGTGGCCAGGTAGGCGTGCAGCATCAGCTCCGCCTCCGCCGCGCCCAGCCGCCGCCGGGGGTCGCGTTCGAGCAGACCGCTGATGACGGGGAGGAGCGGGCCGGCCTGCGGGGGCGGCTGGAACTCCGCGGAGACCACGGCGTGCAGGATGCCGCCCAGCGAGTCCCGGCGGAACGGGGACTCACCGCTGAGGACGGTGCACAGCAGGGCGCCCAGCGACCACAGGTCGGACTCCGGCCCGGTCCCGGCCCCGGACATCCGCTCGGGAGCGGTGTACTCGGGGGAGCCGACGAAGGAGCCGGACTCGGTGAGGGTGGTCGTGCCCGGGACCTGGGCGACGCCGAAGTCGGTGAGCACGACCCGGCCGTCCTCGGCGACCAGGACGTTGGACGGCTTCACGTCGCGGTGCAGGACCCCGGCCGCGTGCGCGGTGCGCAGGGCGCCGAGCAGGGCGATCCCGATCCGGGCCGCCTCGGCGGGGCCGACCGGGCCGTACCGGGCGACGCGGTCGGCGAGCGAGCCTCCGTCGAGCAGTTCCATGACGATGTACGTGTGCTCGTCGTCCTCCACGACGTCGTGGACGACGATGATGTGCGGGTGGCTCAGCCGCGCGACCGCGCGGGCCTCGCGCAAGGTGCGCTCTCGCCACAGCCGGGCCTCGGCGGCGGAGAGCGTCTCGTCGAAGGGGAGTTCCTTGACGGCGACCTGCCGGCCGAGCAGCTCGTCGGTCGCCCGCCACACCACGCCCATGCCGCCGC
The DNA here is from genome assembly GCF_054956795.1 of Streptomyces sp. SYSU D01066-1. Classification (NCBI taxonomy): domain Bacteria; kingdom Bacillati; phylum Actinomycetota; class Actinomycetes; order Kitasatosporales; family Streptomycetaceae; genus Streptomyces; species Streptomyces sp. SYSU D01066-1. The sequence continues at coordinate 324,527 of NZ_JBUDHV010000001.1, read as the reverse complement.
GCCCCAGTCGCGCCTCCAGGCGGTACCGGTTCGCTACGAGATGGAAGTTGCGCCCATGACTTCCCTGGCTCCCCATGCGTCTCATCATGCCGCCCCGGGCGGGCCCCTTCCGGGGCGGTGACCGGCCAAGTGTGTCGCCACCCGGCCACCGGTCGGACGATTACCCGTCCGTTCGCACCGGCAATCCCCACCGGCTTCTCCGGTCGCGCGTCCCCCTCCGGCGCACAAGGGGCCGGCGCGAAGGGATCAGCCCTCCTGGAAGCTCCGCAGCATCACGCCGAACTGCTCGCTGGTGGTGGCCCAGTCGTCGGCCGGCGCGGACGCGTAGAGGGCGTACTCGGTGCCGTCGCTCTTCATGTACCCGACGTCGATGGCACGGTAGGGCCCCGCGAAGTAGTGCGGCGCGTCCTTGGCCAGCGCGTTCCACGTGTACTCCCACCGGACGCCCGGCAGGTCGCGGAAGAGCTCCTCCTTGAGGACCACCTGCTCGTAGTCCCGCAACCGCGTGGCGAGCTGCTCGTCCAGGTAGCTCAGGTGATCGAACGAGGTGCTGAAGTCCGGCGCGGTGTCGACGGCGATCCGCACGAGGTGCTTGCCCTCGTCGGGCGAGTAGTCGACCTGCCGGAGGCCGTCCTGGTCGATGGAGACGGACCGCTCCCAGCCCTTGGGCAGGAAGACGCTGAAGCCCACCGGGTCCTCGCGCCGCTCCCAGCCCGCGGGCACCGCCCCCTGAGCACCCTCGCCGCCCGGCGTGGCGCCGGCGCTCGCACCGGCGTCGGCACCGGCACCGGCGCTCGGAGTCGGTGACGCGGACGCGGAACTCCCGGAGTCGTCCGTGCCCGTCCGGTGCAGCGTGACCGCGACGCCCCCGCCGACGAGCGCCGCGAGGGCGACGACGGCAGCGACCGTGCGCAGCCGGTGCCCGCGCTTCGGCCGCACGGGGGACGGTGCCGCGGTGCCCGGCGGAGAAAGCACGGTGGCGGCCGTCTGCGCGGCGGCGGTGACGGTGGCGGCCGTCTGCGCGGTCGCGGCGGCGGTGACGGCGGCGTTCGCGGCGGCGGCGGTGGCGCCGGGGACGGGCCGCGTCTCCGTCGTCCCGTACCGCACCGGCCCGGTCGGCACGTACGCCTGCGCCGCGTCCGGCCGGCGGCCCTCCGCCGCCTCGGCGAGCATCTGCTCGGCTTCCTCCGGTGAGGGGCGGGTGGCCGGGTCCTTGCGCAGCAGGGCGCTGACGACGGGCTCCAGCGGACCGGCGTACCGCGGCGGTTCGGCCTCCTCCTCGACGACCGCCTGCATGGTGGTCAGCGGCGAGGTGCGGCGGAACGGCGACCTGCCCTCCACGGCCGTGTAGAGCGTCGCGCCCAGCGCCCACAGGTCGGAAGAGGGGCCGGGGTCGTGGCCGCGGACGCGTTCGGGCGCCAGGTAGTCGACCGAACCGACCACCTCCCCCGTGCGCGTGATGGTGGAGTCGCCCTCTATCTGGGCGATGCCGAAGTCGGTGAGGAGCACGCGCCCGTCCGCGCCGAGCAGCACGTTGCCCGGTTTCACGTCGCGGTGCAGCACACCGGCGGCATGGGCGGCGCGCAGGGCGCGCAGCACCCACAAGCCGATCCGGGCCGCCTCGCGCGGCTCGACGCGCCCCTCGTCCTTGACCGCGTCGGCCAGCGAACGGCCCTCGACGAGTTCCATCACGATCCACGGCCGGCCGTCGTGTTCGAGTACGTCGTGCACGGTGACGACGGCCGGGTGGTTGATCCGCGCGGCCGCGCGCGCCTCGCCCCGGGTGCGGGCCAGCAGTACGGCCCGGTCGCTCTCGGAGACGTAGAGCGCGGCGGTCAGTTCCTTGATGGCGACGGCTCGGCGCAGCACCTCGTCGTGGGCACGCCACACCCGGCCCATGCCACCGCTGCCGATGGCGTCGCCGAGCCGGTAACGGCCCGCGAGGAGCTGGCCCTGCATCTGATTCACGTTGCCCCGCAATGCTCTTGACAGGGCCAGCGTAGGGACCGGCCCCCGTCCAGGGAACCGGTGGGGTGCCCCGGAGGCCGCTCTGTGACGGTTGTCGCTTTCCGCTCCGCCGGGCAACCGGAGGCAGTCAAGTCGCGTTGCGCCCGCGCCGGTTCGAGCCGGATGCCGGGCGACCGCGGGTGCCCGTACGCCGGACGGGGTCAGCCGGTGTACTGGTACGTCGCCGACGCCTGCTCGAACAGCCGGGTCACCTCGTCGCGCTCCGCCTCCGGTCCGCGCACCTGCACCACGTGGTAGTGCCCGTCGATCAGGATCGCGAGGTTGCGTACGTACAGCTCGCCCCCGTCGTCGCCGGTCCAGGTGAACTGCCCCTCGGCCATGGACCTCCCGCCCACCTCTATGGACTTCAGCCCGGAGGAGGTGGCCCAGCTGGAGTCGCGGTAGGGCTGCAACTCGGGCTCCCGGTCCCGCTGGTACGTCATCGGGTCGCCGCCGAAGTCGTCACTGCCGTCGCGGCCGGGTACGACGATCAGCTCGAAGTCGCCCTTCTCGTAGACGACCTGGCCGCGTCCGTTGACCGCCGTGCGGTCCCAGCCCTCGGCGACGGCGACGCGGAAGCCCTCCGGGTCCTTGCGCAGGGTGAAACCGTCGGCCACCTCGGGCTCGGCGGTCTGCGGCTCGGTGGAGCCCGCGGAACGGGACGGATCCGCCCCGCCCTTCGACTCCTCCGCTCCGTCCGGTCCGCCCGACTCCTTCGGCGTCTCGCCTTCGGGCCGCGACTCGTCGCCGGCGCCGGCGCCGGCCGACCCGGTGGCCCCCGTGCGGTCCGGTGCGCCGACGGCGCCGGTCCCCTCGTCCTTCGGCATGAACAGCATGGCGTACGCGATCAGCGCGGCCATGCCGAGCAGTATCAGCAGGAGCAGCGTACGACCGAGCCGACGCGGTGAACCCGCCTCCCGCTTGGCCCGCTTGTGGCGTCCGTGGTGGGTGGGCAGCCCGGCGCGCCGCCTGCGCACCAGCTCGCCCCGGCGGCGGACGATCGGCAGCCGGCTCGCGTCGACGGGCGGGGCCGGGACGACGTTCAGCCCGGCGTCCGCCTCGGGCGCCGAACGCACGAGGGAACGCAGCCATCCGCGCAGTTCCTCGAAGTCCAGCCGCTCGGTGGGGTCCTGGCGCAGCAGCGACTCCACGACCGGCCTGAGCGGCCCGCACTCCTCTGCGTACGCCGGCGGCTCCGCGCACACCATCTGCACCAGCTCGGCCGTGGACTCCTCCGGGTACGGCGCGTGTCCCTGGACGGCCCGGAAGAGCAGGGCGCCGAGCGCCCACAGGTCGGTGGCGGGGCCGATGGGCGGCGCGAGCTGCCAGTTCTCGTGCACCGGGCCGGCCTGCTCCGGCGCCCAGCGCTCGGTCACCGGGCCGACCACCGCCATCCTGGCCTGCCGGGCCCGCTCGGCGGCGAGCGCGGTGGCCGGCCCCCGGCGCGGGGGCGTCTTGGCGAGCAGGTCGTCCCAACGGCTGCCCGGCTGCGCGGCGGGCGCCCCGGGTGCGGCGGGCCCGGAGGGTGTGGCGGGTGCGGAGGGTGTGGCGGGTCCGGAGGGTGTGGCGGGTCCGGAGGGCGAGGCGGGCCCGGCGGACGAGGCGGGTGTCACGGGCGGCTGGGGTACGGCGCGTGCGGCGGGCAGCGCGGCCTGACCGGACGACGGCCGGGCATCACCGGCGGTCCGGGGCGCGGCACCGTGCCAGGAGGTGGTGCGCACGCCGTAGGGATCGGGGATCTGCCCCGGCGGGGTCCCGCCCGGGCCGTACGGCGACCGTTCCGTGCCGCTGCCGCTGCCGTTGCCGTTGGCGGGACGGGCGGCGGGCAGGGCCGCCCGGCCGTTCTCCGCCTCCTGGACACGGGCGGCGGCCCGCGCTCCCGCCCGGTAGGCGGCGATCGCCCCGGCCCGCGCGGCCCGGACGTCCTCGCTGTTGTCCCCGAGCGAACGGGCCCCGGCCGCGTCCCCCCGTCCATGGGCCGCCCCGGCCCCCTGCCCCGGCAGTACCTCGGTCACCCGCGCCTGAATGGCGGCCCGCCGAGCGGCTTCGGGGTCCAGCCGGGGGGCTCCGGCGTCCACGGGACGGCCTTGACCGCCGGAACCACTGGGACCACTGAAACCACCGGCACCGCTGGAGCCACCAGGACCGACGGGGCCACCGCGCCCAGCGGGATCCCCATGCCCATGGACGCCGTGGAGACCTCCACCGTGGGCGCCATGGGAGCCCTGGGCGCCATGGGAACCGTGAGGGCCGTCGGGGCCCTGAAGGCCATGCTGACCGTCCCCCCCGCTCTCCTCCTCGTCGCCCCCCGGCACAGGGTCATACCCGCACAACGCCTCCTCCGCCGCCCCGACCGCGAGGCCGGTCAGCATCACACGGCCGTCGTCGCAGACCAGCACCGTGCGGGCGGTGATGTTCCGGTGCACCCAGCCGTGGGCGTGCAGCACCCGCAGGGCCATCAGGACGTCGGAGGCGATCTCGGCCGCCCGGTACGGCGTCAGCGGCTGCTCGGCGAGCAGCGCCGCCAGCGGCCGGGCGGGCACCAACTCGCTGACGACCCACAGCGAACCGCCCTCGGCGAACACGTCGAAGACCTGGTCGAGACGGGGGTGGTCGGGAATGCCGGCCGCGGCCTGGGCCGCCTCCACGGCCCGCCGCACCACGGGGTCGGCCGGGCGCCGCGTGCTGGAACGCGCGGCCGGCGGACGCTGCACCGGCCGGCGCTGGGCACCGTCACGCGCCGTGAACCCGTCCGGCAGTCCCTCCGCGTCGAGCACCTCCGCCTCGACGACCTCGGGCAACGGAACCTGCCTGACCAGCACTTCCTGCCCGCTGTAGGTGTCGAAGGCGCGGGTCTCGGTGAGTTCGTACTCGTCGGAGGGCGGCAGCGGCAGCCGATAGCGGTCGGCGAGGACCCGTCCCGCGTAGTCGTCCACGTTGCCTCCCCCGGCACCCTGGTCGGTCAATTCCGTTCGCCCCACGGGCCGTTCCTACTGCGTACGGTCCGCAAGCACTCACGATACGTGCCGGAGGCAACCCGCAAAGAGGTGTCACCAGATCTCGGCATCACCAAACCCGCGCACGCCGGGCGCAGGGAGGTCTCAGGGCTTCGGCTCGAAGCTCTTCGTGAGGGTCTGCCAGGTGTCCTGGCGCTGGTCAGTGCCCCAGTCGGCGGCTTTGGCGGTGTACATGAGGGCGTACCCCTGGTCGGCGTCGACGACGAATCCCCGGTCGATCGTGCGGTACTTGGTGCCGCCGTCCGCATAGGTGAACTCCCAGTCGGCCGTGTTCCACCCCCGGTAGTCCACCTCCTCTATGCGGATCCTCTTGTACTGGGAGCGCGTCATGTACTGCTCCTGGTTCTTCCAGTCCGCCACCGGGTCGTCCTTCGGCGTGGATGTCCAGGCGACGAGCAGCTTCTGCCCGTCCGGGCCGGTGAACCGGTCTCCCGCGGAGCCCGTGGTCTGGTACTTCCAGCCCACGGGCAGTCCTATCTCGTACCCCTGGTCGCCCTGGTGCGTGGTGGCGGCCCCGCTGCCGGAGTCCTCCGAACCCGTCGAGTCCTCGTTCCCGTCCTCTTCGGTCCCGGCGGAACCGCCCGTGCCCGCGCCGTCGGACGCGCTGGCTCCCGTACCCGTCGAGCCGTCCGGTGTGGGCGCCGACGCCCCCGCGCCCGCCGTGCCGTCGTCCTGCCCGGTCCCGCCGCTCGCGGTGGCCGTGACCGTGCTCGCGGCACCGTCCCCGGCGCTCTGCTCGCCGTCGTCGCCCAGCGTGAGGGCCAGCACGGTGCCGATCACGGCGAGCACGACGACCACCGCGATGATCACCAGGGTGCGCCTGGGCACCACGTCGGTGAGGGACGCCTTCGGCACGGGCCGGGACGGCAGGTCCGGGGGTGTCATCACGGGCCAGCCCGAACCGCGTCCGCCCGCCGCCGCGCTCCCGCTCCCCGCGGCCGGCGTGGCACCGGTCCCGCGCGCCGCGCCGGCCGCGGCCGGTGTGCCCTCGGCGGACCCGGCGCCGGCTCCCGTGGCGCCGGGACCGGACCCGAGTCCCGTGGTGGCGGACCCGGTGGTGGCCGTACCGCCGCGGGACTTGGCGCGGGTCCCGGCCGCCGTCCCGACCGCCCCGGCCGAGACCGCGGCCTTGCGCACGGAGCGCAGCGCCCCCTTCAGCCGCTCCCCTGCCTCCTCACCCCGCCTGCTCCCGGAACGCTCGTCCGGCTGGGGGGGCAACGGCACGACCTTGGTCGCGTCCACCGGCTCGGCCGGCGTGCTCGCGGGCGCGTGGATCACCTTGTTGAGCAGCGCGCGGGCGCCCGCGTCGTCGAGCCGCTGGGCGGGGTCCTTGGTGAGCAGTCCGTAGATGACGTCCCGCAGCGGACCGGCGTTCTTCGGCTCCTCCAGCGACTCGGTCATCACCGCGGTGAGCGTCGCGATGGCCGAGCCCTTGTCGTACGGCGGCGTGCCCTCGACGGCCGCGTACAGCAGTCCGCCCAGCGACCACAGGTCGGCCGCGGGTCCCGGCTTGTGCCCGCGGGCCCGCTCCGGGGAGATGTAGGAGGGCGCTCCGACGAGCATGCCGGTGGAGGTGATGGACGGGTCGCCCTCGACCTGGGCGATGCCGAAGTCGGTGAGCACGACCCGGCCGTCCTCGGCGATCAGCACGTTCGACGGCTTCACGTCGCGGTGCAGGATGCCCTCGCGGTGCGCGGACCGCAGCACGTCCAGCACCGCCAGTCCCACCTCGGCCGCGCGCTTGGGTTCCAGCAGGCCGTCCTCCCGGATGACCTCGGCGAGCGACTTGCCCTCGACGAGTTCCATCACGATCCACGGCCGGTCGTCCTCGTCGACCACGTCGAAGACCGTCACGGCGCTGTTGTTGCGGATCCGCGCGATCGCCTTGGCCTCGCGCAGCGTGCGCGTGATCAGGCGCCGCTTCTCCTCCTCGTCGATGTTGGTCGGGAACCGCAGCTCCTTGACGGCGACCGTGCGTCCCAGGGTCTCGTCCTGGGCCCGCCACACCGTCCCCATGCCGCCGCGGCCGAGCACGTCTCCCAGCCGGTACCGCCCGGCGAGGAGACGTGCGCTCTTGTCCTGACGGGATGTCCCCGCCCGCTCCGCCTCCGACATGCGTCCCCTCATGCAACCCGCCCTGACAGAGCCTTCATTGTCCCTCACCCGACAAGTGCTCGACGCCCAGGGTGCCCCTGGCCGCGCCCCACGGTCCCATGTCCCGGACGGTCCGGTGAACCGGCCGTCCCCCCCGGCCTGGATCATGGGCGTGCCGAAGGCGGAACCGGATGCCACCGCTTCGGACGCTCCTGGCCCTGTCCGCGGTTCTGATCCTCCTCCCCTGTCTCCGTCCTCCCCTGCTCCCGTCCGGCTCGCCGTCACTCGCCGTCCCGGCCGGTACCGCCTCCCTCTCCCCTGGTCGCACGGGGCCGCGCCGCACCTGTCCGACGAGCGGCGCCTGCCGCTCGTCGGACAGGTACGGGGAAGCACTCTCCCCGGGCCCGGCACTTCACCGCGCGAGCCGTACGGCCGCGCTTCCGCCGCCGAGTTCCGCCCTCGCACCCGGTAGAACGCCCGGGATCCGTCCGGATATCCCGGCCCTGGACACTCGTTCGAGTGAACGCGTCCGCCGGGACCAGACCCGGGACCCCCACAGTCACAGCGGGACCAGGCCCGGGACCCCCACAGTCACAGCGGGACCAGGCCCGGGACCCCCACAGTCACAGCGGGACCGGGTCCGGGCCCCCGCCGTCACAGCGGCACGATGTCCGGCGCCCCCAGCCGCGCCGCGTCCGCCGTGAGGTCGTCGGGCTGGCGCTGGGACTCCCGCTCGGCCTCCACCCGCTTCTCGTAGTGCTGGACCTCGCGTTCGATCCGGTCCGGGTCCCAGCCCAGCACCGGCGCCATCAGCTCCGCGGCCTCGCGGGCGCTGCGGGTGCCCCGGTCGAAGGTCTCGATGGAGATGCGGGTGCGCCGGGTCAGCACGTCGTCCAGGTGCCGTGCCCCCTCGTGCGAGGCCGCGTAGACGACCTCGGCCCGCAGATAGTCGTCGGCGGCCCGGAGGGGATCGCCGAGCGAGGGGTCGGCCGCGATCAGCTCCAGCAGTTCCTCGGCCTGGGTGCCGTACCGATTCAGCAGGTGCTCCACGCGCACGACGTGCAGGCCGGTGCGGGCGGCGATCCGGGCCCGCGCGTTCCACAGCGCCGGGAAGCCCTCGGCGCCCAGTAGCGGCACGTCCTCGGTGACGCAGTCGGCGACGCGCGTGTCGAGTCCGTGCACGGCCTCGTCCACCGCGTCCTTGGCCATCACCCGGTACGTCGTGTACTTGCCGCCCGCTATGACGACCAGCCCCGGCGCCGGGTGGGCGACGGTGTGCTCGCGCGACAGCTTGCTGGTGGCGTCCGACTCGCCGGCCAGCAGCGGGCGCAGCCCCGCGTACACGCCCTGGACGTCGTCCCTGGTCAGAGGCACGGCGAGGACCGAGTTCACATGGTCAAGGAGATAGTCGATGTCCGCGCTGGAGGCGGCCGGGTGGGCCTTGTCCAGGTCCCAGTCGGTGTCGGTGGTGCCGATGATCCAGTGCCGGCCCCAGGGTATGACGAACAGTACGGACTTCTCGGTGCGCAGGATCAGTCCGGTCGAGGAGTGGATGCGGTCCTTGGGGACGACGAGGTGGATGCCCTTGGAGGCCCGGACGTGGAACTGCCCGCGCTCCCCCACCAGCGACTGGGTGTCGTCGGTCCACACGCCCGTGGCGTTCACGACCTGCTTGGCGCGGATCTCGTACTCGCCACCGCCCTCGACGTCCCGCACCCGGGCGCCCACGACCCGTTCGCCCTCGCGCAGGAAACCGGTCACCCGCGCGCGGTTGGCGACCGGGGCGCCGTACGCCGCCGCCGTACGGACGAGGGTGATCACGAAGCGGGCGTCGTCCATCTGGGCGTCGTAGTACTGGAGCGCGCCGACCAGCGCGTCCTTCTTCAACGCCGGTGCCACGCGCAGGGCGTGACGGCGCGTGAGGTGGCGGTGGAGCGGCAGGCCCCGGCCGTGCCCGCGGGCCATCGACATCGCGTCGTAGAGCGCGACGCCCGAACCGGCGTACAGCCGCTCCCAGCCCGTGTGCCGCAACGGGTACAGGAACGGCACCGGCTTCACCAGGTGCGGGGCGAGCCGCTCCAGCAGCAGGCCGCGCTCCTTCAGCGCCTCCCGTACGAGCGCGAAGTCCAGCATCTCCAGGTAGCGCAGGCCGCCGTGGATCAGCTTGCTCGATCTGCTGGAGGTGCCCGACGCCCAGTCCCGCGCCTCGACCAGCCCGGTGGACAGACCGCGGGTCACGGCGTCCAGGGCGGTGCCCGCGCCGACCACGCCGCCGCCGACGACCAGCACGTCCAGTTCCCGCTCGGCCATGGCCGCGAGCGACTCGGCTCGCTGCGCCGGGCCCAGTGTCGCTGTCCTCACCGCTGCCTCCCGCTCATCCCGCTCATCCGTCGACCGGTCGCGTCGGCCGCACCCGTCAGGCAGGCGAAGGCCGGTGGTTCCCAGTACCCCCCATGCTCAGATTCTGACCGGGTTGCCCGACTTCAGCCACCACGCGCCCAGGAGCTGTGGACAACCCCGGGAGACGCCCCGGGTGAACAGAACCCCCAACATTCACCGAAACTCGGCCGACCAATCCCACAAATCGGTCATATTTACTCCTAGTCTGACGTTGTGCTCGCCCGTTCTGTCCACAGGGCTTGCGCACCTGTCCCGCTCCGGATATTGGGAAGGACGGCCCACGCCATGCCCGCAGATCTCGCCGTCATCGGACTCGGCCCCTACGGCCTGCCCCTGGCCCAGGCCGCCATCGCCGCCGGCATCCCCACCCTCGGCTACCGGACCGGGCCCGAGGCCGGCTCCCTGACCCCCGCCGAACTGCGCCGGATGCTCGCGGGCGGCTTCCGGACGGCCGCCGGGCCGGCCGAACTGGGCCGGGTCCGCACCGCGGTCATCTGCGCCCCGACCCCGCCGAGCGAGGGCGGCGGCCCTGACCTCGGCCAGGTCGAGGCCGCCGCACGCACCCTGGCGGCACATTTGCGCCCGCACACCACGGTGATCCTGGAGTCACCCGTCCACCCCGGGACGACGGAGGGTTTCCTCCGCCCCCTCCTCGAAAACGGCTCCGGCCTGCGCGCCGGCCGCGACTTCCACCTCGCCTACTCCCCCAGCCGCGTCGACCCCGGCAACCGCGACTTCACCCCCGCGAACACCCCCAAGGTCATCGGCGGCCTCACCCCCGCCTGCACCGAGTCGGCCGCCACCTTCTACGGCCGCCTCACCGACAAGGTGGTACGCGCGCGTGGCCCCCGCGAGGCGGAGACGGTCCAGCTCCTGGAGACCAACTTCCGCCACGTGAACATCGCCCTCGTCAACGAGATGTCCGTGCTCTGCCACGACCTCGGCGTCGACCTCTGGGACGTCATCCGCTGCGCCGAGACCAAGCCCTTCGGCTTCCAGACCTTCCGCCCCGGCCCCGGCGTCGGCGGCCACTCCGTCGCCCAGGACCTGACCGGCCACGCCCCCCGCGGCCTGCGCATGGTCGAACTCGCCCAGCAGGTCAACAGCCAGATGCCCCGCTACGTCGTCCAGCGCGCCGCCGCCCTCCTCAACGAGCACGGCAAGTCCGCGCGCGGCGCCCGCGTGCTCCTCCTCGGCGTCACGTACAAGGCCGACCTCGCCGACCAGCAGGGCACCCCGGCACAGGAGGTCGCGACCCGCCTGCTCTCGATGGGCGCCGCGGTCAGCTACCACGACCCGCACATCCCGTCCTGGACGGTCCTGGACCGCCCCATCCCCCGCGCCGACTCCCTCTACGAGGCCGCCGCCGACGCCGACCTGACGATCCTCCTCCAGCAGCACCGCACGTACGACCTCCAGGGCCTGTCGGTCAAGGCCCAGCTGCTGCTGGACACGCGGGGGGCGACGCCCACCGGGGCGGCGCACCGGTTGTGAGAGGGGCGCGCGGATGCCGTCCCCGCCACGAGGGGTGTGGTGGGCGGGGGACTGGGTGGGTAACGTAGAGGCGGGCCCACCGCAGCCGGTACTGCGGCGGACCCCAGATGGATCACGGAGTGTCCACCCCTAGGTCTCTTGGGGGTGGCCGCTCGCCATCCGAAAATCCGCAAGATCCACCTCCTCCGGCACCGCGAAGAGGTGGAGCCCACCGCAGGGCTAGTGCGGCAGGCTCCAAGATGGATCACGGAGTGTCCACCCCTAGTTCTCCTGGGGGTGGCCGCTCGCCATCCGAAAATCCGCAAGATCCACCTCCTCCGGCACTGAACCGTCCGAAGACGGATCCGGTCCCAGCGGGTGGGCTTGCGGTGACGTCCCATGGGCACGCCCCCTTCCACGATGCCGCCGTCAGCCCGGTGGGCGGCGCGTCTGGAATTGGGGCCGGGCCCCGAGGGGACGGGGCCCGGAACGCGTTTCCTTGGAAGGGGGCGTCCCAGAGAACCGGGGCGCCGGACACGGACGTTACCGGCGCTCCAGGGCGCGTTCCGGCGCATTCGGGCCGAAGGCGACCATGCGCCCCCCGATCACCCTGCGCGCCCCCACGCCGGACCGCCCGGACGCCCGGACACGCGCAAGAGGCCGGTCGCCCCCGCAAGGGCGACCGGCCTCCAGCGACGACCGTCCGTCGTGACTACCGCCGGTGTGACTACCGCCGGTGCTGCGAGTCCGCCACCGTGACCTCGACCCGCTGGAACTCCTTCAGCTCGCTGTAGCCGGTGGTGGCCATGGCGCGGCGCAGGGCGCCGAACAGGTTCATCGAGCCGTCGGGGTGGTGGGACGGCCCGGTGAGGACCTCCTCCAGGGTGCCGACCGTGCCGAGGTGGACCTTCTTGCCGCGCGGCAGCTCCTCGTTGACGGCCTCCATGCCCCAGTGGTGGCCCCTGCCCGGCGCGTCCGTCGCGCGGGCCAGCGGCGAGCCCATCATCACCGAGTCGGCGCCGCAGGCGATCGCCTTGGGCAGGTCGCCGGACCAGCCGACCCCGCCGTCCGCGATGACGTGCACGTACCGGCCGCCGGACTCGTCCATGTAGTCCCGGCGGGCCGCCGCCACGTCGGCGACCGCGGTCGCCATCGGGACCTGGATGCCCAGCACGTTGCGCGTGGTGTGCGCGGCGCCGCCGCCGAAGCCGACGAGGACACCCGCCGCGCCGGTGCGCATCAGGTGCAGGGCGGCGGTGTAGGTGGCGCAGCCGCCGACGATCACCGGGACGTCCAGTTCGTAGATGAACTGCTTCAGGTTCAGCGGCTCGGCGGCGCTGGAGACGTGCTCCGCGGAGACGGTCGTACCGCGGATGACGAAGATGTCCACGCCCGCGTCGACCACGGCCTTGGAGAACTGGGCGGTGCGCTGCGGGGAGAGCGCGGCGGCGGTGACGACGCCGGCGTCGCGCACCTCCTTGATGCGCTGCCCGATCAGCTCCTCGCGGATCGGGGCGGCGTAGATCTCCTGGAGGCGGCGGGTCGCGGTCTGCGCGTCGAGGCCGGTGATCTCGTCGAGGAGCGGCTGCGGGTCCTCGTAGCGCGTCCAGAGCCCTTCCAGGTTGAGTACGCCGAGGCCGCCCAGCTCGCCGATGCGGATGGCGGTGGCCGGGGAGACGACCGAGTCCATGGGGGCGGCCAGGAAGGGCAGCTCGAAGCGGTAGGCGTCGATCTGCCAGGCGATCGAGACCTCCTTCGGGTCTCGCGTACGGCGGCTGGGGACGACGGCGATGTCGTCGAAGGCGTACGCCCGGCGGCCGCGCTTGCCGCGCCCGATCTCGATCTCAGTCACGTGTGTGGCCTTTCCCTCATGCGTTGCAGCGTCCTCCAGTATCCCCGACGGACACGGACGAGGGCGGCCCCGGTGCTCCGGGGCCGCCCTCGGGAAGCGCTCCGCTCACTTACGGCTGTAGTTCGGCGCCTCGACCGTCATCTGGATGTCGTGCGGGTGGCTCTCCTTCAGGCCCGCGGAGGTGATCCGCACGAAGCGGCCCTTGGACTCCATCTCCTCGATGGTGGCCGCGCCCACGTAGCCCATGGTCTGGCGCAGGCCGCCGACGAGCTGGTGCAGCACGTTGGCCAGGGGGCCGCGGTAGGGCACCTGGCCCTCGATGCCCTCGGGCACGAGCTTGTCGTCGGACGCCACCTCGGCCTGGAAGTAGCGGTCCTTGGAGTACGACCTGCCCTGGCCCCGGGACTGCATGGCGCCCAGCGAGCCCATGCCGCGGTACGACTTGAACTGCTTGCCGTTGATGAACTGCAGCTCGCCCGGCGACTCCTCGCAGCCCGCGAGCAGGCTGCCCAGCATCACGGTGTCGGCGCCGGCGGCCAGCGCCTTGCCGATGTCGCCGGAGTACTGCAGTCCGCCGTCGCCGATCAGCGGCACCCCGGCGGGCCGGGCGGCGAGGGACGCCTCGTAGATCGCCGTGACCTGCGGGACACCGATGCCGGCGACCACCCGGGTGGTGCAGATGGAGCCGGGTCCGACGCCCACCTTGATGCCGTCGACACCGGCGTCGATGAGCGCCTGGGCGCCGTCGCGGGTGGCGACGTTGCCGCCGATGACGTCGATGCCGACACTCGACTTGATCTTCGCCATCCAGCTGAGGGCGTTGCTGTTGTGGCCGTGCGAGGTGTCGACGACCAGGAAGTCCACCCCGGCCTCGGCGAGGGCCTGGGCGCGGTCGAGCGCCTCGGGGCTGGCGCCCACGGCGGCGCCGACGATCAGGCGGCCCTCCGCGTCCTTCGCGGCGTGCGGGTACTGCTCGGCCTTCACGAAGTCCTTGACCGTGATCAGGCCCTTGAGGACGCCGTCGCCGTCGACCAGCGGCAGCTTCTCGATCTTGTGGCGGCGCAGCAGCTCCATGGCGTCCACACCGGAGATGCCGACCTGGCCGGTGACCAGCGGCATCGGCGTCATGACCTCGCGCACCCGCCGGGAGCGGTCGGTCTCGAAGGCCATGTCGCGGTTGGTGACGATGCCCAGCAGCTTGCCGGCGCCGTCGGTGACCGGCACGCCGCTGATGCGGAACTTGGCGCACAGGGCGTCGGCCTCGCCGAGGGTGGCGTCCGGGTGGATGGTGATGGGGTTGGCCACCATGCCCGACTCGGAGCGCTTGACCAGGTCGACCTGGTTGGCCTGGTCCTCGATGGACAGGTTCCGGTGCAGGACGCCGACACCGCCCTGCCGGGCCATGGAGATCGCCATCCGGGACTCGGTCACCTTGTCCATCGCCGCGGACAGCAGCGGGATGTTGACCCGCACGTTGCGGGAGACGCGGGACGAGGTGTCGACCGCGTTCGGGAGCACTTCGGAGGCGCCCGGCAGCAGCAGCACGTCGTCGTAGGTCAGCCCGAGTGTCGCGAATTTACCGGGCACTCCGTCGACGTTCGCAGTCATGACACCTTCCCCAAATGGCCTTGATCGGTGCGGATGTCCATGCTAACGGGAAGTGGAGGTGGCTCATTCCACGATCATGGACATCCGCCGCCGTCGTATGTTCGTACGAAAGTGGCGGGCCGCCCGTTCGACGGACGGCCACCGTTCCCGCCGGGGCGCCGCCGCTCCCGACGCGGCGGCGCCCCGGCGGGAACGGCGGCTACTGCTCCGCCAGCGCTCGCAGCCGGCTCAGCGCGCGGTGCTGCGCCACGCGGACCGCGCCGGGTGACATTCCCAACATCTGGCCGGTCTCCTCCGCCGTGAGCCCCACCGCGATGCGCAGCAGGAGCAGCTCCCGCTGGTTGTCGGGGAGGTTGGCCAGCAGTTTCTTGGCCCACTCGGCGTCGCTGCTGAGCAGGGCGCGCTCCTCGGGGCCGAGGGAGTCGTCGGGCCGCTCGGGCATCTCGTCGGAGGGGACGGCGGTCGATCCGGGGTGGCGCATCGCGGCCCGCTGCAGGTCGGCGACCTTGTGGGCGGCGATGGCGAAGACGAACGCCTCGAACGGGCGTCCGGTGTCCTTGTAGCGGGGCAGGGCGAGGAGCACCGCCACGCAGACCTCCTGGGCCAGGTCCTCGACGAAGTGACGCGCGTCGCCGGGCAGCCGGGACAGCCGGGTGCGGCAGTAGCGCAGCGCGAGGGGGTGGACATGGGCGAGCAGGTCGTGCGTGGCCTGCTCGTCTCCGTCTACGGCGCGGTGGACGAGCGCACCGACTGTTCCCCCTTGCCCAGGGGCCGTCTCGTCGTCACGCATCGGTCCATGGTGCCTTGCGGCCGACGCGGGCGCGGCATCGCGTCCGTTGTTGTGCACCGAAGCGTTATGAGCGGGTGCGCCGGAACTCATCCCCTGCGCCCTCCCCTGCCGCTCGACCGACTCGTCCCCGAGGAACTCCACACCTCAAGGATGCGGCATCGGCGCCGAAACGGGCAGCGGGCACCCGGCGGCTCCGTTCGTCACCCCCGCCCACCTGGTGGTGGGCGGGGTCTGCCGCACCCGCGTCGAGGTCTGCCGCACCCTCGTCGCGGTGCGTCGAATCCTTGTCGAGGTACGTCACATCCTCGTCGAGGTCTGCCGCATCCTCGTCGAGGTGCGTCGCGCCCTGGTCGAGGCGCGTCGCTCCTCCGTCGGGCCCCGTGGGTCCGCGCCTCACGGGCGTCGCCTAACGGACCAGGCCCCACCGGAAACCGAGCGCCACCGCGTGCGCCCGGTCCGAGGCGCCGAGCTTCTTGAAGAGCCGCCGGGCGTGCGTCTTGACGGTGTCCTCGGAGAGGAACAGCTCCCGGCCGATCTCCGCGTTGGAGCGGCCGTGGCTCATTCCCTCCAGGACCTGGATCTCGCGCGCGGTGAGGGTGGGCGCGGCGCCCATCTCGGCCGAGCGCAGCCGTCGCGGGGCCAGCCGCCAGGTCGGGTCGGCGAGCGCCTGGGTGACCGTGGCCCGCAGTTCGGCGCGCGAGGCGTCCTTGTGCAGGTAGCCACGGGCGCCGGCGGCGACCGCTAGGGCCACGCCGTCCAGGTCCTCGGCGACCGTGAGCATGATGATGCGCGCGCCGGGGTCGGCGGACAGCAGCCGCCGGACCGTCTCGACGCCGCCCAGGCCGGGCATGCGCACGTCCATCAGGATCAGGTCCGAGCGGTCGGCGCCCCAGCGGCGGAGGACTTCC
Source organism: Streptomyces sp. SYSU D01066-1 (assembly GCF_054956795.1). Lineage (NCBI taxonomy): Bacteria > Bacillati > Actinomycetota > Actinomycetes > Kitasatosporales > Streptomycetaceae > Streptomyces > Streptomyces sp. SYSU D01066-1. The sequence goes on along the minus strand of NZ_JBUDHV010000001.1, from coordinate 308,378 downwards.
TCGCCGTTGGCCGCCGTCGTCACGCGCTCGACGCCGGGCACGGTCGCGACCGCGCGGCGGAGCGCCTCTCGGGCAAGCGGGGAGTCGTCGCAGACGAGGACGGATGTCATGGCCGTCCTCCGCAGCTGATGCGCGTCACCTTGAGCCTCCAGGCTGGTACGAAATCGTCACCTGTGCGGTCACCGTCCCGGGCGCCCGCCCGAGCGCTTGTTCCTGCGACCGCCTCCGCCCTCTCAACGACGGTCACTCGAAAGAGTTACGGGGCTGTGTGTCGTTTTCGGCACTCTACGTGAGGGGGCGAACACGACGCGGTCACGCGCGGGAGCCCTCGGCCTTTCCTCACAACTCGTGCCCCATTTAGACGCTTTTCTTCCCCTTGGGAGGTGTCTAGCACTAGATTCGCAATGAGTCATATTTTCATCTCCTTAGACCGTAGTCGTACGGTCGTGGATACGACATCCACCCATATCGGTTACAAGGGGTCACGCCATGGCAGATTTCTCCCGCCTTCCCGGACCTAACGCGGATCTGTGGGACTGGCAGCTGCTGGCCGCCTGCCGCGGGGTGGACAGCTCGCTCTTCTTCCACCCCGAGGGGGAGCGCGGAGCGGCCCGGAGCGCTCGTGAGAACTCGGCCAAGGAGGTCTGCATGCGGTGCCCGGTCCGCGCCGAGTGCGCCGCGCACGCGCTGGCGGTACGGGAGCCCTACGGCGTGTGGGGCGGACTGACCGAGGACGAGCGCGAGGAGCTGATGGGACGGGCGCGCAACCGTCTGGTGCCGGCGGCGGCCGGCAGTACGGACGCCGCCCCGAACAGCTGAAGGAACGTTTCTTCAAATGCCGCGCGCGGCACGCGCGCGGATCAGTGCCCCGCGGCTCGCGCCAGTTCGTCCAGGGTCGCCGCCACGGCCGGCACCTGCGCCAGGTCGGGCAGCGTGAGGGCGACGATCTCGCGCCGCACCACCGGCTCCAGCCGCACCGTGCGGGCACCGCGCGGCCTCACCGACTCGACCGCGAGCTGCGGGAGGACGGCGACGCCGAGACCGGCGCCGACCAGGCCGACGACCGCCGGGTAGTCGTCGGTGGCGAAGTCGATCCGGGGGGAGAAACCGGCCGCCTCGCACACCTCGACCAGCTGGCCGCGACAGCGCGGGCAGCCCGCGATCCACGGCTCGTCGGCCAGTTCCCCGATGGCGACGGACCCGGCGTGCGCCAGGGCGTGCCGGTCGGGCACGAGGGCCACCAGCCGGTCCGTCAGCAGCGGCCGTACGACGAGGTCGTCCCACTCACCGGCGCCGCCCGCCGCTCCCTCGTAACGGAAAGTGAGCGCCACGTCGCAGTCACCCTCGCGCAGCAGTTCGACCGAGGCCGGGGGTTCGGCCTCCTCCAGGGAGACCCGGGTGCCGGGGTGGGCGGCGCGCAGGGCGGCGAGCGCGGTGGGGACGAGGGTGGAGCTGCCGCTGGGGAAGGAGACCAGGCGGACCCGTCCGGCGCGCAGCCCGGCGATGGCGGCGACCTCCTCCTCGGCGGCGGTGAGCCCGGCGAGGATGCCCGCGGCGTGCCGGACCAGCGCCTCGCCGGCCTGGGTCAGCCGCATGTCGCGCTGGCCGCGGACCAGCAGGGGCGTGCCGACGGACGCCTCCAGGGCCTTCATCTGCTGGCTGACCGCGGGCTGGGTGCAGCCCAGCGCGCGCCCCGCCGCCGAGAACGAGCCGGTGGCGGCCACGGCGCGCAGCACACGGAGATGACGAGCCTCGATCACGCGACCGAGGATAAGCGACGGGGACGGCCGCGGATAAGCGATGCTTTGGCCCGCGGGCGGAAAACGCTTCGACGCTTTGGCCGGGGCTCTTCTACCGTGCCGGACATGAAGCTTCTCTCCGTGAATCTGGGCCGCCCCGAGACCGTGCCGTACACCGATCACCCCCGAGGCGTGACCGGGATCGACAAGCGGCCCGCCGACGGGCCGGTGCGGATCGCGGCGCCGGGGCCGGACGGGGCCGGCGGTGTCGTCGGCGACGCGGTGTGCGACACCCGCCACCACGGCGGCGACGACCAGGCGGTGTACGCGGTGGCCCGCGAGGACCTCGACGACTGGGAGCGCGAACTGGGGCGCCCGCTGCGCTCCGGCGTGTTCGGCGAGAACCTCACCACCGTGGGCCTGGACGTCTCCGGGGCGCTGATCGGCGAGCGCTGGCGGATCGGCGCCGACCTGGTCCTGGAGGTCACCAGCGGGCGCGTCCCCTGCCGCACCTTCCAGGGCCATCTGGGTGAGAGGCAGTGGGTGCGGCGGTTCACGCGCAAGGGCGCGCCCGGGGCGTACCTGCGGGTGATCGAGCCCGGCGAGGTGCGGGCGGGCGACCCGGTCGAGGTGGTGCGCCGGCCCGGTCACGAGGTGACGGTGGCGCTGCAGTTCCGCGCGGTGACGACCGAGCGGGAGCTGCTGCCGCGCCTGCTGGCGGCGGGTGAGGCGCTGCATCCGGTGGCGCTGGCGAAGGCACGGGCGTACGCGGAGGGGACCCGGACGGCCGCCGCTTCCCGGGGAGTACTGGCCTTCACCGGCGCTTCACCGGACGAAGGCTCGGTGAGCGAACCGGACGCCGGCGGTCCGGGTCACTAGCCTTACGCCATGACAACGGCATTGATTACGGGATCGACGTCAGGCATCGGCGCCGCGTTCGCGCGGCGGCTGGCGGCCGACGGGCACGACCTGGTGCTGGTCGCCCGCGACACCCGGCGGCTGCGCGAGCAGGCGACCGAACTGCACGACCGGCACGGTATCGAGGCCGAGGTCCTGACCGCCGACCTCGCCGAGGACCCGGGCATCGAGGCGGTGGCCGCCCGGCTGGGCGACCGCAAGAACCCGGTCGACCTGCTGGTCAACAACGCCGGCTTCGGCAACAGGGGCCGCTATCTCGACGTCTCCATGGCCGACGAGCTGCGGATGCTCAAGGTGCACTGCGAGGCGGTGCTGCGGCTGACGTCGGCGGCGGCGACGGCGATGCGCGCGCGGGGCCGCGGCGGCGTGGTCAACGTGGCCTCGGTCGCGGCCTTCGTCCCGCGCGGCACGTACGGCGCCTCCAAGGCGTGGGTCGTGCAGTTCACGCAGGGCGCGGCGAAGGACCTGGCCGGCAGCGGCGTACGGCTGATGGCGCTGGCCCCCGGCTTCGTGCGCACGGAGTTCCACGAGCGGGCCGGGATGGGCACGGACAGCATCCCGAACTGGATGTGGCTGGACGCCGACAAGGTGGTCGCGGCGGCCCTCGTCGACCTGGCCCGGGGCAAGACCCTGTCGATCCCCGACCCCCGCTACAAGGCCCTGATGGGCGCGGCGAAGCTGGTGCCGCGGGGGGTGCTGGGGGCGGTCAGCGCGCGGACGCGCAAGTACGGGCCGCAGTGAGCCGCGCCCGCGGGTGTGCGTGACGCACAGCCGCGGGTGATGGCGAAGGGGGATGTACGACGGCCGGATCATGAGGGGAAGCGGGAGCGGCGGGGCGGCGGAGGTGAGGCCGCCCGGTGCGCGCGGGGCGGCGGCGCCGCGGCCGGTGCGGTGGCCGTGGGCACCCCGGCGGGCCGCCTCCTCTCCCTCGCCCCCGTCCGCCGCGTCGGGCGGATCTCGTACTCCTGGTACCTGTGGCACTGGCCGTTCCTCGCCTTCGCCGCGGTGTGGCTGGGCGAGCCGCCCCTGTCGGTGGCGCTGCTCGCGGTCACCCTCTCCTGGATACCGGCCGCGCTGACCCACCGGTACGTGGAGAACCGCTTCCGGCACGCCCCCGAGCGGTCCGTACGGCCGCGCCGTTCCGGCCTGGTGCTCGGCACGGCCTGCACGGCGGGGGCGGTGCTGTGCGGGGCGGTGTCCTGGACGGCGGTGCCCGGCACCCGGCTCGCCGAGGCGGCGGACGCGCCCGGCGCGGCGGTGCTGACGGCGGGCGGCACGGACCTCCAGCGCACCGCCGACGCGCTGCGGCCGTTGCCGGAGACGGCCGAGGACGACGTGGACGCCGCGCACGACGACTGCCTGGTGGACCAGTTGGACACCTCCCTGGCCGGCGGCTGCGTCTACGGCGACACCTCCTCCGGCACCACCGTGGTGCTGTTCGGCGACTCGCACGCCGTGCAGTGGACGCCCGCGCTGAAGACCATCGCCGAGCGGCGGGGCTGGCGCCTCGAGGTGCTGACCGAGTCGGCCTGCTCACCGGCCGAGGTGACGATGTGGGCGACCCGGCTGAGGCGGGCGTACACCGAGTGCGACACCTGGTGAAAGGCGGCGCTCCAGCACATCGAGGACGAGCGGCCGGCCCTGGTGGTGACCGGGGCGCGGGCGACCACGCCGGTGGCGGGCGACGGCGAGCGGCTCGGCGAGACCGCGAGCGCCGAACTCACCGAGGAGGGTTACGCGAAGACGCTGCGGCGGCTGACCGGGACCGGCGCGAAGGTGCTGACCTTCGCCGACAACCCGCACCCCGCGCGGGACGTGCCGTCCTGCGTCTCGGGCGCGCTGGACTCCCTCGCGGACTGCGCCACCGCGAAGGGCGACGCGCTCGGCTTCGAACAGGTCGGCGAGGTGGCGACGGACGAGGTCGACGGGGCGTCGATCATCGACGCGACGCCGATGCTCTGCCGGGACGGGGAGTGCCCGGCGGTCATCGGCAGCGTGGTCGTGTACCGCAACGACGACCATCTGACGGCGACGTATGTGCGGACGATGACGGCGTGGCTGGGCGGGGAGTTGCCGGTGGCGGTGTGACGGGCACAGGCCGGCGGTGCGTCGCGCGCCAGGGGCCGCGGGTGGTTCCGCCGCCGAAGGACCGGTTGTCGGAGGGGCGCACCGGGACTTTGGTCCTGTCCTCGGAGAATCACGCCCCGCGTCTCGGCGGTTCTCCTCCCGCGCAGGCCTAGAACACCTGCCCTCTCAGGATTTCGTCGTCTCAGTTCTCCCGGCGCGGAACCAGCTCGAGCCGGCTGAAGGCCTCGGCCACCCGCGACCGCCGGCCGGCGGTCGACTCGTCGGCGCCGACCGAGCCCTCGTCCAGGGTGCGCAGCCGGGTGACGGCCTCCTCCAGGTGGGAGGCGCCGCCGCCGAGAACGACCCACTTGCCGACCTCCGGGTGCATGACCAGGTCGGCGTCTCGGTTCTCCTCCTCGGAGACGGGAGCGTCCACCCAGATTTCGCAGCTCCCGGTCGCGCCGACCGGCACGCCCTGCGCGGACCAGCCGACGGTCACGGTGACGGTGTGACGGCCGGGCCTCTCGAGCGGGAAGCCCGCCGAGCTCCAGAAGACCCGGTACTCGGCCTCCAGGAACCCTCCGGGCGCCAGCGGGGCGAGCTTGGCGGCGTCACAGGCGATGACGAACGGCCGTACCGGCTTCTCCTCGCCGCTCTCGTCGCGGCACGACATGGTGGCGAAGAGCGCCTCCAGGCGGACGTCGTCGGGGACCAGCAGTTCGGCGCCGGAGGTGTTGGTCAGTCTCCAGGAGACGGCCACCGGCGCGCCCAGGGGGGCACGCCCGGTCTCCGCGCGCACTTCCAGGCTCAGTTCGTCGCCCCGGAACAGGTTGCGGTCGGCGGCCTGCGGCGCTCCCGCGGGGAACCACGAGGCGAAGGGCCAGCCGCCGGGGCGCACCACCGGATCGGGCATGTGCGCCAGGTGATTGCGCACGGTCGGGTTGAAACCGAGGTTGATCTGGTCGGGGAAGACGCCCGGGGCGCCGGTGGTGGGGCCCGCCAGGACGTCGGCCACGCTCGGCGTGGTGGTCATGATCGAGTTGTCGGCCGCGGTCTCGCTCTCCTGGTGGATCTGGTTGAAGGCGTGGGTCACCTCATGGGCGGCCGACCGGAGGTAGGCACGGGGAACCTCACGTTGTCTGCGGTTCTCCGCGGTGCCGAAGTGGACGGAGTTGGTGCGGGGGTAGCCGTCGTTGCTGAAGCTGGCGGACCCTTCGCGGGGTACCGCGATCTGGTCGTACATCACTCCGCGGGAGCAGCCCATGGTCGCCGGTACGACGACGAGGTGGGTGCGCCACTCGGTGTCGAGGTCGGTGTCCGTTCTTCGGACGGAGGCCATGAGGGCATGCAGGTCGGCCGGGGACCAACAGGCATCGGGGTCGACGCCGGACGGTACCGGGATGTCGGTCTGGGCCTGGACGTGGTCGATGGCCAGCTGCCAGCCGGCCGTGGCGTAGAGGGTGTCGAAGAACTCGTGCCCGGTTCCGGCGGCGTTGGGGACGGGCTGGGGCGGAACGGCCCCCAGCAGCGTGTCGATCTCCAGTACTGCCCGGCGCAGAAAGCCGGAGACCCACTTCAGCGTCACCGATCCGCGTTCCACGCCGCCCTCCAGCACACGTCCCTCGAACCGCGGTCCGCGAAGGAAGGGGAACGGCGAGGGCGTGGTGGGCACCTGGGTGAGCTCGAACCGGAGGGAACGGCTGGGCGCGTCGGGGAACGAGCCCTGGAAGGAGCCGGCCGGCGGACGCGTGTAGTCGAACTCCGCGACGTCGAGGATGACCTGGCAGGGGGCGCCCCTGGGCACCAGTGTGGGAATCGTCAGGCGGGTGCCCTTGAGGTAGGAGCGGTACTCGTCGCGGGGAAAGACCGGAATGCGCGGGAAGATCAACGGGAAGGGCCGGTCGGTCCTGCTGGCGGTGGCGGCCACGGACGCGCCGCCCTGGGCGTCCCCGTCGGACGGGCGGGAGCTTCCGGCGCCGTCGGGGATCGGGGGCAGCGCGAGCGGCCGCCGGTAGAGGTCGCCGCTGACGATCAATCCGTCGGGTCCCGAGTCCGGCGCCGCCCGGTCGACCCGCAGGGTGCCGACGGTGGCCTGAAGGGTGGGGCGGTGAGGACGGATCGTCACTTCGTAGCAGCCGTCCCGGAGGTCCACGTCGCACCGCCGCAGAGGGAGCGGCGACGCCGGCGGCGTCCCGGGGACTCCGGGCGGCGGGGAGAAGTCGGGCGACTGCGGCCTGCCGAGCGCGTTCGGCTCTGCCGGCGGCGTCGGCTCGGCGAGGATCACCGTGGCGACGGGGACGCCGCGGGGAACGGCGTCGGCGTGGTTCGGCCACAGGTGCTGGGCGGTTTCGGAACGGTTCGGCGCGTCGTCGCGCATGGGCGTCCTCCGGAGTTGGTTCGGCTCCTCTCCGGGGACGCGGAACGCGTCTGTGCCGTAGTGGGGCGGCGCACACTCCCGGTGCCGGCGCGAGGCGCGCGGCAGAGCGGAACTGTTGGTTCCAAGGAGACTCAAGCAAGAGACCGGTACGGCTGCGAGTAAGGGCGAGCCGTTCGGGTAACGGCGCCCGGCACGGGCACGGGCACGGGCACGGGCACGGGCACGGGCACGGGCACGGTGGTGCCCCGGCCTCGGTACCCGCGTCGGCCGGGCGGGCGGTTTCTCCTCTCGTGCCTTCTCACACGGTGAGGCGGTCACCGATCGAGCGGGCCACCTCGGCGTGCGCGAGGTATTCGACGATGTCGTGCGCCCGGTCGCGGGCGTTGACGACGGCGAGGTCCGCCGGACCGTCCGGCCAGTCGTCGCCGAGGGGGCAGCCGATGGCGACCGGGTCGGTCGGGCACCAGGCGTTGAGCCAGTCCGCGACCTGGCCGGGTCGGCGCGGCCCGTCGGACAGCAGCCTCCGCCGCACGCTGTCCATGCCGAGCGGACTGCCCACCGTCGTCAGGTGGACGGTCCGCACACCGGCCTGCGGCCGGGTGAGCAGATCCATGCCCACGACCGTGCCCAGGCTGTGCGTGACGAACACCCACTCCCCTTCCCGCGGCACGGTTTCCAGGACGCAGCTCAGGACCTCCTCGCGGATGTCCCGGTCGTCGAGGTAGGCGGCGACGTCCCGGAAGATCCGGGAGATGGTCCATGTGTCGATGTCGCTGCGGGCGGCCAGCCAGCCCAGGCGCCGCCACACGGCGGCGACCAGCGGGTCCAGCCCCACTCCCTCGGCGGTCTCCACCCCCTCCTGGGCGCCGGGCGGCGCGTACCACCGGGCGGCGGCCTCGCCGAGGATCTCCTCGTACACCGCACGGGCCCCCGGGGAGCTGGGGAGGGGGGCCGCCGACGTCCCGGCGGCGGGGGAGACGGACTCACGCGTGTCCAGGGCGTGCGCCAGCCGGTCGCCGTAGAACGGGAAGCAGACGTCCGCCGGGGCCACCGTCGGCAGCCCCGCCCGGACCAGGCCCATGTTGAGACCAGCGGTCCATTCCCGGCGCAGCGCCTCGGGGTCCTTGCCCTGCTGGGCGCGGCCGTGCAGGAAGACGAGGTGCCGCCCGCCGCCGAACGCGCCGCCTCGCGCGCGCACGCCGCGGGAGCCCTTCACAACGGCCTCCGTGGAGGCCCTCCCGGTGAGGGCCTCGGCCGGACCGCTGTCGCCGGCGGACGGGACGCCGGTGACCACTGCGGTGGCGGGAACCGGTCCGGCGAGGGCGTCCACCGTCGCGCCGGCGGCCTGGACGCCCGCGAGGCCCGTCTCCGGCCCCATGCCGGCCAGCGGTTCCCGCTGCGCGGGGGTGAGCGGCAGGGACGCGAGGTGCGTGAGGATCACGCTGATGCGCACGCCCTCGTTGGACACCCAGTCCAACGCGTCCTCGCCGTCCCCGGGCTCCCAGACCCGGCCGTCGCGGCGCAGGAGACGGCCCTGGTCATCGGTCCGGGGCACGCCGCTGTGGTGGAGGGCGACCACCTCCCACTGGTCGTTGAAGACGGGAGAGCCCGAGTTCCCGGGCTCCGTGTCGGTGCGGTAGTGGATGAAGTCGTCCAGGCGCACCTGCAGGGCGTTGTCGCGTACCGCGATCTCCTTCAGCCGCCCCATCGGGTGGCCGATGACGTTGACCGCCTCGCCGATCACCAGCTTGCCCAGCTGGGCGCTGAGCCGGTTCCAGCCGAACGTCTCGCCGGGCGGCTTCCCGTCCGGGCCGGGGGAGACCGCCACCAGGGCGTAGTCGAGGCGTTTGTCGGCGACGAAGAAGGCGTCCGGGTCGAACTCCAGCCGGACCGGTGCCTGCGGGGTGTTGTCGACGGTGACCTGGGCGTCGAACTCCGCGAAACAGCCACGGGCCGCGCCGGTGTCGGGCAGCACGTGATGGTTGGTCATCAGCAGGCGGGGTGACACCAGGAATCCGGTGCCGGCCGGCAGTTCGCGGCCGTTCTCCCTGGTCGAGATCCGGGCGACGGTGCGGGCGGCCCGGGCGCCGCGCGGCAGGAAGCTCCAGGCCTGGAGCTCCTTGGACACCCCGAGGATCCGCTCGAAGGCGTCGGGGGCGGCCAACGGTTCGGACCGGACCGCCTCCACCATCATCGCGGCCGGCACCGCCTGCCGCTCCAGCAGGCGGGCCGTGCGCGTCGCCAGAGCCTCCGGCGAGTCGGGGAAACCGATCCCGGCGTCCTGCCGTCGTTCGGCCTCCCGCCGTTCCTCGCCGCTCTCGCCGTAGCGGGCGGCCGCCGCGGCCGCCTGACGTACCCGCTCGCCGCGTGATCTGTCCGTGAGTCCCATGGCCCTCACCGTCCCGTTCCTCGAGGAACGGGGTGCGCCGCTACGAGGCGGGCCGTCGTCCGTCGGGGAGGGGACGCCTGGCACGCGGAGTGTACCGGCGGGGCCCGTTCCCGGGAGGCACGGGCTCACGGCCCGTGCCCACGCCGACGAGCAGACGGCCGGCCGACGCCGAGGCCGGCCGCGTCGCACGCCCGCTCACCTTTCATGGTGCGCCCCCGTGCCGGAGCCGCACCACCCCTGGCCGCTCCCCCGGCAAATCCATGAAAGGCATCCAACCCTTTCCCTGATTGAAGGAGCAACATTTGAACCGCAATCAAAGAGCCGGGAGGATTTCACCGCGATCGGCGCGCACAATGGAAAGAAGAGGCAAGGCGGAGGAATTCGGTCATGACCACCGTAGAACATACGACTCGCGTGGAGGCGGACTATCTCGCACAGCTGGAGGGGGCGGCGAGGCGGTTCGAGGAGCGGACGGCGAAGCGGGAGGAGACCTGCCGGACGATCGACCGCCGGGGGGTTCTGTACGCGGACGACCCCGAGCGGGTCGCCAAGCGGCTGGCGCGGCTGAACGCCGACTGGTCGCTGGCCAGGTCGGTCGAGCGGATGGAGACGGTGCCGCGGGCGACGACGGGCAGCACGCTGCCGTTGCGGCCGGACGCCTTCGGCGCCGATGTGCTCGGCCTGGAGCGGCTGATGGGGCGCAACAACCTCACGGGCGTGGCCTTCCTGGAGGACGGGCACCTGGCCTCCAGGTCTGTCGGGCGGATCACGCTCAGGGTCCCCGGCGGTATGTCTCACGGCACCGGCTTCATGGTGTCGCCGTCACTGCTGATGACGAACAACCATGTCCTGCGCAGTGCGGACGAGGCCTCGCGCGCGGTGGTCGAGTTCAACTTCCAGGCGGGTCTCGACGGACGTCCGCTGAAGCCCGTGGTCTTCCCTCTCGAGCCGCAGAAATTCTTCGCGACCGACCGGGCCCTCGATTTCAGCGTCGTCGCCGTGGCCGAACGGAATCAGGCGAACGAGCAGCTCGCTGATTTCCACTGGCTGCCGCTGGACACGACGGAGGGAAAGGTCGTCCTGGGGGAATTCGTCAACATCATCCAGCACCCCAACGGCGAACCGAAGCAGCTCGCGCTGCGGGAGAACCAGATCGTCGACATCCTGGACCGGTTCGTCCATTACGTCACCGACACCGCTCCGGGCTCCTCGGGCTCCCCGGTCTTCAACGACCAGTGGGAGGTCGTCGCACTGCACCACTCGGGCGTGCCGAAGACCGACAGCCACGGCCGCCTCCTGGCCGTCGACGGCTCGCTCTGGCAGCCGGCGATGGGCGAGCACCGGCTGGCGTGGAAGGCCAACGAGGGCGTACGGATCAGCCGCGTGCTGGAGGCGCTGAGCCGGCTCACCCTCATCGGCACGGCCGCCCGCCTGCGGGACGAGCTGCTCCGTGTCCCGGGCATGGGCGCCGGCGCCCCCTCGGGACCGCCGGACGCGGTCTCCGCCGTGGGCGCCGCCGCGCAGCGGGACCTGAACGCCGCTCTGCTGAACCTCAGGCTGGGCGAGGAGCTCGTCTACTACGACGAACGCGCCGACGCCGCCGCGCGGGACGCCTACTACGCGGACATCGACCCCGCGGCGGGCGGCGGCGAACTGCGGAAGGCGCTCACCGAACTGCTGGAGAAGACCCACGAACGACGCCCGTCCTACAATCCGTCGCGGCTGGTCTACCCGTGGGTCGACCTGCACCCGGACCGGCAGCTGCGCGGCGTGTACTCGGGCAGGACGTTCGGCCCGGAGGAGTTCATCCGCGCCGACATCGCCGCCGAGACGGCACGGCTGCGCGGACTCCAGGAGTTCCTGCTGCGCGAGAGCTCCGCGGGCCCGGCCGAGCTGGCCGCGGAACTGGACGCGCTGGAGGCGTCGCTGCCGTTCAACTGCGAGCACGTCGTGCCACGGTCCTGGTACGCCAAGCGCGAGCCGATGCGCGGCGACCTGCACCATCTCTTCGCCTGCGAGCCCGACTGCAACAGCTTCCGCGGCAGCGTCCCGTACATGGACTTCCCGGACTTCGAGGAGACCCACCGGGAGGCCTGTGGGATGCGGGAGGGCAACGGCTTCGAGCCGGAACACCACCGGGGCGCCGTCGCCAGGGCGACCCTGTACTTCCTGCTGCGCTACCCGAAGGTCGTCGGCGACCCCGGCGAGTTCACTCCCGACCGGCTGCCGGTTCTGCTGGACTGGCACCAGAGGGAGCCGGTCACCGAGTACGAACTGCACCGCAACGCGGCCGTCGCCGACATACAGGGCAACCGCAACCCGTTCATAGACCACCCGGAGTGGGCCCCGGAGATCGACTTCTCGCAGGTATGGGCCTGACCCGGACCACGCCCCGGCCCCGTTCCCGCGCAACGGTCCGCCGGCGAGGCTCAGTCGTCCGTGATCGCCTGAACGACCACCGGCCGCAGTGCCTCGTGTTCCTCGGGGAGCCCGGCCAGCAGCAGGCGCTCCAGTACTCTCCCGGGGTCGGAGAGAACGCCGTCCCCGGTGACGACCAGGCCCCCGAAGATCCGGTAGTCCCGGTCTCCGTCGAAGACGGCGAAGCCGCGATAGCCCAGGCCCTCGGGTGCGGCAGGAGGCGCGGCCACCGGGGCGAGACCGGCCACCGCCCTGCGGAACGCCGTCCCCGCCTCCTCCCCCAGTTGCCAGCGCGGGTTGGGCCGGCCGCTGTACACGTCCAGTTCGACGATCATGGGCTTCCGGTGACCGCGGACGACGCGGTGGCTGGAGAACTCATCGGATGACCACGGACTTGCCCGCGTAGAAGTAGCCGCAGAAGTCCGTGTAACCACCGCGGGCGCAGGTCTCGGGATCGGTGATCAGCGCGCCCCGGTCGTCGTAGTTGCGGGCCGCGGTGGATCCGGGCTTGTGTCCCCAGAAACCACCCTTCAGTTTCCGGTACCAGTGATAGTCCCGGCCGGGCCAGACGACCAGTGCCATGAGCCGGCGCGGGCGCTCCGGGTCCGGGAGACAGTCATACCGGCGCACCAGCCCGTCGGCGAGCGCCGCCTGGGTGACGTCGGGGCAGGCCATGGTGCCCGTCTGGGCTCCGTGCGCGCGGCCGGGCTGGGCGAAGGTGTCGGTGCGCAGGTTGCGGGCGTAGTTGTAGCAGTTGTTGTAGGGCCTCACCTCCGGCCGGTTCCAGAAATCCGGGTTGAACTGACTCACCTCGTACTGGCAGGTTCTCGCGGCCTCCTCTCCCTCCTCCTCGACGGTGGACCGTTCCGGAGGTCGCGGGGGAGCCTCCACCGGGCGGTTTCGGCCGGGCGGGTTCTCGAAGAAACTGTCGAGCTGCTCCAGGACGAAGTCCCGGGTCCGCGAGTCGACCGGCGTCAGGTCGTGTTCGGGCAGGGTGACATCGCCCGCCCGGGGCATTTCGGCGACGAGCCGGCGGGCCAGCTCCGCGGAGCTCGCCGGGTCCGCCGCGGCGAGGGTGCCCAGCGAGAACGTTCGCGGCAGCCGCTCGGGCCAGGAGGTGTCGTCGTCGGCGGCCGACGTGACGGTCACCTCCTGGTAGCCCAGACCGTCGTACCCGTTGCCGGACAGCCCGACGGCGTCGAAGGCCTCGTGGGCGAGGTTCTCCAGCAGGGCACGGCCGGCGTCCTCGTCGGCGATGACCCAGGTGGGGTTGGGCCGGCCGGAGAAGATCTGGACGGTGACGCGAAGCATGATGCTCACCTCCGGAGCACAGGGTGATTGGCTCGAGCCCCCTCGGGGCGAGTTTCGTCCCCGAAGGTCACATCGGCACGCGGTGGGATCCGTTCGGGTACCGGCAGGGGAAACAGCCGGGTGTCCTGGCGGCGGGTCCGCCTGAGCCGCGGGTTCGTCCGGCCGGCGAGGCCGTACCCGCTCCGTGTCCGGCCCTGGGGATCGAGTACGGCAGAGGCTCACTACGCCGACCAGGCAACCGCCGAACCGGTGAACCCGAGAGCACGTCGGCCGACCCCGCCCGGTGGACCGGCCGTCCCCGGGCAGCGGGGCGCCTGACGGCATGCGCTGCCCGGACACGCCTGCCAAGACTGGGAAACACGCTGTGTGACACCGAACACGGAGGAACGACATGGCAGAAGCGGCTTTCGCCAAACTCTTGTCTCTTGAGGCCAAGAGAATCCAGGACCCCGACGGCGCGGACGAGATCCGTGTCAGCAGAGGTGACGGAAGCGTCTTCGAGCAGCTGCGCATGCGAAAGGGGGACGTGTTCGAGTTCGACGAGCGGTTCCTGCCGTTCGTCGGCCAGGCGCCGATCGACGTCGTCCTGCACGAGGTGAACGAGGCGACCGGCCAGAGCCGCTTCATCGGCGGAGCGACGATCGTTCCCTCCGAACTGGGCCTCGGAGAACGGACCCAGGCGATCGGCGCGTTGTCCCTGTCCCTGTACGAGCTGACCTACAAGGTCCTCTGACGGTCCGCCGCCGGCCGCCGGGTCTCCACCGGCTTCTCCCGAGGCCGGGGTCCGGGCTCTTGTCCGCGCCCGTCGGCGAACCGTGTTCCGCCGGTGTCTACAGCCCGGCGAACGTCAGGGCCGTCGCGACGACCGAACCGGCGGTCGTGACAGCGAAACCGGTGTCGTGGTCCTGGTCGAGGAGCGTGTCCGCCGGCGTGTGGTACTGGCGGGTGCCGGTCCCGGGAGCGCCGTCGGAGGTGGAGAAGAGGTCCTCGGAGACGGCGACGGCCGCCCATCCCCGCTCGTGGAAGCTCGCGTGGTCGCTGCGTTCCACGGCCGGGTCGTCGCGCCCCGTGAGGTGCTGGACGGTCACCGCGGGATCGAAGAGGGGGACGGTGGGCGCGATGAGGTGGCCGAGCGCGTCGGAGGCCTCCACGACCGGTCCCGGCACGGCGGATCCCGCGTGGATCTCGATCTTGGGCGTGCTGCCCGGCTGCCGTCCCGCGATCATGTCCATCTGGAAGACTCCGGCGATGCGGTCGCCCGCCGCGGCGGCGGCCCGTGCGTAGAACTTGCTGCCGACCAGGCCCTTCTCCTCGGCGTTGAAGAGCACGAAGCGCACGTTGCGGGACGGCTGTCCGCCGTCCGCGAGCAGGGAGGCCAGGCATTCGGCCGCGGCCAGGACCGCCGCCGTCCCGCTCCCGTCGTCGTCGGCTCCCGGCGCGGGATCCACCGCCGGATCGTAGGGGCGGGGCTCACCGTCCGGGTCCACGAAGTCACCGCTGGACGCCGTCGAATCCAGGTGGGCCGAGACGAGAACGGTGGAGTCCGCCCCGGCGATCCGGTGTTCGGCCTCCACGTTGAACAACTGCCGTCCCCACCACCGAAACGGGTGCAGGCGCACCTCCAGCCCCAGTTCCCGGAACCGGTCGGCCAGGACCTCGACGACCCTCGGATTGTCCTCGGCCTCCGCGTCCCTGCTGCGGACCGTCTGCGGCCGGCCCTCGACCAGGGGCTCCACGCCGGAGATGCGCGCCACGTGGCCCCGCAGGGTCTCGGGGGTCACCGTCGCCCGCACCGCGGCGACCGTCCCGGGGGACGGAAGGCCGCTGCCGGACTCCAGGTACGGCCCCTGGGCCGGGGCGCCGGCGAGCAGGCCGGCCTGGGCCTCGCCCGGCCGGGACAGGAGTGCCGGGTCCGGCAGCAGGCGTTCGGTGTGCCCTGGCTTGGCGCCCGGCAGGTGGACGTCCTCCACCGGCGCGCCGACGGGCACGGCCAGATAGACGCCGCCCGGTGCGGGCCCGAGCGTGGCGGGCCGCGGGGCGCCTCTCGCGGCCAGGGCCGCGGTGACGAAGCCGTGCAGGGCCGTGGCGCGCCGCTCCTCCGTACCCGCCAGCCGCGTGGCGCCCGCGGAGTCCACGAGCGCCTCGGCCTTCGCGACCGGACGGTTGTCGTGGAGCAGGAAGGCCGTCCTGTCCTCCACCGGTTCACGCGGGTCGACCGTGAACCCGGCGCGTTCGAGCGCCTCGGCGCCGAGTGCGCTCGCCATGACGAGCACGAGCCGCTCGGAGGCCACGTGCAGGGGAACGACCTCGGTCGTCTCCGCCGCCGCGGCCAGCCGTGGCAGGCTCCGGGCGTCCGGCACTCCGACCCGTGCGAAGAACACGGGGCGGTTCTCCACACCGGCGAGGGTGAACACGGGATGGGGAGCCGTACGCATTCCCGCCTCGCGCGCGAACGCTCTCTCCCGGGCGTCCTCGCCCACGAAGACGCAGTCGCCGGCCGGTGCTTCGGCGCTCGCGACCGCCAGGTCGAAGAGCCCGCGGCTGTCCTTCGCTCCCCAGTGGACGAGACCCGCGTCCGTGAAGCGGCCAGGGAACGCCTGTTCGAGGGCTGTCGCCGCCCGCTGGGCCGCGCCCTCGGCGGTCCCCGGGTTGGAGACGATGCCCTTGGGCACGTCACGGAAGGCGTCGAGGACGGCGAGCACCCGGGGCCGGGGCCTGAACGTCAGCGAGCCGTCGGGCTCCACGCGGGCATCCGCCAGGGTGGCCCCGATGTCGAAGAAGAGGACGGACATGGGAAACGCCTCCGAAACGCAGGTTTCCTCCCCCTTACGGTGTCCCCCGTGCGGTGCCGGTTCTCCGTCCTGCCCGACGCGCACGAGCGACGTCGGCGCGGCCGGCCCGGAGCCGGGCCGGGCGCGGCTAGGCGAAGATGGTGACGACCTTCGCGATGGCCTGTCCCGCTGCCACCGCCTTGATGATGGCGTCGAGCCATGGCGTGAAGTCCGCGTTGACCCTCGCCGTCCACCGCCAGTTGTAGCCGGTCCGCTCCAGGACGGGCCAGCCCGCCGCCAGCGCCTGGTTCACCTCGTGCTTGTTCCAGTCGCTGTCCCTGGACCCCGGCTCGAAGGTTCCGTGCAGTCGTCCGTTATGGGCGAAGACATAGATGGTGGGGTTGGGGGATCTGTCGCGGATGGCCCAGACGAAGGAGATGTTGTAGCTGATGGCGCCGGACACGTGGAAGTGCCCGCTGAAGTTGTAGGCGCCGTTCCGGTGCAGGGTGAGGTTCGACCAGCCGCCGACGGCGACTCCGCTCCGGAAGCCCACCGGGCCCGTGTCCAGCGGCCCGATCTGCGACCAGAGAAGCTCCTCCGCCTCCTCCGGACCCGAGGTGTCCGCTGCCTTGCCCAGGTAGGGGGCTTCCCCGTTCTGGAGTGCGGCTTCCAGCCTCGGGAGGAGTTCGGAGGACGCGGGCTGCGCACCGACGCTCCCTTCGGTGGTCACCTCGGTCTGGATGGTCTTCTGCGCCTCGAATTCCTCTATCGCACGGACTACTTCGAGTCGTTCCGTGTAACCTATGTCAGCCATTTCTTCCTCCCGGCAGAGTGTTCCGGGCAACCGGTCAGGGTGTTCGCGCGGGATCTCCTAACGTGCGGTGTCACCTCCTGCCGTCTCGTCCGGAGCCTGGGTCATGTCGGGATCGAGCCGGTAGGTCATCCCGCCGAAGACGATTCCGCCGGCCGAGGCGAGAACGCGGATCGACGGTGGGCCGTCAGCGTTCAGGACCTCCTCGCGGGTGAAGTCCCGTCCGGGCCGCATGTGCAGGGCGACGTCGATCTCCTCACCGGGTTCCAGCACGACGTCGATGCCGGAGTCCCTGCGCCGGACGCCCATCTCCCAGCCGCGGTCGGAGAGGAACCCCGGAAGCTGCGGGGCGATGGTGATCCCGGCGGTCTCCCCGAACGGGTTGCGCACCATGAGACGACGGTCCGCGAAAGCCGAAAGCAGCCCGTGAGGACCGCCGCCTCCGGGCACCGGTGCGACGTTGCGCTGCGCGATGTTGTTGTCGAAGGGCACGAGGCGCCACTCCGCCGTGGGCCCGAGGGCGCAGGGGTAGAAGGTACCGGGATCCACGTTGCTCAGGTCCCCGTCGGCGCTGACCTCCATGAGCATGCACTCGTGTCCGGGCGTTCGCGGCCGCCAACTGAAGGGGCCGACGATCACGCTGCCGTCCGGCGGGATCTCACCGGGCGCCTCGAGCCGCGGCGTGTCCATCGGCTTCCAGCCGTCCGGCCAGGACAGTCCGGCCCCGGGGGCGGCGGAATAGCCGCGCACCACCACGTTGCGGGCCGGCTTCCTGCCCCTGTTGCCGACGCGGACATAGGCGTGGTTCACCTGGCCCGTCACCGGTGTCTGATGGACGCCGTCGCCGCCTCCCTCACTCGGCGCCAGCCGGTTCCAGATGTCGGTGCACTCCCAGTGGACCGGCTGGAACCCGTACTCGCCGTCGCGCCCGTCGTCGATGTAGACGTCGACGTCCGGCGGCGCTCCGGGTGAGGTCACCGGAGTGGGGGCCCCGGGGGGCTGGTAGAGACCCTGCTTCTCGAAGCTCCACCGGATCACCTTGTGGTACGTCCCGCCCCGGTAGCCCTCGAAGTCGCTGGTGCCGATGTCGGCGTTCATCAGAGCGGTGGCGAAGATCTTCGGGTTCGGCGTCGGAGTGACCGGGCCGCTCGCCAGTGATCCGATCGCCTTGAAGATCAGGAACATCGTCTGGCGGGCCGCGAGTTTGCGCCGGGCCACGTCCTCGGAGTCGCCGCCGAGCGAGCGGTACAGACGGAAGTGCGTCGTCGAGAGGATCTGCTCGCTGGAGTAGCTCCCGACGTCCTTGCGGCCTCCCCATGCCCAGCCCTGGGCCACCGAGCGGCCGTGGTTGCGGTCGGGGAGGACCCAGGGGAAGGTCTGGAACCGTCGCTCCGGGTGGGTCCTGAGGGCTGATTCGGGGTCCATGTGCACGGCCGCGAGGCTGTCGCCGGCGCTGTGCGCGAACCCGAAGTTCGGGCTGTGCACGCTGTCCCAGAGGATCGTGTGGCCGAACTCGTGCAGGACGACGCGAAGGTCCGCCGCGATGCTCACCGCCGGGAACGGCGTTCCGGCCAGCCCGAACTCGAAGCCGCCGGAACCAGTGCCGGTCACATTGCCCGGAGCCCGGGCGTTGACGTCGTCGTGGAAACCACAGGCGTCCACCGGCACCGGGAAATCGGTGCCGTCGAAGAACGTCGTGAGGTCGAACCCCATTTCCTGCATATTGCGGAAGAGCCAGTCGCAGTGGTGGTAGGCGTTCACCGCGGCGAACCCCCTCGCCAGCGCGTCGAAGGAGAAGTCGCCCGGCGGGCTGGGGGATTCGGGTGGGTCCACGAAGGGAGGGGCGCTGTCGAGAAGCTCGACGAACGTGCCGCGCAGAGGCTGCGGGTCGCTTTCCTCGAGGCCCTCCAGGACCACCTCGGACCGGAACGGATTGAGGGCGGCCGCGGGCCCGGTCGGTGACGCGGACGCGGCTCCCGCGGTCAGGGGGTCCTCCTGGAACACCAGACCGGTGGCGCAGGCGGTCAGAGCCCTCAGACGGACGACCGTTCCGGTGGTGGACTCGACGAACGCACGCCAGTTGAGCGAATCGTGGCCCGGCACGGGCAGGGTGAAGAGCACCTCGGTCACCCGCTGGAACCGCTGCCCGGCGAGAGTGTCGGGTACGGGAGGAAGCGGAAGCGTGGGCGGCGCCTCCTCGAGTTTCCCGGCCGGTGCGTGGCGTGTCTCCGGGTCGAATCTGCGGTCGGGGTCGTACTCGTAGATCAGTTCGTGAGGAGTGCCGTTGAGCGTGAGGGGCTCACTCGGCCGTACTCCCAGCAGGGGCTTGAGCGCCTCCGGCGTGATCTCGCCGGGACCGTAGGGTCCGGCTCCCTCCGGCCCCTCCGGGAGGGAGACGTCCGTCCGCACGGAGCTCTGCGACGCCGTGATCCGCATCGGCTCCGGCTGGACCGTGACGCTGACTCCCGCCTCCCACACGGGCAGGCCGTCGTACTTCTGCTGGTAGGAGACCAGCGTCGTTCCCATGACCTCCTTCTCCTCGGCCAGCTCCAGGACACCGCCCCCGAGAGGACCGGCGGAGCTCTCGGCGCCGGCGGCGTCCCGGCCGGCGGGCCCCGGCAGCATCGACTCCTGGATCCCGTAGGCAGGCGCGACCTCGCGCAGATATTCCTCGGCGAGTTCCTGGGGCGTCGCGGCGGGCACCCGGCGGATTCCGGAGCTCTCCTCGGCGCTTTCCTGAGCCCTGTCCGGCGAAACCGCCACGAAGGGCTGCTGGAAATGCTCGAGGTGCCGCACCGTGCCGTCGTTCTCGCGATGGACGTTCTCGGTAAATTCGAACACGACAAGGACTTCTCTCGACTGTCGGGCCGTCCGCGACGGCGCCCCCGTCCGGAGGAACACCGAGACGCGGCGGACAGTCGGCACAGGCGGACGCCTTCACGGAGCCCGAGAAGGTGACACCGCGTGATTCCCCAACCATTGACGGATTCCTCCCCGGATATCCGCCGGCCGTGCGACCACTCGACGCCCGTGCGGGGACGCGGCTGCCGTCGCGACTCGCCCATGAGGCTCGGGAAGCCCGTCGGGCCGGCACGTCTCGATGGCTCGGCGGCCTGCCGGGCGGCGACGGGCGCAGAGGACACCGAGCCCCTCACCGGACGGCGGGACAGGGCGGCGGGGCTGGAGCGAACGGCTTTCACCGGTGAGCGGAGAACGCTCAGAGACGGATGCTCGACTCCGCGTCGAGTCGTCCGGCCGGTGCCGGGCGGGACCCCTGCCACACACCCGCAGAGCCTGTGACTCACATCACATTTCCACTATAACGCGGCAAGGACGGTCCACATGCCTCGACGTGCGCCCGAAAACAGCGGCGGTCCGCGGCGGGCCGCGTCACCCGGATTCCTGCCGAGGCATGCCGGGATCCCGCCGAAATCTCGCCGGAGCTCAGATGCCGAGCGCCTCGAACAGCGCGCACACCATGCGGCCCACACCGCCCCGGCCGGTCAGCAGGGCCTTGTCGCCCCTGTTGGTGAGGAACCCGCACTCGGCGACGAAGGCTCGCGGGTTGCCGGCTTCGACAGCTTTTCGGGTGCCGTAATAATTTTTCAGGTTCTCGCCGCAATTGTCCTTCCGGAACCCGCCCGACCAGCCGTGCCTGTCGTAGGCGCGTTTCCATGCCTGCGCGAGGGACTGGCCCGCGGCGTCGCGGTAGCCGACGCTCGCCCCCCGTGCGTCCGGACGGGTCGACCCGTCGCAGTGGAAGGCGACGAACGCGTCGCCGGTGTACTGCTCCAAGGGCTCGTCGGCCTTGATGACCCGCAGGCGCCCATACTCCCGGCCCGGCGGGCCGGGCCTCTCGAGTTCCCCGACGCAGGCATCGGCCACCGCCTTCACGAACGCCTCTTCCCCTGGCGTGCCGGTGGCACCCGAGGTGCGGAAACAACGGCCCATCCGCACCACGAGGGTCCGAACGACCTGCCCTTCCGCCCCGTCCTGCGGCCAGGGCGGGGCATCGGACTCCTCGGCGGTGGCGTGGACGGGAGAGTCCGCGGCGTCGGGGAGGGACTGGCCGTTCTCCGGGCCGCCTTCGGCCTCGGCGCCGGGTTCGTGTTCATGAGCCACAGGAGACTCCCGGCGAGATGACCTCTTCCACGGCGGTGGACCGGGAACGGCCGGTGCTTCGAGGAGTTCACCCCCGCGCCCGCCCCGGCGGGCCCGCCGGGCCGGAGAGGTCGATGATGAGACGACGCTCCTCCAGCGTCAGCGTGCCCGCCGTCCGCAGGAAGGCGCTCAACGTCGACGCGGCCAGGTGGGCGCGGACGGGGTCCGCGGTCTCCTGGAGGAACGCGGGTGGGCTGTCGGCAGTCTCAGTCATGACCTTCCTTTCACGGAGCGGAGCGGTTCAGGTCTGAGAATCGACTCCTCTGGCGACGGCCACAGCGCGGCGGACGGCTTTTCCGCCGATTGCCCGCAGCAGCCGCCCCTGATGGATGACGCCGAGCCCGGCTTTGGTGACTGGAACGGCCACGTTTCCGTACGAAATTCAACTTCCACGCGCCGAAAATCGCGAAGGTCGAGAATTCCACGAATACATGTCCGGCGATCCACCGGGATGTTTGCGGCCTTATGGCGAACGACGGAGAATGAGATGGACGACGTGGAGCCACTCCCCGTCCGACTCCGCGCCTCCGTGGGAACACGAGGAGGGAGGCCTGTCCGGTGGAAAGGAACCTGCGCGTCTCACTGATCGAAGAGGACGCCGAGGCCGAGGACGTCGCGAGACAGACCGGCTATCTGCGCGAAGAACTGCTGCAGCTCGACGTCGACGACGTCACCGCCGTCCCGGCCAGGGACATCCCCCCGGGAGCGCGGGCCGTCGGCATCACCGAGATCGGGGAACTCCTGGTGGCACTGGGCGGCTCCGCGACCGCTCTGAGCCAGGTGGTGACGGTGATGCGATCGTGGCTCGGCCGCTCCCACGACTCCAACCCGTCGTTGCGCCTGGAGATCGACGGTGACGCGATCGAGGTGTCCAAGGCGACCGACGAGCAGGTGACGGACGCGTTCCGCGTATTCGTGGAGCGGCATTCGGCCGCGGGAGCCCAGGCATGAGCTCGAAGACGAAGGAGTCCCGGCACGCCCTGATCATCGCCAACGACCACTACGACGACCAAGGGCTCAGGAAACTCAGGGCGCCCGCCCAGGACGCCGAAGCTCTCGCCGGGGTCCTGGAGGACCCGCAGATCGGCGACTTCGACGTCGAGGTCGTGCGCAACGCGCCGGCCGACGTGATGCGCCGGCGCATCCAGCACTTCTTCAGCGACCGCCGCCGGGAAGACACCCTGGTGCTGCATTTCTCGTGCCACGGGCTCAAGAGCGAGTCCGGCGAGCTGTACTTCGCCGCCAGGGACTCCGAGATGCGGATGCTGGACGCCACAGCGATCCCGTCCCAGTTCGTCCGCACCTGCATGTCCCGTACCAGGGCCGGCCGGACCGTCCTGCTGCTCGACTGCTGCTATGGCGGTGCCTTCTCCCGCGGAGCCTCCGTACGCGCCGCGGGGGACGTGAACGTCCTCGAGTCCTTCCACACCGACAAGGCGCCCGGCGGCCGCGGCTGGGCCGTCATCACGGCGGCCGACTCCATGGAGTACGCCTTCGAAGGCCCCGATCTCGCCGAGAAGGCCCCTCAGCGTCCGTCGGTCTTCACCCACGCGGTGGTCGAGGGGCTGAGGACCGGCGAGGCCGACCGGGACGAGGACGGCGAGATCCGCCTGAACGAACTGTACGACTACATCTACGAACGGGTGCAGGACGAGAACCCCAACCAGACGCCGAAGCGCACGGTGGAGATGCAGGGCGATCCGTGGCTGGCGCACAGCCGACGCGGCCGCATCAAGATCGCCGCGGTTCCCTCCCCGCCCTTCCTGCAGGGCGCCATCAGGAGCGACAACGTCGTGACCCGGCTGGGCGCCGTCACGGAGCTGAACCGCCGGCTCCATGACGACGACCTCCCCGTGGCCGAGGGGGCCCGCCAGGCCCTGGAGGAGATCGCGCGCAACGACCTGAGCCACATCGCCGACCAGGCCCACAGCGCCCTGCAGGCGATCCGTCTGAAACCGTCGCCCGCGTTCCTCGACTTCGGCAGGGTCTGCCAGGGAGCGATGTCCGCGGAGAAGTCCGTCATGCTGGGCGGCCCGCCTCTCGCCCGCCACTGCGTGGCCCAGTCCACGCAGCGATGGCTGCGCGTCGAGCCGCTGCCGAACGGTTTCAACGTCGGTGTGGAGACCGACACCCCAGGGCACCTGACCGGGAACGTCGAACTGAAGGGCGTGGCCGACGAGTCGGTGGTCCACGTGGAGGTCACCGTCGAACCCGAGGCGGCAACCGCGCCCCCACCCGTGTCCGGGAAGCCGGAGGAACGGCCGAACGAGACGGTGGTCGTCCACCCGCCGCCTCCGGAGGACCAGCCGGACCCGCTCACCCGGGAGACCCGCAGGGTTTCGGGACCGCCGGCGCCGGAGTACCAGCGCGTCACAGAGCCCCCGGCTGCCGCGGAGCCCGACGAAGAGCCCCCGACCGCCCCGGAGCACAGGAAGACCCCACAGCCCTCCCGGCCCTCCCGGCCCCCCGGCAAGTCGGTGCGCGCCGTCGTGACGGCGGCGGGCGGGATGGTCCTGGCCGTCGTCTCCACCGTGTACGTCCTCCTGGCCGCGGCGGGCGCCATGAAGGCCGCGGAGGAACAGCAACCGCACATCGTCGACATCGGCGACCGTCTCGGCGGCCACGGTGTGGGCACCTCCCTCACCGTCTCCCTGATCACGGCCGTGATCGCGCTGGTGCTCCGCGCCTTCGCCCGCCACGACCTGGGCGCCCACGCGCGCCACTACTCGAGAGCGGCCACGAACGCGGTGAAGTCGCTGTCCTCGACGGCGAAAGTGCTGGCGATTCCGGTACTCGTCCTCGGGATCCTGATGGCGATCGTCTACCCGGTCATCGACAACTACCTCTGACCCCCGGCGGCGGACCAGGGCCCGCACGGCAGCGGCACCAGGGGGCCGAGGGCCGCAGGTCCGGTATCGAGCAGTCCGGGTCGCTCTCCACGTAGATCTGGCCGTACGAGACCCACGCCTCGCCCGTGACAGGTGTGCGCATCGCCCGCCCCTTCCCCGATCGTCTCCCCTGCCGCACATCGTGCCGCAGGGCGCTGACATCGATGCCGATACTCGGGTCCCGGAGACGCCGGTGCCCGGCACCCCACGAGGGGTACCGGGCACCGGAAAGGCTCGCGCTGCCTCAGTGGGCGTGGCCGTGGCTGTGACCAGCGGCGGCCGGCTCCTCCTCTTCCTTCTTCTCGACGACCAGGGTCTCGGTCGTCAGCAGGAGGGAGGCGATGGAGGCGGCGTTCTCCAGGGCGGAGCGGGTGACCTTCACCGGGTCGATGACGCCGGCCTTGACCAGGTCGCCGTACTCGCCGGAGGCGGCGTTGTAACCGCTGCCCTTCTCCAGCTCCTTGACCTTGGAGACGATGACGTAGCCCTCCAGGCCGGCGTTCTCCGCGATCCAGCGCAGCGGCTCGACGACGGCGCGGGCGACCACGGAGACACCGGTGGCCTCGTCGCCGGTCTTGTCGAGGTTGCCCTCCAGGACCTTGGACGCGTGGACCAGGGCGGAGCCGCCACCGGAGACGATGCCCTCCTCGACCGCGGCGCGGGTCGCGGAGATGGCGTCCTCCAGACGGTGCTTGCGCTCCTTCAGCTCCACCTCGGTGGCGGCGCCGACCTTGATCACGCACACGCCGCCGGCCAGCTTGGCGAGGCGCTCCTGGAGCTTCTCGCGGTCCCAGTCGGAGTCCGTGGCCTCGATCTCGGCCTTGATCTGGTTGACGCGGCCCTCGACGTCGGCCTTGTCGCCGGCACCGTCGACGATGGTGGTGTCGTCCTTGGTGACGGTGATGCGGCGGGCGGTGCCGAGCACGTCCAGGCCGACCTGGTCGAGCTTGAGGCCGACCTCCTCGGAGATGACCGTGGCGCCGGTGAGGACCGCCATGTCCTGCAGCATCGCCTTGCGGCGGTCACCGAAGCCGGGGGCCTTGACGGCCACCGCGTTGAAGGTGCCGCGGATCTTGTTGACGACCAGGGTGGAGAGGGCCTCGCCCTCGACGTCCTCGGCGATGATCAGCAGCGGCTTGGAGGAGTTGGCCTGGATGACCTTCTCCAGCAGCGGCAGCAGGTCCTGGATGGAGGAGATCTTGCCCTGGTGGATCAGGATGTAGGCGTCCTCCAGGACGGCCTCCATGCGCTCCTGGTCCGTCACGAAGTACGGCGACAGGTAGCCCTTGTCGAAGGCCATGCCCTCGGTGAAGTCCAGCTCGAGGCCGAAGGTGTTGGACTCCTCGACGGTGATGACACCGTCCTTGCCGACCTTGTCCATCGCCTCGGCGATCAGCTCGCCGACCTGCTGGTCCTGGGCGGACAGCGCGGCGACCGCGGCGATGTCGGACTTCTCGTCGATCGGGCGGGCGGTGGCGAGGAGGTCGTCGGAGACCGCCTTGACGGCCGCGTCGATGCCCTTCTTCAGCAGCGCCGGGGAGGCGCCGGCGGCGACGTTCTTCAGGCCCTCGCGGACCAGCGCCTGGGCCAGGACCGTGGCGGTGGTGGTGCCGTCACCCGCGATGTCGTTGGTCTTGGTCGCCACCTCCTTCACCAGCTGGGCACCCAGGTTCTCGTACGGGTCCTCGATCTCGACCTCGCGGGCGATCGTGACACCGTCGTTGGTGATGGTGGGGGCACCGAACTTCTTGTCGATGACGACGTTGCGGCCCTTGGGGCCGATCGTCACCTTCACCGTGTCGGCAAGCTTGTTGACGCCGCGCTCGAGGGCGCGACGGGCGTCCTCGTCGAACTTCAGGATCTTCGCCATGGGAGCGTGAGCCCTCTTCCGGAATGTGGGTTAACGACGCTGCGCCCCGGGCGCCCGGCTTCTTGGTGGTGGCGGGGGCCAGGGGCGCAGCTGAAAAGCAATGTGCTTGCGAAGCGGGATGCCTCGGGTGAAGCAAGGTGCCTCGGGTGAAGCAAGGTGCCTCGGGTGAAGCGGGATGCCTCGGGTGAAGCAAGGTGCCTCGGGTGAAGCGGGATGCCTCGGGTGAAGCAAGGTGCCTCGGATTAAGCAGAGTGCCTCGGGTGAAGCGAGGTGCTTCGGGTGAACTACTTCTCGACGATCGCGAGGACGTCGCGGGCCGAGAGGACGAGGTACTCCTCGCCGTTGTACTTCACCTCGGTGCCGCCGTACTTGCTGTAGAGCACGACGTCGCCGACGGAGACGTCGAGCGGAAGACGGTTGCCTTCCTCGAAGCGGCCCGGGCCCACGGCCAGGACGACGCCCTCCTGGGGCTTCTCCTTGGCGGTGTCCGGAATGACCAGGCCCGAGGCCGTGGTCTGCTCGGCGTCGAGCGGCTGGACCACGATGCGGTCCTCGAGCGGCTTGATGGCAACCTTGGAGCTGGCGGTCGTCACGATCCGACCTCCCCCTTCGGAGATCTCACGGGGTTAACTGTCTGAGGTGGCGACCAGGTCGATCCGTCGTCGCGGGTGCCGGACCTGCCCGTCGCGTTGTTGGCACTCTCCTGGGGGGAGTGCCAGACCTGAGACTATGACCGCGGTTAGCACTCGGTCAAGCGGAGTGCCAATGCCCGCGGCGCGTCGGCGGGATTTCGCTCGTGGACGCCGGTTTCCGCGGTCCCCGGCAGCCGGGGCGCGCGTCGCCGGGACCGCCGCCCCGGGCCCCGTCTCCGGCCCGTCCGGCCCGCCGCCGAACGCCGAACGCCGGACGCCGAACGCCGGACGCCGGGCGGGCCGGGAACGGCCTACAGGTGGTCCTCGAGGCGCCCGACCTCCAGCCCCCTCGCCTCGATCTCCCGCAGCACCCTCTCCGTGCGCGCCGTCAGGGACGCCCCCTTCGGCCGGTCCGGGTCGACGGCGATGATGTCGCCGGGGCGCAGGCGGGGCTCGCCGCGGGTGAAGGCCAGGGCGCCGGTCGCGTCCGGGGCGGCCCGCCACAGGACGACCGCCGTGACGCCGCAGTCGGCGGCGGCCCGCAGGGTCGCCGTGTCGTAGCGGCCGTAGGGCGGGCGGAGGAGCCGGGGGCGGACGCCGAAGCGGGACTTCAGCTTGCGCTGCTGGCCGCAGATCTCGGCGCGCTGGCCGGCGTAGGGCAGGCCGCGCAGGGCGGGGTGGTCGAGGGTGTGGTTCTGCAGGCTCGCGCCGACCGCGCGCAGCCGCGCGAAGCGGCCGTACGCCGGTCCGGCGACCTGGTCGGTGAGGAACAGGGTGACCGGCAGCCGCCGGTCGCGGACCAGGCCGGGGAAGTCCGGGTCGCGTTCGGCTCCGTCGTCGTAGGTGAGGAAGACGACGCGGTCGCGGGTGGGGACGTGGTCGACGACGGGCGGCAGGCCGCTGGCCGGGCCCCCGCCCGTCCCGGGGCCCGGCGCGGGGGCGCCGGCCGCGGCGCAGGCGGTGAGCAGGGCGGCGGCCAGGGCGGCGCCGGCCGCCCCGGCCCGGTGCCGCCTCACAGGTAGTCCTCCAGGCGGGCCACCGCGTACCCCTCGGCGGTGATCTTGTCCAGGAAGCGGCGGACCATGTCGGGCATGGTGCCGTCCCAGTCCTTGGTGCCGCGGAAGTGGGTGAGGACGATGTCGCCGGGGTGGATCTCGCGGTCCCACTCCCGGTAGTCCCAGTGGCCGGCGAAGACCTCCTCGTTCCACAGCGGGACGTGGGTGATGCCGCAGCTCTTGGCGGCGACCAGGGTGTCCTGGTTGTAGTTGCCGAAGGGCGGGCGGAAGACGGCGGGGCGCTTGCCGTACCGCTCGCGGATCACCTCCTGCATGCCGCAGATCTCGCGCTCCTGCTCGGCGTAGGAGAGGCCGGGCAGGTAGGGGTGGGTGAGGGTGTGGTTGTTGAGGGTGACGCCGCGCGCCTGCATCCTCTTGAAGTAGGCGTAGTCGTCCTTCACCAGGTAGTCGCTGAGGAAGGCGGTGTACGGGACCTTCAGGTCGCTCATCATCTCCAGGAAGCGGCGGTCCTTCTCGCCGCCGTCGTCGATGGTGAGGAAGACGATCTTCTTCTTGGTCGGGACCGTGGTGAAGACCGGCGGGAGGCCGCGTTCGGCGTGGTCGTCGACCTCGAAGCCGTCGCGGGTGGGGATCCTGGGCTTCTCGGCCGGGGGCGGGGGCGCGGGCAGCGGAGCCCGCTTCAGACCCCAGCGCTTCGCCACGGCGTGCGCGGCGCGCAGCTTGCCCGCGTAGGCGTCCAGCGCGCGGGCCGGGGGCGCCTGGAGGGGCTGGCCGGCGGCGGGCCGCGCCCCGGAGGAGCCCAGCGCACAGCCCGGGACGAGAGTGGCGACGGCGAGCACGGCGAGACCGCCGCGGACGCGCGCCCTCCCCCTGCGACGTACCCAGTTTTTGTCATTTTGTCCTACTACTCGCATGATGCCGGATCCTCGCAGCCACCGGACCGGGAACCCGCCCGACACGCGACCGGGGACGAACGGTCCACCGCCTGGCCCACAATGGCCCGGTGAACGACCTCGACGCCCTCCTCGCCCTCCTCGCCCCCGCCGGCCGCGACCTGCTCGACCAGGTGCGCGACACCGATCCCGCCGAGGAGCTGGCCGTCGCCACCCGGCTGCGCCGTACCCACCCGGCCGACCTCGTCTCGGCGGCCCTGGGCCAGGCCCGGCTGCGGCAGCGGGCGGTGGCGAAGTTCGGGGCCGAGGACGCCGGGCGGATGTTCTTCACGCCCAACGGGGTCGAGCAGTCGACGCGGGCGAGTGTCGCCGCGTACCGCGCCCGGCGCTTCACCGAGCTGGGCGTGACCTCCGTCGCCGACCTGTGCTGCGGGATCGGCGGGGACGCGATCGCGCTGGCCCGGGCCGGGATCAGGGTGCTGGCGGTGGACCGGGACCCGGCGACGGCCGCCGCCGCCCGCGCCAACGCCGAGGCGCTGGGGCTCGACGGGCTGGTCGAGGTGCGGGAGGGGGATGTCGCGGAGGTGGAGACCGGCGGGTACGACGCGGTCTTCGTCGACCCCGCCAGACGGGGCGGCCGGGGCCGGATCTTCGACCCCGAGGCCTACTCGCCGCCCCTGTCGTGGGCCGTGCGGGCGGCCCGTACGGCGTCCCGGGCCGCCGCGCTGAAGGTCGCGCCCGGCATCCCGCACGAGGCGGTGCCCGAGGGTGCCGAGGCCGAGTGGATCTCCGACGGCGGGGACGTCAAGGAGGCGGTGCTGTGGTTCGGCACCGAGCCGGGCGCGGTGCGGGCGACGCTGCTGCCGGGCCCGCGCACCCTGCTCTCCCGCCGGCTGCCCGACCCGGACGTCCGCACCCCCGGCCGGTACCTCTACGAGCCGGACGGCGCCGTCATCCGCGCCCACCTGGTCGCCGAGGTGGCCGACCAGGTCGGCGGCGGGCTGCTCGACGCGACGATCGCGTACGTCACGGCGGACGCGCTGCGGCCGACGCCGTACGCCACGGCGTACGAGATCACCGACCTGATGCCCTTCAACGTCAAGAAGCTGAAGGCGCTGCTGCGGGAGCGGGGCGTCGGCACGCTGACCGTGAAGAAGCGCGGCTCGGCCGTCGAACCGGAGGAGCTGCGCCGCAAGGTCAAGCCCCAGGGGCCGCACGCGGCGACCGTGTTCCTGACCCGGGTGGCTGGGGCGCCGACGATGCTGCTCGGGCATCCGGTCCGCTGACGGCACTCCCGCGTCCACCAGTACTCCAGCAGCACTTCAATGCCTGACCCGGGGGACTGCGAGCAAGGCTGCCCCGTCCGCGAGAACACGGCCGGGGCAGCAAGAAGGCGCGGCGCGCACCTCGCCGTACACCTCGCCGCGTGTCAGGCGCAGCCAGTCACCTTCGCCAGGACGTCGGCGTTCCCTTCGACATCGTGACCGAGGACGACCGCGTGGTGAGGGAGCTCCGCCAGGAGGTGAAGCACCTCGTGCCGGGCGTCGGCCGCGCCACCTCCGTCGACCCGGGCGAGCTCGAAGACGTCGGGGTACCGGTCCTCGGTCCTGCCCGACATGAAGTCGCTGTCGGTCAGCCCGCGCCCGTCGCCGTCCTCGGCGGCCGGGACGGCCCCCTGCTCGGTCCTCGGGAACACCAGGGCGCCGGCGACCCCGCCCGTGGCGAGCGGCACGCCGAACCAGCTCGGGAACTGATCGGGGAAGACCTGTGCTTTCAACTCCTTCCCGCCCTCCCACAACGGCTCGCGGCGGCCGGCGCGCAGCGCTTCGGTGACACGGCCGTCCTGCGTCGGGTGCAGCGCCTCCCCGCTTTCCAGCCGCTCCTGCACCACCTCGAACCAGCCGAGGCCGTCGAGCAGACCCAGGCCGAGCGCGGCGGCCGACGGCCAGGGCAGGACGTCGACGCCGCCCCTGCGGTTCCGGCGGACGAAGACCCGGTCATTGGCCAGCAGCGCGAGCCCCCGCCGAGCGGCGAGCACGAGCGCTGTCGTCGTCTTGCCGGCGCCCTTCTGACCGAAAGTGAGGATGACCCGCCCTTCGTGGACGACGGCCGACGCGTGCAGCACCGACCAGCCCGCTCTCAGCAGCGTCCCCCGCATCACCTCACGGGCCAGGCGGGCGGTCGCCGTCGCGACCGGCTCGGTGGCGCAGCCGATGACCGTCAGGCGCCCGACCGCGGGCTCGGACCGGTAGGCCAGCGCCTCCTCCGGTGAGACGCCGCGGATCACGCCGGCGGCCTCGTCGCGGGCGAGGAGGAGCCGCGCCTTCGCGTGGACGGCGCTCGTGTGGGGCCTCTGCGTGACCTCCAGGGCGGCGTCGGCGTACGCGCCGGGGCTCACCTGGGCAACGACGACGGGGCCCGTACAAACGCTTTCCGGGGCTACCTCCGAGGCCTTCCACCACTGCCCGAAGTAGCGGGCCGTCCAGTCGGTGACGGCGCGCTCGGCGGACACGACGGTCACGGCCGCGCCGGCGGCCTCAAGGCGTACAGCGTGAGTGGTCACGACGGATTCCTCTCCGACGGAAGCGGTTGCGGCGGGATGCCGCTCACCATCTGGTAGGCAGCGCGGAGTTTGCCGCGGGCGGCCTCCAGCTCGCCGGCCTCGACCGGGTCGAGCGGAGGCATGGACGGTACGGGTTCGCCCCGGGTGAACCGCAACGGGATTCCGAGGAAGTCGTCCCCGTACCCGGTCGACAGCTCGGTCACCCCGTCCTCGACAGCGAGGGCGAGGCGGAGGGCGGTGACGACGGCCCCGGCCGGTCCGGAGCGGGTGCGGCCGATGCCGGCGTTGATCCGGCCGGGCCGCTGGGTGAGCTCGTCCCTGATCGCCCGGATCGCCCGACGGGGGACCGGGACGGGCTCGTCGTTGACGGTGGTCGACGAGGCGCACACCACGGCCGCCTCGCCATGCTCGCCGATCACATGCCCCTTCACCTCGGCGACGGGGACGCCGAGCAGCCGGGCCAGGGTGAGCCGGTACCGGGCGGTGTCCAGGCCCGAGCCGATGCCGAAAACCCGTCGGCAGTCGGAAACCTCTGCGAAGCGGCGGGCCATCAGGTCGACCGGGTTGGTCACCATCAGCACCGTGCCGGTGTACCCGTGCAGCTCGCAGGCGAGCGTGCCGATCAGTTGCGCGTTCGCCCGCGCCCCGCCCATGCGAACGTCGGTGCCTCGGGTGTTGACGAAGCTCGCTCGCACGGCGATGACGACGGCCTCGCAGTCCCTCAGGTCGCCGGTCGCCGCGGCGATCGGACGTACGGGCGAGCCGACCGCGGTCTGCATATCGGCGAGATCGTCGGCCAGGGCGCCCGACTGCTCGTCGGTACGCGAGGCGACGAGCAGCCGACCTCCTACGCCGGCGGTCACGAGCGCTCCGCCGACGGCCTGCCCGACAGCACCGCTGCCAACGAGGCCGACGGCCATCGGCACGGACGTCATGAGGCGACCGCCCACGCACGAACAAGAGCACGCTCCCAAGGACCCCGCCCGGCCGGCCGTTCGGCGAGGTCGGCACTCACCTCGTCGACGAGCCGACACACCGGGACGGCGCGGTCGACGAGGGCCAAGGCGACGCCGGGCAACGGCAGGACCGCCGGCGCGGACAGGTAGGTCGCGAGGATGTTGACCGTGTCCATCATCCAGAGCGTCAGCAGGCCGCGTTCCCAGGCGCTGCGCTCCCGGCCGGCCTGCCGACCGGCCTGCTGCTCGGTGAAGGCCCCGATGCCCTCGACGACCTGACGCGCCGTCTCGAGGTCAGGTCGTCGGGCGGCGAGCAGGAGAACGGTTCGGCTGATCATCTTCGCGATGTCGACCATCGGGCTCGCACGGAACATGCCAGGGTCGAGCAGCACCGGCCGCTCGTCGGGCCCATGCGTGAAGAGCACGTGCTCGGGTTTCAGATCCCCGTAGGCCAGGGACGTCCCTACCGAGCCAGGCAGCGCCACCCGCAGCTTCCGCAACCGCACGACACTGCGTCGCGCGAGCTCGATGACCTCGGCCCGCGCCCCCGGCTCGCACCGCTCCGCTCCGAGCCTGTCGAGGTAGGTCTCGCCGGACAGGCCGTTGAACTTCCGCAGGAAGGTCCCCGCGATGCTGCGCTCGCCGATCGCGCCACCAAGGGCGAGGCGGTGGGCGGCGCCCGGCCGGTGCAGCGGGCGCAGCTCGTCGAAGGTGCGGACGAGCAGAGCGCAGGTGTCGGCCGGCCGCGTGAGCAGCACCTCCCCCAGGGACGGACCGGTGACCGGCTCGGTGAAGATGACGCCCTCCCTCACTCCGGCGACGGTGCACACCTGGGGCCGGTCCATCTCGGCGAGGACCTGGAGTTGCGCGGCCTCGCGCGTCATCAGTCCGTCAAGCTGCATGGCGTACGCCCGCTGAGCCCGGCGGACAGCGGGCCATGGGCCACAGGCACCCCGGAGCAGGGAGACAAGAGAGACGCCCAGGATCGAGGTCTTCGCGTACAGGGTCCGGTCCCCGACGCGGGTCTGGTGCACGTATCCGGTGGTGCTCGGGATATGACGTTCCAAAGTCACGGCTTCACCGGGCCATATGTCCGCGGCAGTGCGGTGGACTTGAGCGCAGGCGTGGCCGAAGACCTCGGCCAGATCCGGCGGGGCGAGGTCCGGGCGAGTTGAGACAGCATCGACATTGACGGTCACGAACGCCTCCCTGGAAGAGGTTTGGATAACCCCGGCGTACTGGGTTGAGCAGCACGGCCGGGACGGCGAACAGGGTGGACCCCGGGCGCACCGCGCGATACGTCCAGGGCCCGTTCCTCCGGTCAGGCGACCGGCCGGAGCGAGGGGTCAGCGGGTCACTGCGACGACGAGGACGCTCAAGAGCGAGGCGCCCGTCATCATGGCGGTGATGACCTGCGCGCGGTACTGGGTCACAGCGGGCCCTGCCGCACGACGCGCGCAGTGACCCTGGGTTGCTGATGTGCGGGTTCCGATCACTTCCGAGGACGCAGCTCGTGGACTTCGGCTCTCCCTCCCCGCTCCAAACGGTCCAGAAGGTGCTCAAGAAGCAGTTCGTGCCGCGTCAAGTGGGAGAAGGACGGCACGATGACGTGGTGGGCGTTCACCTGACGGAGCTCCTGCCTCAGCGCCTCCCAGGAGGCGAAGCAGCCGGTGATGTCCTCGTAAAAAAGACCGGCGAGGTCGAAGCCCTGGTCGTCGGCGTAGCGCCTGAGTTCGGCTTCAAGCCTCCAAGAGGTGTCGTCATCGGCGTCGGGGGCCACGTACAGGTAGGCGTAGGCCACGGGGCGTACGTTGTTCATGGCCGCCGTCCCTGCACAACCCAGACGCGGGCGCCGGTCTCCTGCTCGATGTGTTGACGCATCGCGTTCTGGAGGCCGGGCAGCCGCGCGAAGTGCCAGAGCGAGGGCACGAGGATGTCCTTGACCTCGTGGCGCTTCAACGCCTCGAGCATGACGTGGAACACCGGCTCGGACCGCCGGATGCATTCGGTGAAAACCCGGTCGAGCGCAAAGCCTTCGAGTGCGGCGTACTCGACCAACTCGCGCTTGACGCACTCGGTCTCGTCATCGGTCTCGTCGCTGCTGACGAGGCGCATGTACCCGTAAATCGCGGGGCGCATGGGACTCCTCCTGGGCTCCTGGGGAAGCCGGTTCCGGCTGGGCGGCCCGTAGGCCCCGGCCACCGGGGGATCGGCGTAGTAGCCAGAAAAGTCCCTTGGTCTGCCAAAACCCAGAGCATGAGTGGGGCAGGAAAGAGGCAAGAATGTGGCAGGACCGCCGTCGACCTGCGTAAACGGCCGTGGCCTGGCTATGGTGGCGAGGCCCCCCGAATCCGGAAGGGAAGAGCGATGGCGGCAAAACGCGTTCGCTTTGCCAAGCGTCGCAAAGCAGCGGGACTCAGCCAAGAAAAGCTCGCCGAACACCTCGGCGTTGAACGATCGACGGTCGTGCGCTGGGAGCGGGCCGAAACGGAACCTCAGCCCTGGGTACGGCCGAAGCTCGCAGCCGTGCTCGAGGTATCAGCTGACGAACTGCAGTCTCTGCTCGATGACGTGACAATCACACAGTCCGCGTCGAGCGAGCGTATGAACTACATGCTGGAACATCCCTCGTCGGCCGATCTGGTGGCCGTGGCGTACCTGCACGAACGCGTCTGCCAGCTCGACGAGCGCTACGACAAGGTGCCGTCGACGGCCCTTCTCGGCCCCGCCGGCCAGGTACACGGCCAAGTGAAGTTCCTTCGGGAGAACGCTGCCAAACCGCGAGTCCGCCGGGCGCTCTTGCAGGTCGAAGCCGAGTCGGCCACGTTCCTGGGACAACTCACGTGGGACGTGAGCCAGCGGCGCGACCACGTGGCACCGGTCAGATATCTCGACGAAGCCGTTCATGCCGCCCGCCAGGTCCGTGACGTCCGCGCCGAGGCGTACGCGACGCTGCGCAAGAGCTACGTCGCCCTCTACGGCGGGAAGGACCCAATAGAGGGGGTGGCGTTCGCCGCAGCAGCGGCCGAAGTCGCCGAAAACACCAGTCCGTCGCTCACGGGCCTCGCCCTGCTGCACGTCGCCGAGGGACATGCCATGTCCGGGGAGCTCAAGGCATGCGAGGAAGCACTGAAGCAGGCCGAGGCACAGTTCGACCGGGTCGACGGGGCCGACGTCGCCGCGGAGTACTACACGATCAACGAGTTCAACCGGCTTGCTGGTTCGTGCTACCTGTTTCTCGGACTGCCGGCGCGGGCCGAGCCGGTGCTGCGCACGACAGCCGGAGGGCTGGGGGCGAAGCAGAAGAGCCAAGCAATCGCACTCGGTAACCTCACGCTCTCGCTGATCCGTCAGCACAAGCTCGACGAAGCAGCTGTCTCGCTGCACCAGACGATCGACACGGTTGAGCTGACACGAGGGCGGCGGTCTTAACCTGGCATTCGCCGCTGGCCGAGAGCTTCGGGAGTGGCGGCACGAACCGTGGGTGCAGGACATCAATGACCGCCTCCTGGCTCTCATGGCAGCGATCTGACGGGACCGGTAGGGGCACGTGAGCAACATCGACCAGGCCAAGGAAGCCGTCCGCGACCAGGTGTGGCGCCTGCTCGAGCATGAAGGTGCGGTGCCCGAGGGCTCGTACGGCAAGATCCCCGGCTTCCACGGCGGGGAGGCGACGGCCGAGCGCCTGGCTGAGCTGGATGTGTGGAAGCAGGCCCGGACGGTCAAGGCAAACCCCGACTGGGCACAGTTGCCGGTCCGCACGCGCGCGCTCAAGGACGGCAAGCTCCTCTATATGGCCGTTCCAAGGATGGCGAGCCTCCAGCCGTTCTTCCTGCTCGACCCGGAGACGCTGGAGGTATCGGCTGAACAGGCGGCAGAGAAGAAGGGGGCTGCGCTGGTCGCCCGCCGCGTGGGGGTCGAGGACATGCGGCCCGTCGACGTCGTGATCTGCGGCAGCGTGGCCGTCAATCGTTCCGGCGCGCGCATCGGCAAGGGGGCCGGATACTCCGACCTGGAGGTGGCGCTCCTCATCGAGGCGCGCCTCGTGACGGACGAGACGGTCATCGTCGCGCCCGTCCACCCCCTTCAGGTCATCGACAAGGAAATCCCCGAGACCGAGCACGACTTCAGCGTGGACCTCATCGTGACGCCGGACGAGGTGATCGAGTGCCCCAACCGGCGCCGGCCTCGCGGGCTCGTCTGGAACGACCTCACGGCGGAGAAGATCGAGGCAATCCCCGCTCTCGCGGCGAGGGCTCAACGGGGCGAGTAGCGCGTGGACGCAGAAAGGGCGCTGGCCTGGAATGCCAGCCCAAGTAGCCCAGGGAGCGTCCCGATCACGAGCGAAGAGACCGAGGCGTACAACGCCCTCAAGGAAAAAGATCGGAAAAGACCCGGGCCGCGCTCTCGATACGTACGAACAGGGTTGCAGTGATGCTCTTGACGGCGAGCCCGCTACTGCGTCGATGTGGGAGCGCGCGGCCATCGTTACCGTGTATCCCTACGCCGAGGGATACAGCTTCGCCACGTACAGGCTGCCCGTTCTTCAGGGCGTAGCCGAAGAGGAAGACATCGAAAATTTGGTAGAAGAAACCACCTCCGTCTGCCAGGTGAAGGCCCTCATTTCCCTCGACCAACTTCCCTTGGAGGAGCCCGAAGGCCTCGCCCCCTCCGAGTGGGAGAGCGCGAAGGGGATCGAGGACAGGCATCGAGAATTCATCGCAGGCTTCGAGGACGCCACTCATGGCAGGGTCAAGCACGCAGCCAGTTAGACAGTTCTATTCCTCGCTACCCTGCGACGGATGCTCTTCTTGGTGCAGCACCTCCTCCATGAAGGCACGAATCGTGGTCTCGTACGGCTTGTACGAGAACGCACCGCCGGGCGGTCGAAGCGAGATCAAGTCATGTGCCACGACGAGGAGCGAAAGCAACAGTCGGTTCACATCTGCGGATGAAACGTCGGAGTGCAGGCCCTTATTACTCAGCCCGTCCAGCTTGTCGATCCGCTTGCCCAAGTCCTCGACGTTCGCGATGAGCAGTTCACGCGTGGTGTCAGAGGTGACATTTTCCGCGACGTATGCCCACAGACGGTTCCGATACTCAGCCTGGCCGACCTTTCGCCCACCGACCTTTTCTTCACGCGGAGGGTAAAGGCAGTCTGCAAGCTTTTCCGTAAATCGCCGACAGGACACCGACACATGCGCCAACTCTTCGGCCGTCTCATGCCCCTCGAACGCCTTGATAGCCGCATGCAACCGTTGAGTGAGATTCGGGTCCAGGTCTGAGCAGCGCATCAGGGTTTCACCCAGTGCGGATGAGAACTGCCCATGGAGCAGTTCGTCCGCCTCGCCGAGCCTGCGAAAGTGCTGCATGTTGTCATACGGGTCAAAGATGGTCTCCCGCGCTCCGGAGTCCTCCCAATGAACGGAGGAGAACAAGGCGGAAGCTTCCCACTCCCGGAATTCCGCGTGATCTCGAGTATCCTCGACTTCCAACTCATACCCTCTATGAAACAAATAGAGGGAGTCTTCGAAGATCCGGAACCGGCTCGGGATGCTCTTCAGAAACACTGCCCAGTGCTCCGGAATCTCCGGACGCACTTGCACCGCCCCCAGATACCATTCGACGCTTTTTAGCCGGATATGCATAGCACGAGCGTCCGACGGAGTCAGGGATTCCACGACCATGCCCGCGACATCACATGACGCGATGTGCTTAGCAAGGTCCGGCCCAAGGAAGGTGCTCCAGACTGCCCAGTGCTCGCCGAGAACGCCGTTTGCGGCGGATTCGGCGCTGCCCATTTCTTGAGCAAGCTGCCACAGTGGGAGAGTACCCGTAGAAAAGCGGGCATGACGCCTATGCCGTGGAACGGATTCCATGAACGCTCGCACCAGAGATTCCCTCATGGTGAGCCATCCCCGGGTCCCGGCCTTCGGTGAGCTCCAATCTTCGTCGATCAGAAAGCAAACTCTCATTCGTCCCCCACCAACCGTTCTCGCTGTGTGCCCCAGCCTGCCCATAACCGACCGTGCTTCTTTCCTGCCCGACACCACGTAGCGCGGCGGCGCTGCCAGCCGGACGACTTCACTGTCGCCATGTCCGCATACGACCAACACGCTCAGCAGACCAGCGGAGTGACCCCATGCCCGAGCTGCCACCGTAGCGCTGTACCCGGACGCACTCCGTGCCTTTTGCGGTACGGCCCGCGTCTCCTGAACCAGGGTCATTGTGTGAAGGCGATCTGTCCCATCCGAAGCCGAAGCCGAAGCCGCACGCTCGGCCTACCGCGCATGGGGCTGGGTCCGCGTCGGGACATCGCACCCATGGGAAGACGCCCCGCTCTACGACTGCCTGGTCCGGCCTCTGTCATGGGTCCCGGTCCGCTGCGGCTGTCGGAGGCACGCCCCAGCGTTGCGGTATGCCCTTCTCGTCCCGGCCGCCGGGCCGTGCGGCTGCCCTGCCCTCGACGACGTCAACGACGCGATCCGGCGCCTCATGGCTCAGTCCGTGACCCGCGAGCGGGCCGCCCGGTATCACGAACTGCTGTGGCGCGGCGGCACTCCCGTGCCCGCCGGCTGAGCAGCTCGCGCTCCCGGGCGTTGCCGGCCAGGGAGGCCGCCCGTGCGAACTCGGCGCGGGCCTCCGCCGTACGGCCCAGGCGGTGGAGGAGGTCGCCGCGGACGCTGGGGAGCAGGTGGTAGGCGCGCAGGGCCGGTTCGGCGGCGAGGGCGTCGACGATCTCCAGGGCGGGGGCCGGGCCCTCGGCCATCGAGACGGCGACCGCGCGGTTCAGCTCCACGACCGGGGACGGAGCGCGGGCGGCGAGCAGGGCGTAGAGGGCGGCGATGCGGGGCCAGTCGGTCTCCTCGTACGTGTACGCCTGGGCGTGGCAGGCGGCGATCGCGGCCTGGAGGACGTACGGACCCGGGGCGGCGGCGCCGGCCCGGGCGAGGGCGGTGAGGCCGCGGGTGATGAGCAGGCGGTTCCAGCGGCCGCGGTTCTGGTCCTTGAGGAGGACCGGGGCGCCGTCGGGGCCGGTGCGGGCGGCGGCGCGGGAGGACTGGAACTCCAGCAGGGCGGTGAGGCCGTGCACCTCCGGTTCCTTCGGCATCCGGGCGCAGAGCACGCGGGCGAGGCGCAGGGCGTCCTCGCAGAGGGCGGGGCGGAGCCAGTCGTCGCCCGCGGTGGCGGCGTACCCCTCGTTGAAGATCAGGTAGATGACGTCGAGGACGGAGCCGAGGCGGGCCTCGCGGTCGGGGCCGTACGGCACCTCGAAGGCGACGTTCCGGGTGGCCAGGGTGCGCTTGGCGCGGACGACGCGCTGGGCCACCGTCGGCTCGGGGACCAGGAACGCGCGGGCGATCTCGGCGGTGGTGAGGCCGCCGAGCAGACGCAGGGTGAGGGCGGTGCGGGCCTCGGCGGAGAGCACCGGGTGGCAGGTGGTGAAGACCAGGCGGAGCAGGTCGTCGTCGATGTCGTCCGGGTCGGCGGGTTCCTCGGGCGGGGCCGTGTCGTCGAGGGTCCGGCCGATCTCGGCGAGCTTGCGGGCGTAGTTCTCCCGGCGGCGTACCAGGTCGACGGCGCGACGGCGGGCGGTGGCCATGAGCCAGGCGCCCGGGTTGTCGGGGACGCCGTCCCGGGGCCACTGCTCCAGGGCGGCGACCAGGGCGTCCTGGGTGAGTTCCTCGGCGATGCCGAGGTCGCGGACGACGCGGGCGACGCCGGCGACGACCCGCGGGGACTCCAGGCGGAAGACGGTCTCCAGGGCGGCCAGGGCGGCCTGGGCGGCCTGGGCGGTCCGGGCGTCCCCGGTGGCGGTGGGCTGTGGTTCCACAGCCCCCATGCAACACCGTGGACCGCCCCGGACCAACCGCCGGCCCACGCGACGCCGTGGACGCACCGGGCCGACCGCCGGCCCACGCGACACCGAGGGGGCACACCGGGCCGACCGCGGGCCCGTCAGCCGTGTCAGCCGCGTCAGCCGCGTCAGCCGTGTCAGCCCCCGAGGATCTCCCGCACCTCGCAGGTGATCGTCCAGTACTCCTCGTGGGTCTTCAGGAAGCGCTTGACCCACTCGACCGCCTCGGCCTGGTCCTTGGCCTGGAGCATCGCGTACCCGCCGATGACCTCCTTGGTCTCGGTGAACGGGCCGTCGGTGACGGAGAGCTGTCCGCCCGTGTAGTGGACACGGGCTCCCTGGGCGGTGGGGGCGAGGCCGCCGTCGTCGAGGCGGACGCCGGCCTTCGTCATCTCCTCCATCAGCTTCCCCATGCGTTCCATCAGTTCGGGGCTGGGGCCGTCGGCGGGGGCGTTGACCTCGTCTATGCGGATCAGCGACAGGAAGCGGGGCATGGTGACTCCTCGGGGTCGGCGGCCGGTTCCGTCCCGGCCTCTCACCCGTGCGTCGATCGGGGGGCGGCCGGATCGACACGGTCGTGGAGGTTTTTCACGAGGATCAGCGCAGCGACTCCCACAGCGCGCTCGCGTCCGGCTCGTCGGCGACCACCCGGTTGGCGTCGGACGGGGCCCGCACCACCGGCATGGTCACCGTCTCCACCTGGTCCTCCGCGAGGCCGCCGAGACTGCCGCCCAGCTCCGTCAGCTCGCCCAGGGAGTCCAGGCCGGTGTCGGTGGTGAGGCTGCCGGTGACGGCGTCGGCCACGTCGTAGAGCCGGGCGGGGTCGGTGAGCAGGTCGGTGTCGGAGATCTGCTTCAGCAGCGCCTTGACCAGTTTCTGCTGGAGTTCGATGCGGTCGAGGTCGCTGCCGCCGGAGGTGCCGTACCGGGTGCGGGCCAGGCCCAGCGCCTGGGTGCCGTCGAGGTGGTGGGTGCCCGCCTCCAGGGTCAGGTGGCTCTTCTCGTCGTCTATGTCCTGGTCGGTGGTGACGGTCACCCCGCCGAGGGCGTCCACCAGCTTGGCGAAACCGGAGAAGTCGATCTCGATGTAGTGGTCCATGCGGACGCCGGTGAGCGTCTCGGC
The DNA here is from genome assembly GCF_054956795.1 of Streptomyces sp. SYSU D01066-1. Taxonomy (NCBI): domain Bacteria; kingdom Bacillati; phylum Actinomycetota; class Actinomycetes; order Kitasatosporales; family Streptomycetaceae; genus Streptomyces; species Streptomyces sp. SYSU D01066-1. Next base: position 267,618 of record NZ_JBUDHV010000001.1, on the reverse strand, counting down.
CGTCTTGACCGCGCACACCGGACCGCCCACCGCGTAGGCGGTGTTGAACATGACCTGGTACGCCTCCGGCGTCGAGGTGCCGTCCGCCAGCGGGCAGGAGGGGCGGGTGACGAGGGTGTCGCGCGGGATGCTGACCACGGTGGCGCCGGTCCGTCCGGCGTCGAGGTGGACGACCATCGCCGTGTCGGAGCGGGCGCCCTCGCTGTCGCCGCCGCCGAGCTCCTCGTTCTCCTCGCCGCTGCGCGAGTCCGAGCCGAGGACCAGGATGTTGAGGGGCCCGGTGGCCCGCGCGGACGCCGACGCGGACGGCTCCGCGGTGGCGCGGGCGGGGCGGTCGTCGCCGAGCGCGCTGTCGATGTCGACGCCGGTGATGTTGGCGTCGAGGTGCCGGTAGACCCAGCCGGCCGCCCCGGCGCCCAGCAGCAGGACGCCCGCCAGAGCGAGACCGGCGGCCTTCAGCCCTCTTGTCCGCCCGCCCATGTGCCCGCCCCTGTCGGCTCTGTCGCCCTGCCCACGCCCCGCGGTGTCGTCACCGGGGGCCCGCCGGGGATGAACGTACGTCCGAATTGTTGCGGGCGGCGACAGGCGGAGGCCGTTTCTGCGGGAATTCTCAGACTTCCGGGGACGTCGAAAGTTTCGGGGCCGTGGCCGACCGGCGTCGAGGACGGTATCGAGCACGGCGCCGGGTCACGCCGACGGCGACACCGCGGCGGCACCGCAGCGGCACCACCGGACCACGCCCCCGGCGGCACCACGACGGCGCCGCGGCCGGATCACGCCGACGGCGGCGGCGCCGTACTGCTGCGCACCACCAGGCTGGTGGCCAGCTCCACCCGGGTCGCCGCCCCGGCGCCGCCCTCGCGGCCGAGGTCGAGGACCAGCCGGACCGCGGCCTCGGCCATCTCCGTCAGGGGCTGCCGCACCGTCGTCAGCGGCGGCCCCACCCAGCGGGCCACCGGCAGGTCGTCGAAGCCGACCACGCTGAGGTCCTCCGGCACGCGCAGGCCCAGTTCGCGGGCGGCCTCGTACAGGCCGAGCGCCTGCAGGTCGTTGCCGGCGAAGACGGCGGTGGGCCGGTCGGGGCGGCGCAGCAGTTCCAGGCCCTGGCGGTAGCCGCTCTCGTGGTGGAAGTCGCCGGTGCGGATCAGCGCGGGGTCGGCGGGCAGCCCGGCGGTGTCCAGCGCGGCCCGGTAGCCGTCGATCCGGGCGCGGCTGCACATCATCCGGACGGGGCCGCTGATCGCGCCGATGCGGGTGTGGCCCAGCTCGGCCAGGTGCCGGGTGGCGGCCAGTCCGCCCTGCCAGTTGGTGGCGCCGATGGAGGGCACGTCGGCGCCCGGGTCGCCGGCCGGGTCCATCACCACGAACGGGATGGAACGGCTGGTCAGCAGCGCCCGCTGGGACTCGTCCAGGCCGGACAGGACGAGGACGACGCCGTGCGGGCGGCGGGCGGCGACCTGGTCGGCCCAGGTGCGGCCCGGGGTGAGCCGGCCCGCGCTCTCCGAGAGCACGACACTCAGGCCGGTGTCGCGGGCGACGTTCTCCACGCCCCGGATGACCTCCATCGCCCAGGCGCTCTCCAGCTCGTGGAAGACCAGGTCGATCAGGGGCGAGCGGGTGGCCTCGGCGCGGCGGCGCCGGTAGCCGTGGGCGCGCAGCAGGTCCTCCACCCGGGCGCGGGTGGCCGGGGCGACGTCGGCACGGCCGTTGAGGACCTTCGAAACAGTCGGCGCCGACACACCGGCCTCGCGGGCGATCTCGGCGAGGGTCGCGGTCTGCGGGGACCGCCCTCGCGTCCGGGTTTCGGCGGGCTGCGGGGATGTCATGGCGGCGATCGTATCCCTGCGGGCCCTCTTGACGAAGAGCGTGCGGGACCATAGGTTCCCGGAACATTCGCTTTCTACAACGAAACATTCGAACCCGTTCGGTCCATCGAGCGTGAGAGCCTCGGAGTTCCCGGGACAGGAGTTCCATGACCACCGCGCCCTGGCGTGATCCCGCGCTGCCCGCCGCCGCCCGTGTCGACGACCTGCTGGCCCGGATGACCCTGGAGGAGAAGGCCGCCCAGCTCTACGGCGTCTGGGTGGGCGCCGCCGCGGACGGCGCGGGCGTCGCCCCGCTCCAGCGCGAGATGGCCGGGGAGCACGACTGGGACGAGCTGATCACCCGGGGGCTGGGACAGCTCACCCGTCCCTTCGGCACCGCCCCCGTCGATCCGGCCGTCGGTGCCCGGTCACTGGCGAGCGCCCAGCGGAGCATCATGGCGGCCGGCCGCTTCGGCATCCCGGCGCTGGCCCACGAGGAGTGCCTGGCCGGCTTCACCGCCTGGCGGGCCACCGCCTACCCGGTGCCGCTGGCCTGGGGCGCGTCCTTCGACCCGGACCTCGTCGAGGAGATGGCCCGGCGCATCGGCCGCGACCTGCGCTCGGTCGGCGTCCACCAGGGCCTCGCGCCGGTCCTGGACGTCGTGCGCGATCCGCGCTGGGGCCGGGTGGAGGAGACCATCGGCGAGGACCCCTACCTGGTCGGCACGGTCGGCGCCGCCTACGTGCGGGGGCTGGAGTCGGCCGGGATCGTCGCCACCCTCAAGCACTTCGCCGGGTACGCCGCGTCGGCGGGGGCGCGCAACCTCGCGCCGGTGCGGGCCGGGGCGCGGGAGCTGGCGGACGTCACCCTGCCCCCGTTCGAACTGGCCCTGCGCGAGGGCGGCGCCCGGTCGGTGATGGCGGCGTACACCGAGACCGACGGGGTGCCCGCCGCGGCCGACCCGGCGCTGCTGACCGGCCTGCTGCGCGAGGAGTGGGGCTTCACCGGCACGGTGGTCGCCGACTACTTCGGCGTCGGCTTCCTCCAGTCCCTGCACCGCGTCGCCGGAACCCCCGCCGAGGCGGCGCACCTCGCCCTCGCGGCCGGCGTCGACGTGGAACTGCCGACGGTCAGGTGCTACGGCGCCCCGCTGCTCGACGCGGTCCGGGCGGGCGAGGTCCCCGAGGCGCTGATCGAGCGGTCGGCGCGGCGGGTCCTGCTCCAGAAGTGCGAACTGGGCCTGCTGGACGCGGACTGGACGCCCGGACCGCCCGCCGGCGACGGCCCCGTCGACCTGGACTCCCCCGCCAACCGGGCCCTCGCCCGCCGCCTGGCCGAGGAGTCGGTCGTCCTGCTGGACAACCCCGGCGGCCTGCTGCCGCTGGCCCCCGGCGCCCGGATCGCGGTGGTCGGTCCCCGGGCCGCCGACGCGCTGGCGATGCTCGGCTGCTACTCCTTCCCGTCCCACGTCCTGCCCGGCCACCCCGGCACCCCGGCCGGGATCGGCGTCCCGACCCTCCTGGAGTCCCTGCGGTCCGAACTCCCCGACGCCAAGGTGACCTTCGCCGAGGGCTGCGACACCGCCGGGGAGGAGACCGGCGGCATCGCGGAGGCGGTGGCGCGGGCCGCCGAGGCCGACGTGTGCGTGGCCGTACTGGGCGACCGGGCGGGCCTGTTCGGCCGGGGCACCTCGGGCGAGGGCTGCGACGCGAGCGACCTGCGGCTGCCCGGCGTGCAGGGCGCGCTGCTCGACGCGCTGGTGGCGACGGGCGTCCCGGTGGTCCTCGTGCTGCTCACCGGGCGGCCGTACGCGCTGGGCCGCTGGCACGGCCGGCTGGGCGCGGTGGTCCAGGCGTTCTTCCCCGGGGAGGAGGGCGGAGCGGCGGTGGCGGGCGTGCTGTCCGGGCGCGTCAACCCGTCGGGCCGCCTGCCGGTGAGCGTGCCGCGGCTGCCCGGCGGCCAGCCGTGGACCTACCTCCAGCCCCCGCTGGGCCTGGCCGGCGAGGTCAGCAGCCTGGACCCGACGCCGCTGTACCCCTTCGGGCACGGCCGTTCGTACACGACGTTCGCGTGGGGGGACCCCACCTGGGAGCAGCTCACCGGCCCGCCCGCCGCGATCGGCACGGACGGCTCGTACGACGTGTCCGTGACCGTCCGCAACACCGGCGACCGGGCGGGCGCCGAGGTGGCGCAGCTCTACCTGCACGACCCGGTGGCCCGGGTGACCCGCCCCGACGTCCGCCTGATCGGCTACCGGCGCCTGGAGCTGGCCCCGGGCGAGGCCCGGCGGGTGACGTTCCGGTTCCACGCGGACCTCTCCTCCTTCACCGACCGTTGTGGACGGAGGGTGGTGGAACCGGGCGCGCTGGACCTGCGCCTGGGAGCGTCCAGCGCGGACGTGCGGCACACCGCCCGGCTCGTCCTCACGGGACCCGTACGGGAGGTGGGCCACGACCGGCGGCTGTGCTGCGGGACGGAGGTGTCCTGAGGGCCGCTCAGGGGCCGGGGGGTCAGTCCGCGGCCACCGACTCGAACCGCCAGCGGTGCACCGCCCGGGTGACCAGGTCCCCGGCCGGGTCCGGGAGTTCGGGCAGGTCGGCGCCGTACTCCGCGTCCCACCAGGTGATCACCAGGACGCGGTCCTGCGGGGCGCGGAACGTCTCGCGGCGCAGCGGGGCGGCGGGCAGCTCCTGGGCGCGGGCCCAGGCGAGCAGCTCCTCGCCCCGGCCGGGGACGGCCCGCGCCTCCCACATCACGGCGACGGTCATGAGTACAGGTTCTCCCGGCCGGTCTCGTGCATGTGATCGTGGCCGTGGCCGTTCCCCGGCACGTGCGGGTCGGTGACCGGCAGGGAGGAGTCGGCCGACAGGTCCCAGTCGGAGGCGGCCCGGTTCCGGGCGACCATCTCGGCGCCGAGCGCGGCCACCATCGCCCCGTTGTCCGTGCACAGCTTGGGCCGGGGCACCCGCAGCCGGATGCCGGCCGCCTCGCAGCGCTCCCGGGCCAGCGCCCGCAGCCGGGAGTTGGCGGCGACGCCGCCGCCGATCATCAGGTGGTCGACGCCCTCGTCCTTGCAGGCCCGCACCGCCTTGCGGGTCAGCACGTCGACGACCGCCTCCTGGAAGGAGGCCGCCACGTCGCGCACCGGCACCTCCTCCCCGGCCGCCCGCTTCGCCTCGATCCAGCGGGCCACGGCCGTCTTCAGCCCGGAGAAGGAGAAGTCGTACGCCGGGTCGCGCGGCCCGGTCAGACCGCGCGGGAAGGCGATCGCGGCCGGGTCGCCCTCGCGGGCGTAGCGGTCGATGACCGGTCCGCCGGGGAAGCCGAGGTCCAGCACGCGGGCGATCTTGTCGAACGCCTCGCCGGCCGCGTCGTCGATGGTCGCGCCCATCGGCCGCACGTCGGAGGTGATGTCGGAGGAGAGCAGCAGCGAGGAGTGGCCGCCGGAGACCAGCAGGGCCATCGTCGGCTCGGGCAGCGGGCCGTGTTCGAGCTGGTCGACGCAGATGTGCGAGGCGAGGTGGTTGACGCCGTAGAGCGGCTTGCCCAGCGCGTAGGCGTACGCCTTCGCCGCCGAGACGCCGACCAGCAGGGCGCCGGCCAGGCCGGGACCGGCGGTGACGGCGATGCCGTCGAGGTCGCGGGCGCTCACCCCGGCGTCCTTCAGCGCGCGCCGGATGGTGGGGACCATCGCCTCCAGGTGGGCGCGGCTCGCGACCTCCGGGACGACCCCGCCGAAGCGGGCGTGCTCGTCGACGCTGGAGGCGACGGCGTCGGCCAGCAGGGTGGTGCCGCGCACGACACCGACGCCGGTCTCGTCGCAGGAGGTCTCGATCCCCAGTACCAGGGGTTCGTCAGCCATGGGTCTCGGTTCCTTGTACGGGATCGGGTACGGAGCTCGACGGATCGGTGAGGCGCATCACCAGGGCGTCCACGTTGCCCGGCTGGTAGTAGCCGCGCCGGACGCCGACGGGGGCGAAGCCGAAGCGCTCGTAGAGCCTCTGCGCGCGGATGTTGTCGACGCGGCACTCCAGCATCACCTCGGCGCACTCGAAGGCGGTGGCCGCGCGGAGCAGTTCGGTCAGCAGCCGGGAGCCGAGGCCGGTGCCCCACTGGTCGCGGGCGACGGCGATGGTCTGCACGTCGGCCTGGTCGCCGGAGGAGGCGACCAGCCCCGCGTACCCGACGATCCGGCCGTCGGGCTCCTCGGCGACCAGGTAGCGGCGGCTGGCCCCCGGGCCCCGGGCGTGCGCCAGCTCGGACCAGAACATGCCCCGGGACCAGGCGTCCTCCGGGAACAGCTCCCGTTCCAGGAGCAGCACCGGGTCGATGTCCCACCAGCGCATCTCGCGCAGCACGGCCGTCGGAGTCACTGAGGCGGTCACTTGGGGGTGACCACCTTGTAGTTCTTGGGGACCTGGGCGTCGGGGCGGCGCAGGTAGAGCGGCCGGGGCGGGGGCAGTTCCTCGCCGGCCGCGAGCCGCTCGGCGGCCAGGCGGGCGAGCGCGGCGGCGGAGACGTGCTCGGGCTCGTGGGCCTGGGGGAAGGTGTCCGGGTACAGCAGCGCGCCCGCGCCGACCGCCGGGAGGCCCGCGACCTCGTCCGCGATGTCGGCGGGGCGGTCGACGGCCGGGTCGGTGAGCCGGGTGCGGGAGTCGGCGTAGCGGGCCCAGTAGACCTCCTTGCGGCGGGCGTCGGTCGCCACCACGAAGGGGCCCTCCAGGTCGGCGGCGCGGGCGAGGCCGTCCAGCGTGCACACCCCGTGCACGGGCACGCCGAGCGCGAGCCCGAAGGTGTCGGCGGTCATCAGGCCGACGCGCAGCCCCGTGTACGGCCCGGGGCCGGTGCCGACGACGACACCGGTGACCGCGTCGAGCCGCAGCCCGGTGTCGGCGAGCATCCGGTCGACGGCGGGCAGCAGCAGCTCACCGTGGCGGCGCGCGTCCACCTGGCCGGCGGAGGCGATGACGTCCGTGCCGTCGTGCAGCGCGACGGTGACGGCGGGGGTGGCGGTATCCAGAGCGAGCAAGAGCACACGGACAGCCTACGGCGGCCCGGACGGCCGTGTCGGCCGGGCCGGCCGACAGGTCACCGACTGCTACCGTCGCCTACGCAATCTGTGACGGCGTGGCGCGGGACGGCGCACGCCGCGTCCCCGCACGACGCCGAGGTGGTCGCCAGTGCCAAGCAGCAGCTCCGCGATGGTCACCGGGCTCACCGCGGCGGCCCTGGCCGCGATCGGCGTCCTCGCCCACCAGGCGTCGGTGACCGCCCCGGCCGAACCGGGCGGGGCGCGCGCGAGCGCCTCCCCGTCGCCGGGCGCCCCCGGTGCGCCCGGCGGCTCCGGTGCGCCCGGCGGCTCCGGCGCCTCGGAGGCGCCCCGTCACCAGCGGCACCCCGGGGCCCTGCCCACGGGGTCCGGAACGGGTGAACGGGTGGTGTACTCGGTGGACGAGGACCGGGTCTGGCTGGTCGGCGCGGACGACCGGGTCCAGCGCACCTTCCGGGTCGCGCCCAGCACGGTGGACCCGGCGCCGGGCACCTACGCGGTCACCTCCCGCTCCAACCGGGTCACCGGCTCCGACGGCATCCCGGTCGAGCACGTCGTGCGCTTCACCAGCGTCGACGGGGTGGTCATCGGGTTCAGCGCGGCGGTGGACGGCTCGACGGAGCAGGCCGCGCCGGGCGTGCGGACGGGCGGCATCCGGCAGACGCGCGCGGACGGCGAGGCGATGTGGGACTTCGCGACGATCGGACGGAAGGTCGTGGTCGTCCGCTGAGGCCGGTCCGGCCGGTCCGGCCGGGCCCCTCGCGTCAGGCGGCCTCGCGCCGCTGCGGCGTGGAGCGCCGGGGCTCGGGCTCGGGCGCGCTCGGCGGCGTGGAGAGCGCCCTCGCCGCGGCGCAGGCCGCCAGCAGGTCGCGCATGGGCACGGCGGCGTCCGCGGACGGCAGCGGCCTGCCCTGGGTCTGTGAAGCCGACATGGTCGCCTCCTGGAGCTCGGGGGCGGACGTGGTTAGGCATGCCTAACCACGTGCTGGATACCATGTGACCACGGGCGGGACGCGGAGCGCAACATGTTGCCGACATGTTGTCGGAACGGTCGGCCGGCGGGGTCCCGGCTCAGGCGGTGAGCACGGACAGGTCGGCCGTCGTCCAGCGCGTACCGATCCCGGTCAGCGTGACGTGCCGGACCTCGTCGGTGGTGTCGCCGACCGCGCGGTGGATGACGAGCCGGAGCCGGTCGTCGGTCAGCTCCTCGACCTTGCCCTCGCCCCACTCCACGACGATCACGGAGTCCGGCAGCGAGACGTCCAGGTCGAGGTCCTCCATCTCGTCGAGGCCGCCGGACAGCCGGTAGGCGTCGACGTGGACCAGCGGCGGGCCGTCGCCGAGGGAGGGGTGGACGCGGGCGATCACGAAGGTCGGGGAGGTGACGGCGCCGCGTACGCCGAGGCCCTCGCCGAGCCCCCGGGTCAGCGTCGTCTTGCCGGCGCCCAGCTCGCCGCTGAGCATCACCAGGTCGCCGGGGCGCAGCAGCTTGGCCAGGCGGCGGCCCAGCTCGCGCATCTGCTCGGGGGAGGTGACGGTGATCTCCACGGCGGGGGCGGCGGGGGCGCCGGGGCCTGCGGGGGCGCCGGGGCCTGCGGGGGAGTCGGAGGTGCCGGGGGCGGCGGAGGTGCCGGAGGCCGGCTCAGCCGGGTCCGGGCCCTGCGGGGCTGCTGGTGCTTCCATAGCCGTCCACGGTAGCTCCTGAGGGTACGGCGCCGACGCGGACGAGCAGGTCGGCGAGGCGGTCGGTGACCTGCTCCGGGTGCTCCAGCATGACCAGGTGCCCGGCGTCCGGGACCAGGACCAGTTCCGCGTCGGGCAGTTCGCCGGCGATCGCCTCGCTGTGCTCGCTGGGGGTCACCAGGTCCCGCACCCCGGCCAGCACCAGCACGGGTATGTCCCGGAAGCGGACGAGGGCCGCCGTCTTGTCGTGGCCGTCGAAGGCCGGGTAGTACTCGGCGACGACGTCGATCGGCGTGGACTCGATCATGCGCTCGGCGAACCGGGCGACGGCCGGGTCGACGTCCCGGGCCGCGAACGAGTACCGCTTGATGATCCCGGCGAACAGGTCCGCGGTCGCCCGGCGCCCCCGCTCCACCAGTTCGGCCCGCTGACCCAGCGCCTTCAGCACGCCCGGCAGTATCCGCCGCACGGCGTTCACCCCGGCCACGGGGAGTCCGAAGTTGACCTCGCCGAGCCGCCCCGACGACGTGCCGACCAGCGCGACGCCGACGACGCGCTCGCGGATCAGCTCGGGGAACTCGTCGGCCAGGGCCATCACGGTCATCCCGCCCATCGAGTGCCCGACCAGCACGACCGGCCCCTCGGGGACCGTGGCGTCGATGACCGCCTTCAGGTCGCGGCCCAGCTCCTCGATGGTGACCGGCTCGCCGTCCCGGACCTGGGACACGCCCCGCCCGGACCGGCCGTGGCTGCGCTGGTCCCAGTAGACGGACCGGACGACGCCCCGCAGGGCGGCGCGCTGGAAGTGCCAGGAGTCCTGGCTGAGGCAGTAGCCGTGGCAGAAGACGACGGTCACCGGGGCGGGGGCCTTGCGGCCGAAGAGCCGGCGGCGGCGCGGCGCGGTCCCCTCCTCCGGCTCGACGTCGTCGATCTCGTAGTACAGCTCGGTGCCGTCGTCGGCGTACGCCCGGCCGGGTATGCCGCGCAGCGAGCCGTACGGGCCCGTCGCGTCCAGGGCGAGACGGGCACGCCGGCGCATGCCGCGGCCGACGGTGAGCCGCTCTATCGCGACGCCGGCCGCCGCGCCCGCGGCGACCACGCCTATCGCGACGCCCGCTATGCCGGTCGCCCGGCGCCAGCCGCCGGCGGCGACCTCGGCGGCGGCTTCGGCGACCTCGGCGGCGACCTCGGCGGCGGCCTCCGCGGCGGAGGCGACGGCCGCCGCGGCGACGGCCTCCCCGCTGCTCTCGCTCACGAACCGCTCCCCTTCACCACCGGGTCACCCGTGCACATGGACGCGCGGCACCCGGGCTCCGACGCGCGTGACGATCTCGTACCCGATGGTGCCCGCGGCCTGCGCCCAGTCCTCGGCGGTGGGCTCGCCCCGGTCGCCGGGCCCGAACAGCACCGCCTCGGCGCCGGCCGGCGGCCGGTCGCCGCCGAGGTCGACCACGAACTGGTCCATCGCGATCCGGCCCGCCACCGTACGCCACTTGCCGTCGACCAGGACCGGTCCGGTGCCGGAGGCGTGCCGCGGGACGCCGTCCGCGTAGCCGAGGGGGACGAGGCCGAGGGTGGTCTCGCCGGCGGTGGTGTAGTGGTGCCCGTAGCTGACGCCGTGGCCGCCGGGGACGTCCTTGACCAGGGCCAGGGAGGCGGACAGCGTCATCACCGGGCGCAGTCCGTGGTCGGCGGGGGTGCCCAGCTCGGGGCTGGGCGACAGGCCGTAGAGCGCGATGCCGGTGCGGACGAGGTCGAAGTGGGCCTCGGGGAGGGTGAGGGTGGCCGGGGAGTTGGCGATGTGCCGCACCTCGGGGCGCGCGCCCCGCTGCTCGGCGTACGCCGTCATCTCCCGGAAGACGGTGAGCTGGGCGGCGATGGAGGGATGCCCCGGCTCGTCGGCGCGGGCGAAGTGGGACCAGAGCCCGGTGACGCGCAGCAGCCCCTCGTCCTCGGCGCGCAGGGCGGCGCCGACCAGCTCGTGCCAGTCCGGGCCGGGCCGGCAGCCGTTGCGGCCGAGCCCGGTGTCGGCCTTGAGCTGCACCCGCGCCGGGCGCCCGGCGCGACGGGCGGCCTCCGTGACTTCCTCCAGGGCCCACATGCCGCTGACGGAGACGTCGAGACCGGCCTCGACCGCCTCCTGCCAGGGCCCTCCGGGCGTCCAGAGCCAGCACATGATCCGCAGGTCGTCCGGCAGCCCGGCGTCGGCGCGCAGCGCGAGGGCCTCCTGCGGGGTGGCGGTGCCGAGCCAGGTGGCGCCGGCCTCGACCGCGGCGCGGGCGCACGGGACCGCGCCGTGGCCGTAGGCGTCGGCCTTCACCACGGCCATCAGCTCCGCACCCGGCGCGAGCAGCCCGCGCAGGGTGCGCACGTTGCCCCGCAGCGCGTCCAGATCGATCTCGGCCCGGGCCCGCAGGGCGGCGCCCCGGCGGGCGGTTGTCTCAGTCATCGTGGGGCCAGTGTCTCAGAGGGGCCGGACGGGGAGGCCGGGGATGTCTCCGGCGGGGGTGCGCCCCGCCACCGCGCACCGCGCACCTCGCCTCCCGCCACCGCCACCCCGTGACCGCGCACCTCGCCACCGCGCACCGCGCCACCGCGCACCACGCCACTCCCCCCGTGACCGACCCGCACGTCACCCCCGTACATCCCGCACATCCTGCATGTCCCATGCATCCCGCACATTCCATGCGCCTCACACATCCCACACATCCCACACATCCCACACATCCCACATGTCCCGCACATCCCGCGCATCCCGCACGTCCCGCCAGGCCCGGGGGATCGCCGACGCCACGTCATGCGCCCCCACCGGCGCCTCCCGCGCCGCGAGCCTCCCCGCCAGCCCGTGCAGATACGCGCCCGCGCTCCCCGCGTCCACCGCCGACAGCCCCGCCGCCAGCAGCGACCCCGCCAGCCCGGACAGCACGTCCCCGCTCCCGGCCGTGGCCAGCCAGGGCGTCCCCGTCCCGTTGACCCGCACGGGCCCCTCCCCCGCCCCCGCGACCAAGGTCGTCGACCCCTTCAGCAGCACCGTCGCCCCGTACCGCCCCGCCAGCTCCCGCACCGCTTCCAGCCGCGCCGCCTCGACCTCCTCCCGGCCCACCCCCAGCAGCGCCGCCGCCTCCCCGGCGTGCGGCGTCAGCAGCGTCGGCGCCGTGCGCGCCCGTACCGCCCCGGCGTCCGCCAGCCGCAGCCCGTCCGCGTCGATCAGCACCGGCACCTCCGCCGCCACCACCTCCGCCACGGTCCCGGCGTCGTCCCCGGCCCCCGGCCCGGCCACCCACGCCTGCACCCGCCCCGCCCGCCCCGGCCCCTGGTCGGACACGAGCGTCTCGGGGAACCGGGCGATCACCGCGTCCCCGGCCGGACCGACGTACCGCACCGCGCCCGCCCCGCCCCGCAGCGCGCCGGACACGGCGAGCACGGCCGCGCCCGGGTACCGGGCCGACCCGGCGGCGATGCCCACGACCCCGCGCCGGTACTTGTCGCTCTCGGCCCCCGGCACCGGCAGCAGCCGCGCCACGTCCGCGTGCCGCAGCGCCTCCAGCACCGGCGTCCCGGCCGGCTCCAGTCCGATGTCGACGAGCCGCACCGACCCGGCGTACTCCCGCGCCGGGTCGATCAGCAGCCCCGGCTTGTGCGTCCCGAAGGTCACGGTCAGGTCGGCCCGCACCGCCGCGCCCCGCACCTGCCCGGTGTCCGCGTCCACCCCGCTGGGCAGGTCCACGGCGACCACGGCGGCCCGCGCCCGCCGCGCCGCCTCGGCGAGCGGCACCGCCTCCGGCCGCAGGCCGCCCTTGCCCCCGATCCCGACGATGCCGTCGACGACCAGGTCGGCCCGCTCGATCAGCTCCACCCCTCGGCCCGCGCCCGCCGTGCCGCCGCCCGCCCGGCGCAGCGCCGCGAGCCCCCCGGCGTGCGCCCGTCCGGGCGCCAGCAGTACGGCGGTCACGCCCGCGCCCCGCCGGGCCAGCCGCGCCCCGGCGTACAGGGCGTCGCCGCCGTTGTCGCCGCTGCCGACGAGCAGCACCACCCGGCTGCCGTACACCCGGCCCGGCTCCCGGCCGAGCAGTTCGGCGCAGGCGGCGGCGAGCCCGGCCGCCGCGCGTCGCATCAAGGCCCCCTCGGGCAGCCGCGCCATCGCCGCCCGCTCCGCCGTCCTGACCGTCTCCACGCTGTACGCAGTCCGCATGGGTCCGAGTGTGCCGCGCGCGGCGAAGGGGAAACGCGCGGACGCGACGGCGGCGGACGGCCCGGGACGGTCAGTCCGTGTAGCGGGCCGTGCGGTAACCGCCGCGGGCGGTGCGCTCCTCCTCCGCGGCACCCCAGGTGTGGGGCGCGGCCAGATTCCAGCGGGCGCGTACCGCGGCGTGCTCCTCGCGGTTCATGGTCACGTACCACTGCCCCATGCGGCACCACGCCAGCGGCTCGTCGGTCTCGGTGGCGACCGCCCGCACCAGTTGCGCCGCCTGCCGGCCGACCGGTTGCTCCAGCGCCTGCGCCTGCGCCTCCAGGTACTGGTTCATCCGGTAGGTGGCCTGGTCGCCGTGCTGGAACATGGCGTAGTCGGAGCCGCTCGCCATGTGCAGCCCGCGCCGGTCCACGACCGCCGTGCCGCCGCGCACCACCTGTTCCCGGCTGCCGCCCGCGATGCCGCCGTTGAGACGGCTGAGCAGCCTGGCCTTCTCGGGGGTGGCCTCGGCGATCTGGCCGCCGTTCGTGCCGCCGGTCGCGGCGTACGCCTCGTGCAGGTCGTAGTCCCCGGTGTAGAGGTACTGCTTCCACTTCGGGTCGGCCTTCAGCCGGGTCAGTTCCCGGCCGCCGCCGGGCGCCTTCATGTCGATCGGCACGTACTGCTCGCCCCTGGCACCGGTCCGCACGATCCCGGCGTCGAGGACCGACTGCGGCGGGTGGTCGATCCGCACGCCGATCAGGCCCCGCTCGCTCCAGTGGCCGACGAAACCGTCCAGGTCGTGGGCGCTCAGCCAGCGCAGCACGGCCGCCGGGTCGCCCTTCCCGTGCCCCGTGCCGTAGGCCCGGCGGACGGAGGACGGCTTGATGGATTTCTCCAGAATGTCATGCGGTTTGGCTTTGGCGCCTTCCGCGATACGCCGGATGGAATGCTCGCCGGTCTCCCGGACGGCGATGGTGTACTTGTTCTTCCGGCACACCTCCGAAATGGGCGCCCAGTGCTCCGCCCACACGATGTTCCGCAGCGCCGCACCGCGCCTGCGGGGTGTGACGCTCCCGGTGTCGCGGTCGTACACGCCGGCCGCGGCGACGTCCAGCACGTTGTGCTGGTCCACCCTCGGCCTTACGGCCCGCGCGGTGGCGCGGTTGCCCGCCAGGCGCTGTACTTCGGTCACCGTCCGCGGGTCGGACGCCGCCCGGCGGCCGTCCACGGGGAGGTGGGCGTCCGGCGCCCGGAGCGCGGCCACAGGGACGCGGTGCGCGTCGCCGTCCGCCCGCCCCGCCGCCTTGTGTGCTTTGCGCCGAAAATCACCTGACATCGGACACCGATTGTTTCTCCGTCACCGGACGCGAGGAAAAGAAAGGTGGCTGATCCTAAGACACCCTCCCCCTCTTCCGGAAAACCGGGAGAACAACGAGAGGGAAATCACGGACGGCGGGCCGGCCGGCCACCGCGCCGGTCCGTGCCGGGGCGAGCGCACGCGCGTCAGGGCCCGCCCGGACAGGACCGCCCCCGGGTCCCCCCTCCGTGATCACCCTTCCGCGATCACCACGGCCGACGCCACCCCGGCGTCATGGCTCAGTGACACGTGCCATGAGGTCACACCCAGCTCGGCGGCGCGCGCCGCCACCGTCCCGGTCACCCGCAGCCGGGGCCGCCCGCTGTCCTCGACGTAGACCTCGGCGTCGGTCCAGAGCAGCCCGGCCGGCGCCCCCAACGCCTTGGCCAGTGCCTCCTTCGCCGCGAACCGGGCGGCCAGCGAGGCGACCCCGCGCCGCGCACCGCCCGGCAGCAGCAGCTCGCTCTCCAGGAAGAGCCGCCCGGCCAACGCGGGCGTACGCTCCAGCGACGCGGCGAACCGCTCGATCTCCGCCACGTCGATCCCGACCCCGATGATGCTCATGCGGGCACCCTACGGGGCGCCCTGGCCCTCCTCGCCGGCGAAGAGGTCCTCCGCCCGCTCGGCCGTCACGGCGCGGGCGAGCCAGTCGTCGAGGCGGGCGAGGTCCGCACAGCCGGTGACGCGGGCACGCACGTCGTCGGAGACGGCGAGGCCACGGACTTCCAGCACGCGCAGAACGCCTTCCGCCTTGCCCGCCGCCTTGCCCGCCGCCTTGCCTTTCTCCATGCCTTTGGCCTCGCCGTCGTAGTAGGCCTCCTCGAAGACCGTCCCCCTGCCCGGGAAGTAAGAAATGACCATCTTCTCCAGCTCCCTCCACGTCTCTCGGGCCGGAGTGTTCTCCAGGCCCACTTCCAGCAGTTCCGCCCAGTACTTGGCGGTGGGTTTGTCGAACGACCGCATTCCGCGGGCCAGCAGGGCCAGTATGGCGTCGATGCCCTGGCTCTCGCTGTGCACGATGGCGGAGAACGTCGCCAGTGCCGGCTGCCGTGCCACCTCCGCCTCGTCGGTGATCTCCGGCACACTGTCCGGACCGAGCACGAAGGGGTGCGTGACCTGTGACGTCCATGGTCCGACCCGGCATTCGAAGGGCCCGGCCGCCCAGGTCGCCGTGGACCGGTCGCGGCAGACCGCGACGAGCAGTACCGGCAGGCCGAACTTCGCACGCAGGTAAGCGACGTAGTAGGACCAGTTGACGCCTTTGTCCGGCGCTCTGCGAGTCTGGGCCTCGACGGCGAGGAGGAAGGCGTCCCCCTCCGACGGTTCGACCTTCAGCACCGTGTCCACACGGCGCTCCAACGGCTTCAACTCCGTGGCGTCGGGCGTCACGAGTTCGATGTCCGCCTTGACGGGCGGCGGCATGCCCAGTGCCTCGAAGATCGGCGCGAGAACCTCCGGATGGTCCTGAAAGATCCGGTGCGAGGTCTCGTGGGTTGATGTGACCATATGCGCAACCTATTCCGGGAGATGGGCCGAATTGCCAGCCCGTTGGCGCACGTTCACCCTTTCGAGCGTCGGAAAAACGTTCACGCCACTCAGCTCACACCACACGACCTTGCCGCGACCGCCCTCCCGGGCCAGCGCCTGCCAGCCCCAGGCGTCGGCGCAGGCCCGCACCAGGTCCAGGCCCCGGCCCACCTCGGCTTCCAGGCCCGGATCAAAGGACGACGGCAGCTCCGGCGGCGACGAGTCCGCGTCCCACGCGCCGATGCGCAGAACGCCGTTCCCCGACCAGCGCACCCGCAGGGCGGCCGGCCCCTCGGTGTGCCGTACGGCGTTGGACACCAACTCCGTGGCCAGCAGCTCCGCCGGATCGACCAGGCCGATCAGCCCGTGCATCGTGAGGATCAGACGGAGGGTGCGGCGGCAGACGGTGACGGCACGGACGTCGTTCGGGATGTGGAGGGAGTACTCCCACGGGCCGTTCTCGGGCATGCGGCAGCTCCAGTTCGGTGAGGGATGGCTGTACGCGGCGACCGGTGTCATCGCCGCCCCCGCCACGGCAGGGCGGAGCGGTGCGCTTCCGGTGCCCCGGCGTTTCCGCAGCGTGTGCGGCGCGTCACCGAAGCTAGGTCTAACCGATTAAGTATCGCAAGCCACTCGCGTAATCTGACTCCGAACGAGTCGCGCCCACCGGCGCGTTGAAAGGAGCGACCATGGCGTTGCGGCGCGAACCAACAGCACGTCAAATGCGTCTGGCAGTCGAACTGCGCAGACTCCGCGATGCCGCGGGGCTCGCCACCCGTCAAGCAGCAGCACTACTGGGGGTGAGTTCGGCACAGATCAGCCAGATCGAGATGGGCCTGGCCGGAGTCAGCGAAAAGCGCCTGCGCCGCCTCGCCGACCACTATTCCTGCACAGATCAAGCGCTCATCGACGCCTTGGTCGTCATGGCGACCGATCGAACGCGCGGGTGGTGGGAGGAGTACCGCGGGCTGCTCCCCACACCGTTCCTCGACCTCGCGGAGCTGGAACACCACGCCACGTTCCTGCGAGACGTCCAGTTCCTTTACATCCCCGGCCCTCTCCAGACGGAGAACTACGCCCGCGCCATCTACAGCGACAACATTCCGGAACTCCCCAGCGACGAGCTGGAGCTACGCGTCCGACACAGGATGCAGCGCAAGGTGATCTTCGACGGCGACGGACCCGCACCGTACGAAGCGATCATCCACGAAGCGGCTCTCCGCATCCGCGTCGGCGACCGTGCCACGCTGCGAGCCCAGCTCGACGACCTTCTTGAACGCTCCGAGGCCGAGAACATCACCGTGCGGGTCATCCCCTTCGATCTGGAGGGCTTCGGCGGGTCCTGGACGCCCGTGATGCTGGCGGGTGGTGCCGTGCCCCGCCTGGACACAGCCGTCGGCGATGCGCCTCACACCGCGACCCTCATCGATTCCGAGGCTCAGCTGAGCGTCATTCGAACACTCCTCCGTAGACTGAAAGCCGCGTCGCTGGACTCCACGCGCTCGCGTGACTTCATCCACCGCCTGGCCAAGGAAGTGTGAGCACCTCGTGATCGCCCTCGACAACTGGCGCAAGTCCTCTTACTCCAGTGCCGGTGACGGCAGCTCCTGCGTGGAGATAGCCCCCTCCCCCACCCACATCGCCATCCGCGACTCAAAGAACCGGGCGTACGCCACCCTCACCTTCCCGGCCGCCTCCTTCACCGCCTTCGTCAACGCCCTGAAGCCCCCTCACTCCACCGTCACCGACTTCGCCAGGTTCCGGGGCTGATCCACCTCGTTGCCCCGGGCCGTCGCCAGTTCGCAGGCGAAGACCTGCAACGGCACCGTGGCCACCAGCGGCTGCAGCAGCGTCGGCGTGACCGGCACCCGGATCAGGTGGTCGGCGTACGGCGTCACCGCGTCGTCGCCCTCCTCGGCGACGACGATGGTGCGGGCGCCCCGGGCGCGGATCTCCTGGATGTTGGAGACGATCTTGTCGTGCAGCACCGAGCGCCCGCGCGGTGAGGGGACGACCACGACGACCGGGACGTCCTCCTCGATCAGCGCGATCGGCCCGTGCTTCAGCTCGCCCGCCGCGAAGCCCTCGGCGTGCATGTAGGCCAGTTCCTTCAGCTTGAGCGCGCCCTCCAGCGCGACCGGGTAGCCCACGTGCCGCCCCAGGAACAGCACCGTGTCCTTCCCGGCGAGCGTGCGCGCCAGCTCCCGTACCGGCTCCATGGTCCCCAGCACCCGGCCGACCGCCTCCCCGATGCCGGCCAGGTCCCGGATCACCGCCCGGACCTCGTCCCCCCACTTGGTGCCGCGCACCTGTCCGAGGTACAGCGCGACCAGGTAGCAGGCGACCAGCTGGGTCAGGAACGCCTTGGTCGAGGCGACGGCGACCTCCGGGCCGGCGTGCGTGTAGAGCACGGCGTCGGACTCGCGGGGGATGGTCGAGCCGTTGGTGTTGCAGATGGCCAGCACCTTGGAGCCCTGTTCGCGGGCGTGCCGCAGCGCCATCAGCGTGTCCATGGTCTCCCCGGACTGGGAGATGGCGATGACCAGCGACCGGGAGTCGAGGATGGGGTCGCGGTAGCGGAACTCGCTGGCCAGTTCCACCTCGCAGGGGATGCGGGTCCAGTGCTCGATGGCGTACTTGGCGATCAGCCCGGCGTGGAAGGCCGTACCGCACGCGACGATGACCACCTTGTCCGTCTCGCGCAGCTCCCCCGCCGGGATCCGCACCTCGTCCAGGGTCAGGAAGCCCGCCGCGTCGATGCGGCCCAGCAGCGTGTCGGCGACCGCCTTCGGCTGTTCGGCGATCTCCTTGAGCATGAAGGAGGCGTGGCCGTCCTTCTCGGCGGCGGAGGCGTCCCAGTCGACGTGGTAGGCGCGGACGTCGGCCGGGGAGCCGTCGAAACCGGTCACCGTGACGCCGTCCCGGCGCACCTCGACCACCTGGTCCTGGCCGAGTTCGAGGGCCTGGCGGGTGTGCGCGATGAACGCCGCCACGTCGGAGGCGAGGAAGGACTCGCCCTCGCCGACCCCGACCACCAGCGGCGAGTTGCGGCGGGCGCCGACCACCACGTCCGGCTCGTCCGCGTGCGTCGCGACCAGCGTGAACGCGCCCTCGAGGCGCCGGCACACCAGCCGCATCGCCTCCGCCAGGTCGGCGCAGGCCGAGTACTCCTCGGCGAGCAGGTGGGCGACGACCTCGGTGTCCGTCTCGGAGGCGAGGCCGTGACCGCGCTCGGTCAGCTCGGCGCGCAGCGCGGCGAAGTTCTCGATGATGCCGTTGTGCACGACCGCGACCCGGCCCGCGTCGTCCAGGTGCGGATGGGCGTTGGCGTCGGTGGGGCCGCCGTGCGTGGCCCACCGGGTGTGGCCGATGCCGGTGGTCCCGGCCGGCAGCGGGTGCTCGGCCAGCTCCTTCTCCAGGTTGACGAGCTTGCCGGCCCGCTTGGCGGTGGCGAGGCCGCCGTCCGCGAGCACGGCGACACCCGCCGAGTCGTATCCCCGGTACTCCAGTCGCTTCAGCCCGGCCATCACCACGTCGAGAGCCGACTGCGTTCCCACATATCCCACGATTCCGCACATGATCGGCAGCCTACGGTCAGATCAGAGCACGAACCTGCCGGATCGTGCCCGATATCGGAAATTCCCACGGCTGCCGGGCCCGCGTCGGCCCGCACGGGCTCCGGCCGGGTGACGTGACCGACCCCACCCTGCGCCCCGTCCGGAATCCGTTGACAATGGACTGTGATCTCACCGGCTCCCTCGATGCCCCGGAGCGCCCACCGGCCCAGGCCGGAGGCGACTCCCTACGTCGACCTCACCCGCGCCGAGTGGAGCGCGCTGCGCGAGAAGACGCCGCTGCCGCTCACCGCCGAGGAGGTGGAGAAGCTGCGCGGCCTCGGTGACGTCATCGACCTCGACGAGGTGCGGGACATCTACCTCCCGCTCTCCCGGCTGCTCAACCTCTACGTCGGCGCCACCGACGGCCTGCGCGGCGCGCTCAACACCTTCCTCGGCGAACAGGGCTCCCAGTCCGGCACCCCCTTCGTCATAGGCGTGGCCGGCTCGGTCGCGGTCGGCAAGTCCACCGTCGCCCGCCTCCTGCAGGCGCTGCTCTCCCGCTGGCCCGAGCACCCGCGCGTGGAGCTGGTCACCACCGACGGCTTCCTGCTGCCGACCCGGGAGCTGGAGGCGCGCGGCCTGATGGCGCGGAAGGGTTTCCCCGAGTCCTACGACCGCCGCGCGCTGACCCGCTTCGTCGCCGACGTCAAGGCCGGCAAGGCGGAGGTGACCGCGCCCGTCTACTCCCACCTGATCTACGACATCGTCCCCGGCGAGAAGCTGACCGTCCGCCGCCCGGACATCCTCATCGTCGAGGGCCTCAACGTCCTCCAGCCCGCCCTGCCCGGCAAGGACGGCCGCACCCGGGTCGGCCTCGCCGACTACTTCGACTTCAGCGTGTACGTCGACGCCCGCCCCGAGGACATCGAGAGCTGGTACCTCGACCGCTTCAAGAAGCTGCGCGCGACCGCCTTCCAGAACCCCTCCTCCTACTTCCGCAAGTACACCCAGGTCTCGGAGGAGGAGGCCCTCGACTACGCCCGCGCCACCTGGCGCACCATCAACAAGCCCAACCTGATCGAGAACGTGGCCCCCACCCGGGGCCGCGCCACCCTGATCCTGCGCAAGGGCCCGGACCACAAGGTGCAGCGCCTGCACCTGCGCAAACTGTGACCTCCCGCCGGCCCGCATGACGGTTCA
The DNA here is from genome assembly GCF_054956795.1 of Streptomyces sp. SYSU D01066-1. Lineage (NCBI taxonomy): Bacteria > Bacillati > Actinomycetota > Actinomycetes > Kitasatosporales > Streptomycetaceae > Streptomyces > Streptomyces sp. SYSU D01066-1. The sequence goes on along the minus strand of NZ_JBUDHV010000001.1, from coordinate 247,264 downwards.
ATAGGCGCCATGCTGCATCTGCGTCTGATCACCCCGTCCGAGCGGACCGACGAGGTGGTCCGTCTCCTCGACACCACCGTCGGCACCGCCCACCTGGTCGTCCTCCCCGGAGCCGCCCGCTCCCCCGCCGGGGACGTGGTGATGTGCGACGTGGCGCGGGAGGCGGGCGACGACCTCATCAACGAGCTGCGCGGACTGGGCCTGCAACAGCACGGCGCCATCACCGCCGAGGACATCGACCTGTCGCTGTCCGAGTACGCCGACCGGGCCGAGCAGGAGGCGCCGGGCGAGGCGGCGGACGCGGTGCTGTGGGAGCAGCTCCAGGAGGCGACCCATGAGGAGTCGACCCTCTCGGTCACCTACGTCGCCTTCATCACGCTCGCCACGATGATCGCGGCCTGCGGTGTGGTGCTGGACAACGCCATCCTCATCGTCGGCGCGATGGCGGTCGGCCCGGAGTTCGGCCCGCTGGCCGGCATCTGCACCGCCGCCGTCCAGCGCGCCCCGCGCCTGGCGCTGCGCTCGGCCGTCGCCCTGCTGGCGGGCTTCGCGGTCGCCATGGCGGTGACGGCGGCCTTCAGCCTGTTCATGGACTTTGTCGGCCTGTTCACCGAGGCGAAGCTGGAGGGCGACCGGCCCAACACCGGCTTCGTCTACGCCCCCGACTGGTTCTCGTTCGTGGTGGCGGTGCTGGCCGGGGCCGCCGGCATGCTCTCCCTGACCTCCGCCAAGTCGGGCGCCCTGGTCGGTGTCGCCATCTCGGTCACCACGGTCCCGGCCGCCGCGAACGCCGCCGTGGCCCTGATCTACGGCGACGCCGTCCAGGGCTGGCGCTCCACGGAACAGCTCCTGCTGAACCTGGTGGGCATCATCGTCGCCGGCACCCTGACCCTGCTCCTGCAGAAGACCCTGTGGGCCACGATGAAGCGCCGGTCCGGACAGCGTCCCTGACCCGCGCCGCCCGTCTCAGCCGGCCTGCTCGAAGACCATCGACCACCAGCTGTCCGGCTGCGCGAACGCGTACCGGTCACGGGCCCGGAGGTACTCCACCAGCTTGTCCGTGTACGGGCCGCGGTCCTGCGGGGCGGCGTGCTCCAGGTGCTTGGCGCGCAGCGCGAAGCGGTACAGGAACTCCACGAAGTCGGCGAGGGTGCGGTTGGCGATCTCGGCCTGCGGCTCCTCGCCGAAGGCCATGAGGATCACATAGCCGCGCTCCATGTCGAGGCAGTACCGCAGCGCGGGATCGTCGGTCGGCCCGCCCAGCACGAGGATGCGGGTCTCCTCACCCCCCGCGGCGACCGGCACCACGGTGAAGGGGTCGGGCCCCTCGCCGGCGGTGTCCAGGGTGAACAGCACGTCGACGAAGACGGGCACCCCGACCTCGCAGAGCACCTCGGCGTCGGCCTCGGACAGCTTGCGCTCGTCGGCGACGGCACGGTCCAGCGTGACCACCCGGTCCGCGCCGAACAGCTCCGTCATCTCCTCGTGGGTGGCCATGCGTCCTCCCCTTCCCTTCGTCGTGCGCTCAATCGGCGAGCCCGGCCCGCCGCAGCAGCTTCAGCCAGTCGTCGTACTCCAGCAACGTGTCGTCGATCGACGCGAGCCGCACATACTCGTCCGCCTGGGCCAGCCGCTCCAGGAAGAACGCCTCCAACCCTGGCGCGAGCCGCTCGAACCGCTCCGCGTCGACCCAGTCGGCGCCCGCCTCAGGGACACCGAGGACTCCGCCGCCCGCGCGGTCGAGGAACACGGGCGCCTCGTCGATCATCCCCACGCAGAACAGCTTCTCGGGGGAGAGCGGCAGCGGGGAGCCGGCCACCGGTCCGCAGTAGAACTGGTGCTCCTCAGCCTCCCGCAGACCGAAGAGCTGCAGGGAGGGGTTGCAGCTCGCACCGTCCAGCACCCGGCAGAAGTCCAGGAACTCTTCCGGCACCCCGTCGGCCAGCGCGGCGTCCGCCGCCTCCTCGCCGACCGTCCCGCCGAGCGTGAAGGAGAGCACGTCCGGGCTCTCCGCCAACGCCAGCCGCAGGGCGTCCACTGTCGTGATCAGGCGGGGGGAGGCATGGCTCGCACTAGTCATCTGGCCACCACTTGATGTCGATATGGATCGGATTGCCGTCCGGGAGATCCTTGATCTGCGGGCGTATCTGCTGCGTACCGATGTCGAAGTTCGTCATCCGGTCGAGCATCCGCAGGTTACGCCACGCGTCCGGACCACCGGTCTGCAGCTCGTTGACGTGGTCGGGCTGCATGGCACGGGCCGCCGCCGCGGCCTCATCGGCGAATGCGGGGTCGTCCTTGTGGTTCCTGCGGATCAGCGCTTCCAACGCGCCCTTGTACTGCTTGGTGATCTCCTTGTCACGGAAGTCCTCGGTCTTGCCCTTGAACTTGAAGAGATTGCCCTCTTCACCGAGCCGCTGCAGGGCCCTCGCCTTGCGCTCGAAGGCCGCTTTGGGCATCCCGGGCTTCCACTCCAGCGTGATGGTGTGCGGGTCCTTCGTCGGGTCCGGCCGGTCCTTGCCGATCCCGCCGCCGTCGCGGACCGCGTCCTGCGCACGGGAGCGGTTGACGATGTTGTTCAGCATCGTCTCGATGTTCTTGTCGTTGCGCGCGTGGTTGTCCCCCATGGCCCGCACGCCCTTGGACACGTCGTGCAGGTGCCTGTGGAGCTGGTCCTCGGCCTCCTCGATGGCCCGGAGGATCTTCTCCGCGCCGGTCTCGACGGCCGCGGCCATGGCTCCCCGGCCCCGCGTCCGGTCCAGCCCGGCGCGGCTGCGGCGCAGCTGGGGGCGGGCCCCGGACTCCTGCTCGTCGGCCTGGGAGGTGATCCGGTCGGCCAGCCGGTCGTGCAGGTCCTTGTCACTGCGTACGGTGTCGCTCACGCGCCGCCTCCCCGCCCGGTCAGAGTTCCGGTAGCGGTGTCCAGGCCCTCGGAGAGGCCCTCGCCGCCCGCGCGCAGCGTCTTGCCCGGGCTGTAACCGTCCTGGAGGCCGACGGCGTTGGCACCGACCTGGACGACGAGGTCGGCCGCCATGTTCCCGAGCGCGGCGAAGACGGGGCCGGTGGCGACCGCCATCAGCTCCTCCAGCAGGAGCTGTTCCGCCTCCTTCAGCAGCCGCCGGACGACGACGCGCGTGGCCTGGGTGGCGCCCAGCGCGCCGAGCTCGGAGAGCCCGAGCGTGAACGGCGCCGCGGCCTGGGCGGCGATGATCTCCGCCGCGAGGATGCCCAACTGGACGATGGCCGCCACCTTGGCGCCCGCCACCGCGACGGCCGCGCCGTCCAGCGCCATGGCGCCGAGGTCGGCCGCCTCGGCGAGGCGTTCCAGATGGATGTCGCTGACCTTGCCCCAGTGCGCCTGGAAGGCGGCGGTCGCCAAGCCCTCATTGCCTTCGAGGAACTCCTGCACCACACGTGCCGTCGCGTCCTTGCCGTCCCGCGTCCGGGCGGCGAAGGCGCGCAGGCCGTCGGCCATGTCGCGGTAGTCGTCCTCGTCGACGTTGGGCCACTCGACGCCGATGAGGTCCAGCACCCAGGCCGCCTCGTCGGGCAGCACGACGCCCATCCCCGTTCCCCCTCCAGCTTGGCAAGAGCACCTCAATCCGCTGGTGACGGTGGAACAGTACTACGGGGGGAAAAGCCCCACGAGGAGGGCGGAACCCGGGTCTCACCGGCGGGACCGGCCCCGGCCGCTCCCGCGCGCCGGGCCCGGATCAGCGGTGGCGCGGTGGTCCGGTCGGCCGGAGCCCGCCCGGACCACCGGGGCGGGGATCACGCCGGGGTCCGTCCTGCCGCCCGGGAAGCGGGTGGGTCCGCGCGCCCTGTGGGGGCGGGTCCTGCGCGGTGCCCGCGTCGTCGGCACGCCGTTCCCGCTGCCAGCCGTCGAAGCGCTCGCCGGCCTCCCGCGCCTCGGCGGCGGACCGCCGCTCCCCGGCCCGGCGCACCTCGGCGGCCCCGGAGAACAGGGCGGCGGTGTACTCCGGGTCGGTGAACGCCTCGCGCGCGGTGAGGTCACCGCGCAGCACTCCGGCGGCCATTTCCCGCAGCCTGGGGTCGGGGCTGCTGCGCAGGTCCCGCAGGGTGCGGTACAGACTGCGGGCCCGCTCCTCGTCCTGGGCGACCTCCAGCAGGCTCTCCGGGCCGACCTCACGTCCCTCGTCCACACATCCCCCTCATGCCGGTCGCGGCCTCGTCCACGCGGGTCCGCCGCCCCGGGCCGGAGCGCGGAACCCCTTCCGTGGACCTGCCTACCCCAGCGCCGACTTCACCGAATCGGCCAGTCGTCCCGCCACCGCGCGGGCCTGCTCGATGTCGGCCGCCTCGACCATGACCCGCACCAGCGGCTCCGTCCCCGAGGGGCGCAGCAGCACCCGTCCGGTGGAACCCAGCTCGCGCTCCGCCTCGGCCACCGCCGTGGCCAGCTCCGCCGACGTCGTCACCCGGGACTTGTCCACGTCCGGCACGTTGATCAGCACCTGCGGCAGCCGCTCCATGACGGAGGCCAGCTCCCGCAGCGTACGTCCGGACTGCGCGACCCGCGCCGCCAGCAGCAGCCCGGTCAGGGTGCCGTCGCCGGTGGTGGCGTGGTCCAGCACGATCACGTGCCCGGACTGCTCGCCGCCGAGGGCGTACCCGTGCCGCTTCATCTCCTCCAGCACGTACCGGTCGCCGACCGCCGTCTGCGCGAACCGGATGCCCTCGCGCTCCATGGCCAGCCTGAAGCCGAGGTTGGACATGACCGTGGCGACCACGGTGTCCGAGCGCAGCGCGGACCGCTCCCGCATCGCCAGCGCCAGGACGGCGAGGATCTGGTCGCCGTCCACCTCCTCGCCGGTGTGGTCCACGGCCAGGCAGCGGTCGGCGTCCCCGTCGTGCGCGATGCCGAGGTCGGCGCCGTGCTCCACGACGGCCGTCTTCAGCAGGTCCAGGTGGGTGGAGCCGCAGCCGTCGTTGATGTTGAGGCCGTCCGGTTCGGCACCGATGGTGACGATCTCGGCGCCGGCCCGCGCGAACGCCTCCGGCGAGACCCGCCAGGCCGCGCCGTGCGCCTCGTCCAGGACGATCTTCAGCCCGTCCAGCCGGTTCGGCAGCACGCCGACGAGGTGGGCGACGTACTGGTCGAGCCCCTCCTTGTACTCCCGCACCCGGCCGACGCCGGCCCCGGTCGGCCGGTCCCAGGGCGCTCCGGTGCGGTGCTCGGCGTAGACGGACTCGATGCGGTCCTCCAGCTCGTCGGCGAGTTTGTGGCCGCCGCGGGCGAAGAACTTGATCCCGTTGTCGGGCATGGCGTTGTGGCTCGCGGAGAGCATCACCCCCAGGTCGGCGCCGAGCGCGCCGGTGAGGTGGGCGACCGCGGGCGTCGGCAGCACCCCGACCCGCAGCACGTCGACGCCGGCGCTGGCCAGGCCCGCGACGACGGCGGCCTCCAGGAACTCGCCGGAGGCCCGCGGATCGCGTCCGACCACGGCGGTCGGCCGGTGCCCCTCGAACGTGCCCGCCTCGGCCAGTACGTGCGCCGCGGCGACGGAGAGGCCGAGCGCCATCTCGGCCGTCAGATCCGCGTTGGCGACACCGCGCACGCCGTCCGTGCCGAAGAGTCGTCCCACTTGTCCTCCTGAGGAATCGTCAGATGCACACCGCACCGACATCCGAACCGACATCCGATCACATAAGCCTTTGAGCGTCTTGTGCCGTTATACGCCTCTGGCTGTGGATAAACGAACGCCCCGGAGGCACAAGTGGCGTGCCGCCGGGGCGTTCGGAGTACGCGCAGGCGCGTGGGGTTTAGCGCTTGCTGTACTGCGGAGCCTTGCGGGCCTTCTTCAGACCGGCCTTCTTCCGCTCGACCGCGCGGTCGTCGCGGCGCAGGAAGCCGGCCTTCTTCAGCGGACCGCGGTTGTTGTCGACGTCGGCCTCGTTCAGGGCACGCGCGACACCGAGGCGGAGGGCACCGGCCTGGCCGGAGACGCCGCCGCCGGAGATGCGGGCGATCACGTCGTAGCGGTCGTCGAGCTCCAGCACCTTGAAGGGCTCGTTGACCTCCTGCTGGTGCACCTTGTTGGGGAAGTAGTCCTCAAGGGTGCGGCCGTTGATCTTCCACTTGCCGCTGCCCGGGACGATCCGGACGCGGGCGATGGCGTTCTTGCGGCGGCCCAGGCCGGCGGCCGGCTGGGGCTCGCCGAAGCGGGAGGCCAGCGACTCGGAGGTGTACTCGCCCTCGACGGGCACCTCCGACTCGGTGGTGTAGCTGTCGATGTCAAGCTCTTCGAGCGGCTGCTCGGCAGTGGTCTCGGCCACGATTCTCCTCAGAAGATTCTGTTCAGTCTTGGGGGTGGCCGGACTTACTGCGCGACCTGGGTGATCTCGAACGGCTGCGGCTGCTGCGCGCCGTGCGGGTGCTGGTCACCCTTGTAGACCTTCAGCTTCGAGAGCATCTGACGGCCCAGCGTGTTCTTGGGGAGCATGCCCTTGACGGCCTTCTCGATGGCCTTCTCGGGGTTCTTGTCCAGCAGCTCGTCGTAGCGGACGGAGCGCAGACCGCCCGGGTACCCGGAGTGGCGGTAGGCCATCTTCTGGGTCCGCTTGTTGCCGGAGAGGTGCACCTTGTCGGCGTTGATGATGATGACGAAGTCACCGGTGTCGACGTGGGGCGCGTAGATCGCCTTGTGCTTGCCACGCAGGATGGAGGCCGCGGTGGAGGCCAGACGGCCCAGGACGACGTCCTGAGCGTCGATGACGTGCCACTGGCGCGTCACATCGCCGGGCTTGGGGCTGTACGTACGCACGGTTCGTAGCCTTCGCTTCGAGTGAATGGTCCTGAACAGGTCACCGAAACGATCACGACAGCCTGGACCGCACTGCGGCGACGCATACCGCGTACGTGGGTCGCTGGTCATCGGCCCGGTGGACCGGTGTAAGGGCCCGTCCCGTGAGAATGAGCAAGCCAATACACAACGAACATGCAGGATACCGGTGTGCCCCCAGAAGGGTCAAAACGAGGGGTCACCGGGAACCGCCGTCCACCTCCAGCGTACGCGCCGCCGGGAGCGACCGGGCCGTCCGCCCGTCCCGGACCCCCCGCTCCCGGGGGCGCCGCCATGCGTGCGCGGCCACCGCCACCGCCAGCGCGCCCAGCGTGAACGCGTCCCTGAAGGCCCGTCGCCGCCCCGTCTCCAGCCAGGGCCAGGTCACCCCGGGCAGTTGCGGGACCAGGGCGACCCAGAAGCCGGGGCGCCGGGCGACCGAGCCGCCGTACGGCAGCCCGGCGAGCAGCAGTGGCACGACGACCAGCAGATAGTGGTCGTAGGAGGGACGGGAGACCAGGAACGCCGAGAGCATCAGGCCGGCCGCGGTCTCGGCGTAGCGCAGCGGGCCGGGGTCGGCCCGGCGCCAGCGCCGGCGGGCGCACAGCACCCCGGCGCCCGCCGCCAGGACGGCCAGGCCCTGGGCGAGCGGCACGGGCACGCCCAGCCGGGGCAGCACGGCCGCCGGGGACGCCTCGTAGAGCCGGACGAAGCCGTCGTCGCCGCGCAGCAGGAAGGGCAGGGTGCGGGTGAGGAAGCCGGCCGGGTCGGGCAGCAGCAGCGCCGCCGCCCCGGAGCCGAGGGCCGGCACCAGGGCCGCCACCGCCAGCGCCCGCCACCTGCCGGCCAGCACGAAGAGCAGCGCGGCCGGGACGAGCAGCGGCTTCAGCGCGACGGCGGCGCCGAGCACCGCGCCCGCCGCGGTCCACCGCCCCCGGTGCGCCAGGAGCAGGCACAGCGGCAGCGCGAGGGCCGCCGTGACCGTCCAGTTGCCCAGCCGCACCAGGTGCGCGAACGGCGCGAACCCCGCCGCGAGCCCGGTCAGCCCCAGCACGGCGAGCCGGCTGCCCGGCGCCGTCCCGTGCAGCCGCAGCGCGCAGCCCCAGCCCAGCGCCAGCAGCCCGGCGGCCACGAGCGGCGCCGCGCACCGCAGCGCCGCCGGCGGCAGCAGGGCCTGCGGTACGGCGGCCAGCACCGCGCTCGGGAAATAGAGGAAGTGGGGATCGTCATAGGGGTCGCCGCCGGCCAGCCAGGTCCGGGCGGCCCGCACCACGATGGCGTTGTCCATCCCTCCGTCCGAGGTCACCCGCGCGGTCCGCGCCACCAGCGCGCCCAGCACCGCCACGAGCACCGCCCACGCCGCCCGCCCCGCGGGACGCCCCAACCACCCCGAGATGTCGTCTTTGCCCGTCCGCATGACCGGAACGCTAGGCGCTCCCCTCCCCGTGGACACGGACCAGCACGCCATCTGTCCCGTCTAAGATGCGCCCCATGAGTTTTGGGCAGGGGGGACCTGACTCCCAGTGGGATCCCTGGACACCGCAGTCCCAGCAGCGGCAACAGGCGTGGAACAGCGGGGGTGGTGACACCCCGGACTGGGCCGCGCTGGCCGAGGCGTCCGAGGCGCGCGCCAAGCGCCGCCGGCTGCTGTTCATAGGCGGCGGGGCGCTGGCCACCGTGGCGGTGGCGACCGCCGTCGCCGTGGCCGTGGTCTCGGCGGACGGCTCGGGCCAGGCGTCGGACTCGCCGTCGTCCCGGCTGCCGTCGACGGCCGGGATACCGAGCGCGACGGACTCGGCGCCGTCGTTCGCCCCGACCAGCGCGCCGCCCCCGCTGGACCCGCAGGACTTCATCTCCAGCGCCAAGAAGGACACGGCCGCGCTCAGCCCGGAGACGCTCTTCCCCGGCACCCAGCTGACCATGGGCGAGACGGTCTACAAGAAGGGCCCGACGGCCGACACCACCACCTGCTCCTCGGCCGCCCAGCAGACCCTGCCGCAGGTGCTGGAGGCCAACGACTGCACCCGGCTGATGCGCGTCACCTACACCAAGGACGACATCGCGGTCACGGTCGGCGTCGCCGTCTTCGACACCGCCGCGAAGGCCACCCGGGCCAAGTCGCAGACCGACACCAGGAGCATCGTCGAGCCGCTGTCCGGCGGCGGCGTCGCCTCCTTCTGCGACGGTCCCGTCTGCCGGAACACGACCAACTCCTACGGCCGCTACCTCTACTTCACCGTCGCCGGCTTCACCGGCGGCGAGGACGTCACGGAGCAGGACACGGCGGTCTTCCGCACCGGCGACGACCTGGGCACGTTCACCTACCGCCAGATCCACCGGCGCGGGCAGGCACAGGCCTCGGCGGCGGCGAACGGATGAGTCCCCGTCGCCCACCGCTGCCCCGGACGCGGTCGTAGCGCCGTCCGCCGCCCTGGCGCGCGACACGGCGCCCCCGGTCCGCGCAGGGCCCACCGAACCCGCCCGGAGCCCCCGAGCCCGGCCGGCCCGCCGCCCCCGCCCGGCCGCTCCACACCCACGCACGGGCACCGCGAGGGCGCACGGGAGGCGGCGGGACCGCGGGAGACGACGAGAGCCCCCACGTCCGGAAAGCCCCCGAGGGCGACACGGACGCGAGGCTCCTGTGGAACTAGCAGGCGGCGCATCCCGACAGGCCGGGCAGCGAGCGCTTGTTCCGGGCCTCCAGGCTCCGCGCCGCCAGCAGCTCGTCGGCCGGGTAGCCGACCTCCTCCAGCGTCAGCCCGTGCGGCCGCACCACGTGCACCGCCGAGTCCCGCACCCCGGCCGCCAGCACCTTCCCCGGCCACTCCGGCCCCCGGTGCCCGTCACCGACGAACAGCAGCGCCCCGATCAGCGACCGCACCATGTTGTGGCAGAAGGCGTCGGCCCGCACCGTCGCGGTGACGACCCCGTCCGCCCCCCGCACCAGGCTCAGCTCCTGGAGCGTGCGGATGGTGGTGGCCCCCTCCCGCCGCTTGCAGTACGCGGCGAAGTCGTGCTCCCCCAGCAGCGCCCGCGCCGCCTCGTTCATGGCGTCGACGTCCAGCGGCCAGTCGTGCCACAGCACGTGCCCCCGCAGCAGCGGATCGACGCCGCCGGGGTGGTCGGTGACGCGGTACGCGTACCGCCGCCACACCGCGGAGAACCGCGCGTCGAACCCCGCCGGCGCCTCCTCCACCGACCACACCCGCACGTCCTTCGGCAACCGCCCGGCCAGCCGCTTGAGCAGCTTCTCCCGGTGCTCCTCCCACACCTTCGCCGGCAGGTCGACGTGCGCCACCTGCCCCCGCGCGTGCACCCCCGCGTCCGTCCGCCCGGCCACGGTCAGCTCGTACGTCCGCTCCCCCGACCGCGTGACCGTCCGCAGCGCGTCCTCGATCTCCCCCTGCACGGTCCGCCGCCCCCCGGCCTGCTTGGCCCAGCCGGAGAAACCCGTGCCGTCGTAGGAGAGATCAAGACGGACACGCACGCACCCAGGAGCTACTTCGTCACTCACACCCAGTTCCTCTCAACAACACAGAAGCGGGCCCGCCCCTTGAAGGGAACGGACCCGCAACAGCGCCCCTCAGGGGGCGTGGGGAACCGCGCGACCAGCCACGACGAACCCGCAGCCGCCGACCGCGCGGAACCCCGCAGACGCCTACGCGTCCTTCGACTCCTCGGCGGGAGCCTCGGTGGCCTCGGCGGGAGCCTCGGTCGCCTCGGTGGCCTCGGCGTCCTTGGCGGCACGCTTCGTCGCCGCCTCGGCCTCACCGGTCGCCTGCTGCGCGACCGTCAGCGCCTCGACCAGCTCGATGACGGCCATGGGCGCGTTGTCACCACGACGGTTGCCGATCTTGGTGATGCGTGTGTAGCCACCCGGCCGGTTCTCGTAGCGCGGGCCGATCTCGGTGAAGAGCGTGTGGACGATGCTCTTGTCCGTGATCACCTGGAGCACCTGACGGCGGTTGTGGAGGTCGCCCTTCTTCGCCTTGGTGACCAGACGCTCGGCGTACGGCCGCAGCTTGCGGGCCTTCGCCTCGGTGGTGGTGATCCTGCCGTGCTCGAAGAGCGACTTCGCGAGGTTCGCGAGCAGCAGCTTCTCGTGCGCGGCACTGCCGCCCAGACGGGCACCCTTGGTGGGCTTCGGCATGATGTCTCTCCTAGGTGTCTGCCCCGGCCGTATCAGGTACCGGGGTCAGTATCCGAGCAGGCGGTCGCCCGTCGGAGATCCGGGGCGCCTTTCGGGCGCCCCGGAGGGTCCGCGCCCCCAAGGGACGCGGGCGAGCACGCGGCCGGCCACGGCGGACCGGCGCGGGACTCAGTACTGCTCGGTCTCCACGAACCCGGCGTCCGCGTCGTCGTCCGCGCCGAAGGCGTCGGCGGCGGCGGTCGGGTCGAACCCGGGGGGCGAGTCCTTCAGCGCCAGGCCCATGCCCGCGAGCTTGGCCTTGACCTCGTCGATGGACTTCGCACCGAAGTTGCGGATGTCGAGCAGGTCCGCCTCGGACCGCGCGACCAGCTCGCCCACGGAGTGGATGCCCTCGCGCTTGAGGCAGTTGTACGACCGGACGGTGAGCTCCAGCTCCTCGATCGGCAGCGCCAGGTCGGCGGCGAGCGCGGCGTCCGTCGGGGACGGACCCATGTCGATGCCCTCGGCGTCGATGTTCAGCTCGCGGGCGAGACCGAACAGCTCGACCAGGGTCTTGCCCGCGGAGGCCATGGCGTCACGCGGACGCATCGCCTGCTTGGTCTCGACGTCGACGATCAGCTTGTCGAAGTCGGTGCGCTGCTCGACACGCGTGGCCTCGACCTTGTACGTGACCTTGAGGACCGGCGAGTAGATCGAGTCGACCGGGATACGGCCGATCTCCTGGCCGACCTGCTTGTTCTGCACGGCGGAGACGTAACCGCGGCCGCGCTCGACCGTCAGCTCCATCTCCAGCTTGCCCTTGCCGTTGAGCGTGGCGAGGACGAGGTCGGGGTTGTGCACCTCGACACCGGCCGGCGGCGCGATGTCGGCGGCGGTGACCAGACCCGGGCCCTGCTTGCGCAGGTACATCACGACCGGCTCGTCGTGCTCACTGCTCACGACCAGCTGCTTGATGTTGAGGATCAGGTCGGTGACGTCCTCCTTGACGCCCGGCACGGTGGTGAACTCGTGCAGGACGCCGTCGATGCGGATCGACGTGACCGCCGCACCCGGGATCGAGGAGAGGAGCGTACGGCGCAGGGAGTTGCCGAGGGTGTAGCCGAAGCCCGGCTCCAGCGGCTCGATCACGAACCGGGAGCGGAACTCGTCGACGACCTCTTCGGTCAACGAGGGACGCTGAGCGATCAGCATGTGTGTTCCTTCAGTCAGGGGCGCCCGCTATTTGACGCCCGACCATGTACTGCAAGGGTACGGGCGGCACGGCCGAAAGGAGCCGTACCGCCCGGAACCGCGAGCCGAGAAGCGGACGTCAGAGTCGACGGCGCTTCGGCGGACGGCAGCCGTACTGCGACATGTGGGGGACAACCCCCACACCCCCAGCCGGATGCCCGCCCGCCCTCAGCCGCGCGTCAGACGCGACGGCGCTTCGGCGGACGGCAGCCGTACTGCGACATGTGGGGGATAACCCCCACACCCCCAGCCGGATGCCCGCCCGCCCTCAGCCGCGCGTCAGACGCGACGGCGCTTCGGCGGACGGCAGCCGTTGTGCGGGGTGGGCGTGACGTCCTGGATGGAGCCGACCTCGAGACCGGTCGCCTGGAGCGAACGGATCGCGGTCTCACGACCCGAACCCGGGCCCTTCACGAACACGTCGACCTTGCGCATGCCGTGCTCCTGCGCGCGACGGGCGGCCGACTCGGCGGCCATCTGCGCGGCGAACGGCGTGGACTTCCGGGAGCCCTTGAAGCCGACGTGGCCGGCGGAGGCCCAGGAGATCACGTTGCCGGTCGGGTCCGTGATGGACACGATCGTGTTGTTGAACGTGCTCTTGATGTGCGCGTGGCCGTGAGCGACGTTCTTCTTTTCCTTGCGGCGCACCTTCTTGGCAGCGCCCTGACGTCCCTTGGGGGGCATCTATAACTCCTACGGGGAGGTGGTCGGTCCTACAGCGAAGACCGCTGGTGAAGCGTCGTCCGCTGAGGACTACTTCTTGCCCGGCTTCTTCTTGCCGGCGATGGCGCGACGCGGGCCCTTGCGGGTACGAGCGTTCGTGCTGGTGCGCTGACCGCGCACCGGCAGACCACGGCGGTGACGCAGACCCTGGTAGGTGCCGATCTCGACCTTGCGGCGGATGTCGGCCTGGATCTCGCGACGGAGGTCACCCTCGGTCTTGATGTTGTTGTCGACGTACTCGCGGATCGCGACGAGCTGCTCCTCGGAGAGGTCGCGAACACGGGTGTTCGGGTCCACACCGGTGGCGGCCAGCGTCTGCTGCGAGAGGGTCCGGCCGATGCCGAACACGTAGGTGAGGGCGATCTCCACGCGCTTTTCGCGCGGGATGTCAACACCGGAAACGCGTGCCATTCAATGGCTCCTGGTGATCTTCGGAGGTCTTCCACAGAACCGGCTCCCCGCCCGCCGTACCAGGTACGGACAAGGTCCCCGGCCTCCGAACCGGGGGTGTCGGGCACGGCTGCGCCCGGGTCCTGCGTATGAACATATTCAGCTCGCGTCGCGCGAAGTACTGCGAATCGCGGAGGGAGGGTACTGCGTCAGCCCTGGCGCTGCTTGTGGCGCGGGTTGTCGCAGATGACCATGACCCGACCGTGACGGCGGATCACCCTGCACTTGTCGCAGATCTTCTTGACGCTCGGCTTGACCTTCATGGGTGTGAGGTTCTCCGGGTCAGTTGCCGGCGGACCCGCGCGGACAGCACGCGGGACGTGGGCAAGATCTACTTGTACCGGTAGACGATCCGGCCACGCGTCAGGTCGTACGGAGACAGCTCCACCACGACCCGGTCGTCAGGGAGGATGCGGATGTAGTGCATGCGCATCTTGCCGCTGATGTGTGCCAGGACCTGGTGGCCGTTCTGGAGCTCAACCTTGAACATGGCGTTCGGCAGAGACTCGACGACAGTGCCCTCGATCTCGATGGCACCCTGCTTCTTGGCCACGCTTCGCCCTTCGAATCGACTACCTTGATCGACTCCGGTGGAGACGCATGCGGACATGCGGGTACACCAGAGCCGACGAGTCAGTCTACGTCAGCACCCCCGGAAAGGCGAAACGAGGAAGTCTGCCCCACCCGGGAGATCACTATGCGAGCGGGTCGGGCGCGGCCGTGATCCCCAGCTCCGCCAGCTTGGCCCTGCCGCCGTCGGGGGCGGTCAGCACCAGGGGGCCCTGCTCGGTCAGGGCGACGGAGTGCTCCCAGTGCGAGGACCAGGTGCCGTCCGTGGTGACCACGGTCCACTCGTCCTCCAGCACTCGCGTCCTCGGCGTGCCGAGCGACACCATCGGCTCGATGGCCAGGCAGATGCCCGGGACCAGCTTCGGCCCCTTGCCCCGGCGCCGGTCGACGTAGTTCAGCAGGTGCGGGTCCATGTGCATCTCGGTGCCGATGCCGTGGCCGCCGTAGTCCTCGATGATCCCGTACCGGCCGCCGCCCGGCCTGGGCTGCCGGCGGATGTACGTCTCGACCGCCCGGGAGATGTCGACCAGCCGGTTCCCCTGCTTCATGGCGGCGATCCCGGCCCACATCGACTCCTCGGTCACCCGGGAGAGCTCGACCAGCTCCGGCGCGTGGCCGGAGCCCACGAAGGCGGTGTAGGCGGCGTCACCGTGCCAGCCGTCGACGATCGCGCCGCAGTCGATGGAGATGATGTCCCCGTCCTTGAGCACGACCTCGTCGGAGGGGATGCCGTGGACGACGACCTCGTTGGCGGAGGTGCAGATCGTCGCGGGGAAGCCGCCGTACCCGAGGAAGTTCGGCTTGGCGTTGTGCTCGGCGAGCACCTTGCGGGCGACCTGGTCCAGGTCCTTGGTGGTGGCGCCGGGCACGGCGGCCTCCCGCGTGGCCGCGTGGATGGCGGCGACGACCAGCCCCGCCTCACGCATTTTGGCGATCTGCTCGGGACTCTTGATCTGCACCATGGGAACCTGCGGCCTTTCTGGACCAGGGAAGTACGGGCACCTCAACCTTACGGCGGCGCGCCGCACGCGCCGTCCGCGCGGACGGCCCCCGCGCACACGACGGCCGCGGCCCGCCGGAGGCGGACCGCGGCCGAGAAGCGACGCGGAACCTACTGCTCGCGCTTGAGCGCCTCCAGCGCCCGCTCCGTGACCTCGTCGACCGCCCCCATCGCGGAGATGGTCACGACCAGCCCCTGCGACTTGTAGTAGTCGATGATCGGCTCGGTCTGCGTGTGGTAGACCTCCAGCCGCTTGCGCACGGTCCCCTCGGAGTCGTCGTCCCGCTGGTACAGCTCCCCGCCGCAGACGTCGCAGACGCCCTCCTCGGCCGGCCGCTTGTACGTGACGTGGAAGACGTGCGACGAGTCGGTGCGGCAGACCCTGCGCCCGGCGATCCGCTTGACGACCTCCTCCTCCGGCGCCTCCAGGTCCAGCACCGCGTCGAGCCCCATGTCCTCGGTCTCGAGCAGCTCGTCCAGCGCCTGGGCCTGGGAGACGTTGCGCGGGAAGCCGTCCAGCAGGAAACCGCCCTCGGCGTCGGGCTGCTCCATCCGGTCCTTCGCCATGGCGATGGTGACCTCGTCGGGGACGAGGTTCCCCGCGTCCATGTAGGACTTCGCGAGCTTGCCCAGCTCCGTCTGCCGGCTGATGTTGGCGCGGAACAGGTCGCCCGTGGAGATGTGCGGGATGTGCAGCGTCTCGGCAAGGCGGGTGGCCTGCGTTCCCTTACCGGCGCCCGGCGGCCCGACGAGGACGATTCGCATCAGCGGAGGAACCCTTCGTAATTGCGCTGCTGGAGCTGGCTCTCGATCTGCTTCACCGTCTCCAGTCCCACACCCACGATGATCAGGATGCTGGTACCACCGAACGGGAAGTTCTGGTTTGCCCCGAAACCAACCAACGCCATCGTCGGCACGAGAGCGATAAGACCCAGATACAGCGAACCCGGCCAGGTGATCCGGTTGAGTACGTAGCTCAGATACTCAGCGGTCGGTCGGCCAGCCCGGATGCCCGGGATGAAGCCACCATACTTCTTCATGTTGTCCGCGACTTCCTCGGGGTTGAAGGAGATCGCCACGTAGAAGAACGCGAAGAAAACAATGAGCAAGAAGTAAAGGGTGATGTAGATGGGATGGTCGCCCTTGACGAGGTTGGCCTCGATCCAGGTCTTCCAGCCGGAGGTGCCGCTGGAGAACTGGGCGATCAGAGCCGGGATGTACAGCAGCGACGACGCGAAGATGACGGGGATCACGCCCGCCTGGTTCACCTTGAGCGGGATGTACGTGGACGTACCGCCGTAGGAGCGGCGGCCGATCATCCGCTTGGCGTACTGCACGGGGATGCGGCGCTGCGCCTGCTCGACGAAGACCACCAGGCCGACCATGACCAGGCCGACCGCGATGACCGTGCCGAACTCGATCCAGCCGTCGGCCAGCGAGCCCTGCGTCTTGATGGCCCACAGGGCGGACGGGAAGGTCGCGGCGATCGAGATGAACATGAGGATCGACATGCCGTTGCCGATGCCGCGGTCGGTGATCAGCTCACCGAGCCACATGACGCAGGCGGTGCCGGCGGTCATGCAGATCACCATGACGATGGTGGTGAAGATCGCCTGGTCGGGGACGATCTGGCTGGCGACGGTGCAGCCCGAGAACAGGGCACCGCTGCGCGCGGTGGCCACCAGGCCGGTGCCCTGGAGGATGGCGAGCGCGATGGTCAGGTAGCGGGTGTACTGCGTGATCTTCGCCGTGCCGGCCTGGCCCTCCTTCTTCAGGGCTTCCAGGCGCGGGATGACGACGGTCAGCAGCTGCAGAATGATGCTGGCCGTGATGTACGGCATGATGCCGAGCGCGAAGACCGTGATCTGCAGCAGGGCGCCGCCGCTGAACATGTTGACCAGACCGAACAGGCCCTGGTTGCCGGACGCCTGGTCCACACACTCTTGAACGCTCTTGTAGTCGACGCCCGGGATCGGGATGTTCGTGCCCACGCGGTACACGATGATGATCCCGAGCGTGAAGAGGAGCTTCTTGCGCAGGTCGGGCGTCTTGAACGCCCGGGCGAACGCGGTGAGCACGGTGCCTCCTGCGACCCCCGCGCTGGCGCGTCAAGGGTGACGGTCTTGAGGTTCGACTGACGACTTAATGAGTAACGGTCAACTGCCGCTCAGGGTGCCCCATGTGTGACACCCGTGAAAGTGGGCAGTTCCGGTCACCTTACCGGCGAGACCACTGCCCTTGGAACGACCGACCGGGGATACCCCATTTGTGGGGTATCCCCGGTCGGGATCGCTCAAGTCATCGAGACGCCTGTGATGTTCAGACGAGCTCGGTGACGCTGCCGCCGGCGGCGGCGATCTTCTCCTTGGCGGAGGCGGAGGCCTTGTCGACCTTCACCTCGACCGCCACGGAGATCTCGCCCTCGCCGAGGACCTTGACCAGGCTGTTCTTGCGAACGGCGCCCTTGGCCACCAGGTCCTCGACCGTGACCTCGCCACCCTGCGGGTAGAGCTTGGCCAGCTTGTCGAGGTTCACGACCTGGTACTCGGTCTTGAACGGGTTCTTGAAGCCCTTCAGCTTCGGGAGACGCATGTGGAGGGGCATCTGGCCACCCTCGAAGCTCTCCGGAACCTGGTAGCGGGCCTTCGTACCCTTGGTACCACGACCGGCCGTCTTACCCTTCGACGCCTCACCACGACCGACACGGGTCTTGGCGGTCTTGGCGCCCGGGGCGGGACGGAGGTTGTGGATCTTGAGCGGGTTCTGCTCCGCCATGATCAGTCGACCTCCTCGACCGTCACGAGGTGGCGGACGGTGTGCACCATGCCGCGGAACTCGGGACGATCCTCCTTGACGACCTGCGTGTTGATGCCCTTGAGACCAAGGGAACGCAGGGTGTCACGGTGGTTCTGCTTGCTGCCGATGTAGGACTTGACCTGCGTAATCTTGAGCTGCGCCATGATCACGCACCCGCCCCGGCACGCGCACGCAGCAGAGCCGCGGGGGCGACGTCCTCGAGCGGCAGACCGCGGCGGGCCGCGACCTCCTCCGGACGCTGCAGGCCCTTGAGGGCCGCCACGGTCGCGTGCACGATGTTGATCGCGTTGTCGGAGCCGAGCGACTTCGACAGGATGTCGTGGATACCGGCGCACTCGAGCACGGCGCGCACCGGACCACCGGCGATAACACCGGTACCGGGCGACGCGGGCTTGAGCAGCACGACGCCGGCGGCCTTCTCACCCTGGATCGGGTGCGGGATGGTGCCCTGGATACGGGGGACCTTGAAGAAGTGCTTCTTGGCCTCCTCGACACCCTTGGCGATGGCGGCCGGCACCTCCTTGGCCTTGCCGTAACCGACACCCACGGTGCCGTCACCGTCGCCCACCACGACCAGCGCGGTGAAGCTGAAGCGACGACCACCCTTCACAACCTTGGCGACACGGTTGATCGCGACGACGCGCTCAACGTATGCGGTCTTCTCGGCGGCAGCAGCGCCGCCGTCACGGCCCTTCCGGTCCCGCCGCTCGCCGCCACCGGCACCGCTTCCGCGGCGCTGGGGTCCAGCCATTGGATTACCTCTCTCTTTCCGCTAGCTACAAGCGGCTCAGAACTTGAGCCCGGCCTCGCGGGCGGCGTCCGCCAGGGCGGCGATGCGCCCGGCGTACTGGTTACCACCGCGGTCGAACACCACGGCCTCGACACCGGCGGCCCTGGCGCGCTCGGCGACCAGGGCACCGACCTGCTTGGCCTGCGCGGACTTGTCGCCCTCGCCACCGCGGATCGAGGTGTCCAGGGTGGACGCCGACGCCACGGTGTGGCCCTTCAGGTCGTCGATGACCTGCGCCACGATGTGGCGGTTGGAGCGGGTCACGACCAGACGGGGACGCTCCGCCGTACCCGCGACGCGCTTGCGGATGCGGATGTGACGGCGCTTGATCGCGGCGCGCTTGTAGGCGTCGCCCTTGAGGATCTTCTGCCCGTATGCCATGGCTTACTTACCCGCCTTTCCGACCTTGCGGCGGATGACTTCGCCCTCGTACTTGACGCCCTTGGCCTTGTACGGGTCGGGCTTGCGCAGCTTGCGGATGTTGGCCGCGACCTCGCCGACCTTCTGCTTGTCGATGCCCTCGACCGAGAAACGGGTGGGAGCCTCGACCTTGAAGGTGATGCCCTCGGGGGCCTCGACCAGGATCGGGTGGCTGTAACCGAGGGAGAACTCCAGGTTCGAACCCTTGGCGACAACGCGGTAACCGACACCGCTGATCTCGAGCTTCTTCACGTAACCCTGGGTCACGCCGGTGATCATGTTCGCCACCAGCGTGCGGGACAGGCCGTGCAGGGCCTTGTTCTGACGCTCGTCGTTGGGGCGGGTGACGTTGAGCACGCCGTCCTCGCCCTTGGCGATCTCGATCGGCGCCACGACGGTGTGGGTCAGCGTGCCCTTGGGGCCCTTGACCGAGACCGTCTGGCCGTCGATGGTGACGTCCACGCCGGCGGGAACCGCGATGGGGAGCTTGCCGATGCGCGACATAGCTGTTTCCTCCGTTCCCTTCCGCTACCAGACGTAGGCGAGGACTTCCCCACCCACGCCCTTCTTGCCGGCCTGCTTGTCGGTGAGGAGCCCGTGCGACGTGGAGATGATCGCCACGCCCAGGCCGCCGAGCACCTTCGGCAGGTTGGTGGACTTCGCGTACACCCGGAGACCGGGCTTGGAGATCCGCTTGATGCCCGCGATGGAGCGCTCACGGTTGGGGCCGAACTTCAGCTCCAGGACGAGGTTCTTGCCGACCTCGGCGTCCTCGACCTTCCAGCCCGTGATGAAGCCCTCCTGCTGGAGGATCTCCGCGATGTGAGACTTGATCTTGGACGCCGGCATCGTCACGGAGTCGTGGTACGCCGAGTTCGCGTTCCGCAGACGCGTAAGCATGTCTGCGATCGGATCAGTCATGGTCATGAATTGGCCTTCGGCCTCTCTCGCCGGGGTTTCCTGGTGCGCCATCCCTCTCCCCGATCCGAGACGGGACGGGTGCGGCGCGGTGGACCTACGGCGTAGTAAGTCGTATGGGCACGACAGGCGCCCAACCCCACAAGCCTAAGGCATGCGAGGGTGGGCCCCTGCCGACCCAGTTGCTTACCGAGAGCCCTGGAAAGTCCCTAGAAGGGGGACTACCAGGAGCTCTTGGTCACGCCCGGCAGCTCGCCACGGTGAGCCATCTCACGAAGGCAGACGCGGCACAGGCCGAACTTGCGGTACACGGAGTGCGGGCGGCCGCAGCGCTGGCAGCGGGTGTAGCCACGCACACCGAACTTGGGCTTGCGAGCAGCCTTGGCAATCAGAGCCTTCTTCGCCATCTCGCTCACGCCTCCTTGAAGGGGAAGCCGAGGTGACGAAGGAGCGCGCGGCCCTCAGCGTCGTTGGTCGCCGTGGTGACCACGGTGATGTCCATACCCCGGACGCGGTCGATCTTGTCCTGGTCGATCTCGTGGAACATGACCTGCTCCGTGAGACCGAAGGTGTAGTTGCCACGGCCGTCGAACTGCTTGGGGGACAGGCCGCGGAAGTCGCGGATGCGCGGGAGCGCCAGCGACAGGGTGCGGTCCAGGAACTCCCACATGCGGTCGCCACGGAGCGTGACGTGGGCACCGATCGGCTGACCCTCGCGCAGCTTGAACTGCGCGATGGACTTGCGGGCCTTGGTGATGGCCGGCTTCTGACCGGTGATGGTGGTCAGGTCACGGACGGCACCGTCCATGAGCTTCGAGTCGCGGGCGGCGTCGCCCACACCCATGTTGACCACGATCTTGACGAGGCCGGGGATCTGCATGACGTTCTCGTACTTGAACTCGTCACGCAGCTTGCCCGCGATCTCCTCGCGGTACTTCGTCTTCAGACGCGGAGTGGTGGTGGTAGCCATCAGATGTCCTCACCCGTCCGCTTGGCAACGCGGATCTTGTTGCCTTCGTCGTCGAAGCGGTAACCGACGCGGGTCACGACCTTCTTGCCGTCCTTCTCCACGACCAGCTGGACGTTGGAGACGTGGATCGGCGCCTCGGTGGTGACGATGCCGCCGGCCTGCGAACCGCGAGCGGTCGGCCCGGCCTTGGTGTGCTTCTTGACCCGGTTGACACCCTCGACCAGGACGCGGTCCTCGCGGGGGAAGGCCGCGATGACCTTGCCCTGCTTGCCCTTGTCCTTACCGGTGATGACCTGGACCAGGTCGCCCTTCTTGATCTTCATGCTCACAGCACCTCCGGCGCGAGGGAGATGATCTTCATGAACTTCTTCTCGCGCAGCTCACGGCCGACGGGGCCGAAGATACGGGTGCCGCGAGGGTCGCCGTCGTTCTTCAGAATGACGGCGGCGTTCTCGTCGAAGCGGATGTACGAGCCGTCCGGACGGCGGCGCTCCTTGACGGTGCGAACGATGACCGCCTTGACGACGTCACCCTTCTTCACGTTGCCACCGGGGATCGCGTCCTTGACGGTGGCGACGATGACGTCACCGATACCCGCGTAGCGGCGACCGGAGCCACCGAGCACACGGATGGTGAGGATTTCCTTCGCACCCGTGTTGTCGGCGACACGCAGTCGCGACTCCTGCTGGATCACGTCTATCTCCTGAATGTCTGCCGGTTCCCCGGGGGCCGCTCATGCGAGCGGTCCCCCGGAGCCTGGCGGAACTGTCCTGCGAGGGATGCCCCGCAGGAACGTACTGTTTGGAATTCCCTTGCGGGAATTACCTACTTGGCCTTCTCGAGGATCTCGACGACGCGCCAGCGCTTCGTGGCGGACAGCGGCCGGGTCTCCATGAGGAGGACGCGGTCGCCGACACCCGCGGCGTTCTGCTCGTCGTGCGCCTTGAGCTTGTTGGTACGGCGGATGACCTTGCCGTACAGCGCGTGCTTGACGCGGTCCTCGACGGCGACGACGACGGTCTTGTCCATCTTGTCGCTGACGACGTAGCCCTCACGGGTCTTACGGAAGCCGCGCGCCTCGGTGTTGTTCTCAGTCACGTTGCTCTCGCTCATCAGGCGCTCTCCACCGTCTCGATGCCCAGCTCGCGCTCACGCATCAGGGTGTAGATCCGCGCGATGTCCTTACGGACGGCCTTGAGCCGGCCGTGGTTCTCGAGCTGACCCGTCGCCGCCTGGAAGCGGAGGTTGAACAGCTCTTCCTTGGCCTCGCGGAGCTTGTTGAGCAGCTCCTCGTTGCCCAGCTCGCGCAGCTCGGACGCCTTGGTACCGGCCGACATCACGCTTCACCTGCCTCGCGCTTGACGATCTTGCACTTCATCGGCAGCTTGTGAGCCGCACGGGTCAGGGCCTCGCGCGCGATCTTCTCGTTGGGGTACGACAGCTCGAACATGACGCGTCCGGGCTTGACGTTGGCGATCCACCACTCCGGAGAACCCTTACCGGAACCCATGCGGGTCTCGGCGGGCTTCTTGGTGAGGGGGCGGTCCGGGTAGATGTTGATCCAGACCTTGCCGCCACGCTTGATGTGGCGGGTCATGGCGATACGGGCGGCCTCGATCTGGCGGTTCGTCACGTACGCCGGGGTCAGCGCCTGGATGCCGTACTCGCCGAACGCAACCTGCGTGCCACCCTTCGCCATACCACTGCGCTTGGGGTGGTGCTGCTTGCGGTGCTTGACCCTACGGGGGATCAGCATGACTGGTCAGGCCTCCGTTCCGGTGCTCTCAGCCGGAGCGGCAGCGGCGGGCGCGTCAGCCTTGGGGGCTTCGGCGGCCGGGGCCGACTGCTGCTGCGGCTTGCGACCGCGACCGCCACGCTCGCCACCGCGGCCACCACGGGCCGGGCGGTCGTTGCCACCACGGGCCGGGCGGTTGCCGGCGCGGGCAGCGGCGTTCTCGGCGCGGACCTCGGCGATGTTCTTGACGTCGCCCTTGTAGATCCAGACCTTCACGCCGATGCGGCCGAAGGTCGTCTTGGCCTCGAAGAAGCCGTAGTCCACGTTCGCGCGGAGCGTGTGCAGGGGCACGCGGCCCTCGCGGTAGAACTCCGAGCGGGACATCTCGGCGCCGCCGAGGCGGCCACCGCACTGGATCTTGATGCCCTTGGCGCCCGCCTTCATCGCCGACTGCATGCTCTTGCGCATGGCGCGGCGGAAGGAGACGCGGGAGGAGAGCTGCTCGGCGACGGCCTGGGCCACCAGCTGAGCGTCCGTCTCCGGGTTCTTGACCTCGAGGATGTTCAGCTGGACCTGCTTGCCGGTCAGCTTCTCCAGGTCACCGCGGATGCGGTCGGCCTCGGCGCCGCGGCGGCCGATGACGATGCCGGGACGCGCGGTGTGGATGTCCACGCGGACGCGGTCACGGGTGCGCTCGATCTCCACCTTGGAGATGCCGGCGCGCTCCATGCCGGACGTCATCATCCGACGGATGGCGACGTCTTCCTTGACGTAGTCCTTGTACAGCTTGTCGGCGTACCAACGCGACTTGAAGTCGGTCGTGACACCGAGCCGGAACCCGTGCGGGTTTACCTTCTGGCCCATTACCGGGTTCCTTCCTTGCTGCTGACGACCACGGTGATGTGGCTGGTCCGCTTGCGGATCCGGTAGGCGCGGCCCTGGGCGCGCGGCCGGAACCGCTTCAGGGTCGGGCCCTCGTCGACGTACGCCTCGGAGATGTAGAGGCTGTCGGCGTCGGTGTGGTCGTAGTTGTGCGCGGCGTTGGCGATGGCGCTGTCCAGCACCTTGCCGACCGGCACGCTCGCGGCCTGCGGGGCGAAACGCAGGACCGCCTGGGCCTCCGTGGCGTCCATGCCACGGATGAGGTCCACCACGCGGCGGGCCTTCATGGGCGTGACGCGGATGTACCGCGCCTGGGCCCTGGCTTCCATGGTTGTCCCTTCGGTGTTAGTCATGAGTCGAATCCACCCCGCTTTAGCGGCGCTTCGACTTCCGGTCGTCCTTGACGTGACCCCGGAAGGTGCGCGTCGGCGAGAACTCGCCGAGCTTGTGGCCGACCATCGACTCGGTGACGAACACCGGGATGTGGGTCTTGCCGTTGTGCACCGCGATCGTGTGGCCCAGCATGCTGGGGACGATCATCGAGCGACGGGACCAGGTCTTGATGACGTTCTTGGTGCCGGCTTCGTTCTGGGCGTCCACCTTCTTGATGAGGTGGTCGTCGACGAAGGGCCCCTTCTTCAAGCTACGCGGCATCTCAACCCGTCCTTAGCGCTTCTTGTTCGTCTTGCGGCGGCGGACGATGTACTTGTTCGACGCCTTCTTGGGCGAACGAGTACGGCCTTCCTTCTTGCCCCACGGGGACACGGGGTGGCGGCCACCGGAGGTCCGGCCCTCACCACCACCGTGCGGGTGGTCCACCGGGTTCATGACCACACCGCGGACGGTCGGGCGGACGCCCAGCCACCGCTTGCGGCCGGCCTTGCCCCAGTTGATGTTCGACTGCTCGGCGTTGCCGACCTCGCCGACGGTGGCGCGGCAGCGGACGTCGACCAGGCGGATCTCACCGGACGGCATGCGCAGGTGGGCGTAGGCGCCCTCCTTGGCGAGCAGCTGCACGGAGGCGCCGGCGGAGCGGGCGAACTTCGCGCCGCCGCCGGGGCGGAGCTCGATCGCGTGGATCGTGGTACCGACCGGGATGTTGCGCAGGGCCAGGTTGTTGCCCGGCTTGATGTCGGCCCCGGGGCCGTTCTCCACGGTGTCGCCCTGCTGCAGGTTGCGCGGGGCGAGGATGTAGCGCTTCTCGCCGTCGGCGTAGTGCAGCAGCGCGATGCGCGCGGTGCGGTTGGGGTCGTACTCGATGTGCGCGACCTTCGCCGGCACGCCGTCCTTGTCGTGCCGACGGAAGTCGATCACGCGGTAGGCGCGCTTGTGTCCGCCACCCTGGTGGCGAACGGTCACACGACCGGCGTTGTTACGGCCGCCCTTGCTGTGCAGCGGGCGAACCAGCGACTTCTCCGGCGTGGACCGCGTGACCTCGACGAAGTCGGCGACGCTGGCGCCACGACGGCCAGGAGTCGTCGGCTTGTACTTGCGGATTCCCATTTCTCAGTCCTCGTCCGATATCGGACGATCCGGACCCCCTGTTAGGAGGTCGGACCGCCGAAGATGTCGATACGGTCGCCCTCGGCGAGGGTCACGATGGCGCGCTTGGTCGCGGCGCGCTGGCCGAAACCGGTGCGGGTGCGCTTGCGCTTGCCCTGGCGGTTGATCGTGTTGACCCCGGTGACCTTGACCGAGAAGACCGCCTGCACGGCCTGCTTGATCTGGGTCTTGTTGGCGCCCGGCGCGACGATGAAGGTGTACTTGCCCTCGTCGAGCAGCGCGTAGCTCTTCTCCGACACGACCGGCTTCAGCAGGACGTCACGGGGGTCCGTGAACGCCTTGCTCGCCGGGGTGACGACGGTGTTCTTGCCCTCGGCCTCGTGGCGACGCGCCTTGGCGACGCGCGCGGCCTTGGCGGCCTTGGCCGCCTTCGAGGCGATGCTCGGGTGACGCGTAGCCATCAGGCGTCACTCCCTTCGGTGTCATTGGCCTTCGGGCCGGACACGAAGGACTCGAACGCGGCCTGGGTGAAGACCACGTCGTCCGAGACGAGAACGTCGTACGTGTTCAGCTGGCCCGGCTCCAGGATGTGGATCTGGGGCAGGTTGCGGGCGGAGAGCCACGCGGCCTCGTCCGAGCGCTCGGCGACGAGCAGCAGGTTCTTGCGCTCGCTGATCTTGCCGAACAGCGTCTTGGCGGCCTTGGTGGAGATCTCGCCCTCGACCACGCCGGAGACGACGTGGATGCGGTTGTGACGCGCCCGGTCGGTGAGGGCGTGGCGCAGGGCGGCAGCCTTCATCTTCTTCGGGGTGCGCTGCGAGTAGTCGCGCGGCACGGGACCGTGCACGACGCCACCACCGGCGAACTGCGGCGCGCGGGTCGAACCCTGACGGGCTCGGCCGGTGCCCTTCTGGCGGTACGGCTTCTTGCCGCCGCCGCGGACCTCGCCACGCGTCTTGGTCTTGTGGGTGCCCTGGCGGGCGGCGGCCAGCTGCGCGACGACGACCTGGTGGATCAGCGGAACGCTGACCTTCTCGACGTCGAAGATCTCCGCGGGGAGCTCGACGGTACCGGCCTTGTCGCCCGCCGGCGAAAGGATGTCAACAGTGCTCATCGGTTACCTCAGGCCCCCTTGGCCGCGGTGCGGACCAGGACGAGGCCGCCGTTCGGACCGGGAACCGCGCCCTTGATGAGCAGCAGACCCTTCTCCGCGTCAACGGCGTGGACGGTCAGGTTCTGGGTGGTGACCCGCTCGTTGCCCATGCGACCCGCCATACGGAGGCCCTTGAACACGCGGCCCGGGGTGGCGCAGCCACCGATGGAGCCGGGCGAGCGGTGCTTGCGCTGGGTGCCGTGACCGGCGCCGAGGCCCTTGAAGTTGTGACGCTTCATGACACCGGCGAAGCCCTTGCCCTTGCTCTTGCCGGTCACGTCGACCTTGACACCGGCCTCGAAGACCTCGGCGGTGACTTCCTGGCCGAGCGTGTACTCGGAGGCGTCGGCCGTGCGGATCTCGACGAGGTGGCGGCGGGGCGTGACGTCGGCCTTGGCGAAGTGGCCCTTGAGGGGCTTGTTCACCTTGCGCGGGTCGATCTCGCCGAAGGCGATCTGGACCGACTCGTAGCCGTCGGTGTCGTTCGTGCGGACCTGGGTGACGACGTTGGGGCCGGCCTTGACGACGGTGACCGGAACAACACGGTTGTTCTCGTCCCACACCTGCGTCATGCCGAGCTTCTCGCCCAGGATGCCCTTGATCTGCTTGGTCATCTTCAGATCACCGGCCTCAGAGCTTGATCTCGATGTCGACACCGGCCGGGAGGTCGAGTCGCATCAGAGAGTCAACGGTCTTGGGGGTCGGGTCGAGGATGTCGATCAGGCGCTTGTGCGTGCGCATCTCGAAGTGCTCGCGCGAGTCCTTGTACTTGTGCGGCGACTTGATGACGCAGTACACGTTCTTCTCAGTGGGCAGCGGCACCGGGCCCGCGACCGACGCACCAGTGCGAGTCACCGTCTCGACGATCTTCTTCGCCGAAGAGTCGATGACCTCGTGGTCGTAGGCCTTGAGCCGGATGCGGATCTTCTGTCCCGCCATGGCTACTCCGTAGTCCTGTCTCTCTTCACGCTCTGGCATCCGGCACTCCTCCGACCCACGCGGTCGGGCGTGTCGCACTCTCGCTGACACAGATGCCCTACCTCGAACATCCCTGCGATGGGGAGTGCGGGCCCTTCCGGAACCGCGGACCGGGGGTGAAAACCCACCGGGCACCTGGCCGGAACCCCGCATACGCTTCCCGGAAGATTCCCGTACGTCCGCCTCTACACCTCTCGATGTAATGCGTGGGGCGACGAGTACTGTGGGACTCGCTTCCGGTCCTCCCGGCGGGAGGCGCGCAGCATCGGCACTCGACCGAGCAACCCCGCTAGTCTGCCATACGGGGCGCCGAGGACGCCAATCGAGCCGACGACAGTACCCCGTACGTGACCCAGCTCAAACCACCGGCCGTCCCGACCCGCCGCCGGCGCGCGCCTTAACCGTTCCCTAAAGCCCGCTTAAGCGCTCCGGGCCCAGCCTTGTTACCTCGGGTAAAGCCAGGTCGTTCCCCCTAGTCTCCCGGCACGGCATCGCTCTCCCCCACAGAACGAGGTGTGCTCACCATGGCTGCTCATCGCGCCCGCGGCTGGTCCCTGGGCGGACTGGTCCTGCTGGTGACCGGCGCGCTCGCCGCCGCCCTGCTCCTGACCACGTCGGGGCCCGGCGCGGACCGGGCCGACGCGGCCCAGGCCGCGGTCACCTGGTCCGACGAGTTCGACGGCGCCGCCGGCAGCCGCCCGGACCCCGGCAAGTGGACGCTGGAGACCGGCGGCACGGGCAACGGCAACAACGAACTGCAGTACTACACGGACAGCACGTCCAACGCGGCCCTCGACGGCGGCGGCAACCTGGTCATCACGGCCCGCAAGAACACCGACACCGGCCTCCGGTGCTGGTACGGCACCTGCCAGTACACCTCGGCCCGGCTGAACACCGCCAAGACCTTCACGCAGGAGTACGGCCGCTTCGAGGCCCGCGTCAAGGTGCCGCGCGGCCAGGGCGTGTGGCCCGCGTTCTGGATGCTCGGCGACGACCTGGGCAGCGCCGGCTGGCCGAACAGCGGCGAGATCGACATCATGGAGAACGTCGGCTACGAGCCCGGCACGGTCCACGGCACCGTGCACGGCCCCGGCTACTCCGGCAGCGGCGGCATCGGCGCGGCGTACACGCTGCCCGACGGCAAGGCGTTCGCCGACGGCTTCCACACCTTCGCGGTCGACTGGAGCCCCGAGGCGATCACCTGGTCGGTGGACGGGCAGACGTACAAGACGCTGACGCCCTCCGGGGTGAACGGCAACAAGTGGGTCTTCGACCACCCGTTCTTCCTGATCCTCAACTTCGCGGTCGGCGGCGACTGGCCCGGCAGCCCCGACTCCGCCACCGCCTTCCCGCAGACGATGACGGTCGACTACGTCCGGGTCTCCGCCTCCGGCTCCGGCGCCACCGGCGGGGCGATCAGGGGCATCGGCGGCATGTGCGTCGACGTGGCCGGGGCGTCCAGCGCCGACGGCACGCCCGTCCAGCTCCACGACTGCAACGGCGTCGCCGCGCAGCAGTGGACGCTGCCCGGCGACGGCACGGTCCGGGCGTTGGGCAAGTGCCTCGACGTGAGCGGCGGTTCGACCGCGGACGGCGCGGTGGTGCAGCTGTGGACCTGCAACGGCACCAAGGCCCAGCAGTGGACGTACACCGCGGCCAAGGACCTGACCAACACCGGCGCCGACAAGTGCCTGGACGCCAAGGACAACTCCTCGGCCGACGGCACCCGCCTGCAGATCTGGACCTGCGGCGGCACCGCCAACCAGAAGTGGACCATCGGCTGAGCCCCGGCCGGCGCCCGCCCGCGGCGGCTCAGCCCCGGCGGGCGTCGGCCGCCCACATCCGGGTGAAGGACCGGTCCAGTCCCTTCTTGAGCGCGCGGGCCACCGGGCGCTCCACCAGCAGGTGGACCAGGTAGCCCAGTACGCAGAACCCGGCGATCAGCGCCACCACCAGCAGCCGGGGGTCCGTCGTATCCCGCAGCCGGCTGATCAGCGCCGTCCCCGCCGCGTAGTGCGTCAGGTACAGCGGATACGTCATCGCACCCGCCGTCACCAGCCACTTCCACTGGACGCGGTCGGTGTGGCCGAGGGCGATGGCGGCCATGAGCAGCAGGAAGACGGTGTAGATCAGGAACGCGCCGCGCCAGCCGGAGACGTGCTCGATCTCGTCGATGCGTTTGCCCAGCTCCAGCTGGCCCATCAGCCAGGCCAGGCCGAGGATGCCCCACAGCAGCAGGTCGGGCCCGAAGCGGTGCATCAGGTACAGGGCGAGTCCGGCGATGAAGAACCAGGCGCCGTCCGGGTTGGCGGCCAGCTCCAGCAGCGGCAGGTCGGAGACCGGCGCCAGCATCGCCACGGCGCCCCACACGCAGCAGAAGGCGACGACCCTGCGGTACGTCAGCCCCATGGCGACGACGATCAGGAACAGCAGGTAGAAGCGCAGCTCGGACCAGAGCGTCCAGTAGACGCCGTCGACGTTGGGCACGGCCGAGCCGGACTGGAGCATGGTGAGGTTGAGCAGGATCTCGCGCGGCTCGAGGCGCTCCCACACGCCCGGTAAGGCGACCAGGACGGCCGTGGTGAACAGCACCGCGAACCAGTACGCCGGGTAGAGCCGGATCACCCGGGAGACGAAGAACTGGCGGGGCGTGCGCCCCCAGCTCGACATGCAGATCACGAAACCGCTGATCACGAAGAAGATCTCGACGCCGATCCAGCCGTAGGCGGCGACGTGATGCACGGTGGGCATGATGTCGCCGACGGGCCGGCCCCAGATGACGTTGCCCGGCCGGTCGGTCCGCTCGGTGCCGGCGAAGTGGTGCAGGGCCACCATCAGGGCGGCGACGAGCCGGATGCCGTCGATCACGTACAGCCGGCGCCCCGCGCCCCGTCCCCCTGGCGTGCCCGCCCCGCGCGTCCCGCCCGCCTCGCGCGTCCCGTGGCGTGCCGGGGAGCGCTGGGCGGGGACGGTCACGGTGAGCGGGGGCAACGGATGTCTCATCGTTCCAGAGAAGAACAATGTTCACAGCGGGCGGTAGGGGTTTGGAACAGCTGTCGCCAAGCCAACGCACGGAGTTGGCGGGGAGTTCACCTGGGGGGCCGCTCCGGCCTTTCGCCTGGGAGCCGCTCCCGCCGTCCGCCTGGGAGCCGGAGCGGCCGTCCGCCTGGGAGCCGCTCCGGCCGTTCCCGGTGCGCCGTGTCACACCTGCCGCCTAGGGTTCGCGCATGCCTTCGAACGACGGTCCCCGTGATGCCACCGGTTCCCGACTCGCGTACTGGAGCGGGCGGTTGGAGACGGCCACCCGCGCCCAGGCCCGCTCCGCCTTACGGGAGTTGACGCGGATCTCCGACGACGGGGCGGCGCTGGAGCTGGCCGCGCGCTTCGCGCCGGTCGCCGAGCTGTCCTCGGACTCGCTGCTGCAGCTGTGGTGGGGGTCCGCCGCCGACGAGGACGGCTTCGCCGCCGCCGTGCTGGCACCGGCGTTCCGCCGGGAGGGCCGTACCGCGCTGCGGCTGACCCGCATGGTCACGCTGACCGGGCTGCGCCACCTGACCATGCTGCGCGAGCTGGAGCTGGAGAGCAGCAAGGACGTCACCGACCTCACGGAGATCGGCGCGCTCACCGGCCTGACCTCCCTGGGGCTGTACGGCTGCTCCGGGGTCGAGGACATCTCCCCGCTCGCCGCCCTCACCGGCCTGACCGGCCTCGACCTGCGCGGCTGTGCCAAGGTCGAGGACCTTACCCCGCTGAGCGCCCTCACCGAGCTGACCCGGCTCGACCTGCACCGCTGCCGCGCCGTCGCCGACACGGCGCCCCTGCTGCCCCTCGGCCGCCTGCGCGACCTGGACCTGAGCATGACGCGGGTGACGTCGGTCGCCGGTTTCGGCGCGGCCTTCCCGCTGCTGGAGCGGCTGAACCTGCGCGGCTGCCGGTCCTTCAAGACCCCCGCCGAGCTGTCCGGACTGACCCGGCTCACCCGCCTCGACCTGGGCTGGACCGGCGTCCGCGACCTGACCGGCCTGACCGGCGTCCCCAGCCTCACCGCCCTCGACCTGGCGAGCTGCAAGCGCCTGCGCGACCTGACCGGCATCGCCGCGGCCCCGGACCTGTCCGAGCTGGTCGTCGAGGACTGCCCCCGCTTCCAGAGCTTCCGCGGGCTCGGCCACCACCCCCGGCTGACGACGCTCAGGGTCAAGGGCTGCCCGGCCCTGCGCGACCTGACCGGCGTCGCCGCGCTGACCGGCCTGACGGACCTGCGCGTCGAGGGGGGCGAGGGACTCGTCTCCGTCGCGGGCGTCGGCCCGCTGCCCTCCCTGGAACGGCTCGTCCTCCTCGACTGCCCCGCGCTGGAGGACTTCTCCGGCCTCGCCCTCCTCCCCGGCCTGCGCCGCCTCCACCTGACCGGAACCGGTGCGCTGCGCGACCTCTCCCCGTTCGCCGCGCTCACCGGCCTGCGGACGCTCAGCCTCGGCACCTGCCACGGGCTGACCGACATGTCCGGCCTCGGCGTCCACCCCGAGCTGACCCGGTGCTCCGTCGACCAGGCCCACGGGCTGCGCACCCTGGCCGATTTCGACGGTCTGCCGGCCCTGCGCGAACTGGACCTGTCCGGCGTCCCCTCCCTCACCGGCCTCGGGCGCCTGGACCGGCTGCCCTCGCTCACTCGCGTACGCGTCTCGGGCTGCCCGGCGCTCACGGACCTGGACGCGCTGGCCGGCGCCCCGGTCACCCGGGTCGACCTGACGGGCTGCCGGTCACTCACCGACGTCAGCGGGCTGTCCGGCACCCCGCTCACCGAGCTGAGACTGCTGGGCGCCCCGAACCTGCCCGCCCTGCGCGGCCTGGAGAACTGCCCCGGCCTGCGGAAACTGGAGATCGGGCGGACCGAGGCCCTGACGGAGCTGCCCGAAGCCGGCTCCCTCACCGAGCTCTCCCTGTCCCATCTGCCGTGGCCGGACCTGTCCCCGCTGACCCCTCTCACCTCGCTGCGGAAGCTGGAGCTGGGGACCATGGAGAAGCTGACGGACATCAGCGCCCTGGCCGCGCTGCCCGCCCTCGCCGAAGTCGACTTCATCGATCTGCCCCTCCTCACGGACACCGGTCCCCTGCTCGACGTGGAGTCGTTGCGCCGCGTCAAGAGGTCGCGCCAGATGCGCGTACAGGCGCTGTCGGACAAGCCCGACCCCGTCCTGGCCGAGCTGGAGACCCGCGAGGTCACCGTCGACTGGCACTGACCTCACGGCCGTCCCCGCCCCCGCCCCCGCCGTCCGGCACCGGACGGCGGGGCAGCAGCAGCGGGGTCGCCAGCAGGAGTACACCGGCCAGACCGACGGCCGTACGCGGCCCGAGCAGGTCGCCCAGTACGCCCCACAGGGCCGTGAGCAGCGCGGTCGAGCCCCTGGTCGTGACCGTCCAGGCGGTCAGCGTGCGGGTGACCCGGTCGGCCGGGGTCCGCCGGAGGCGGTAGGTGGCGTGGACGGGGTTGAAGACCCCGCAGCACAGGATCAGCCCGAACTCGACGCCGACCACCACCAGCAGCCCGCCCGCCCCCGGCCCGACGAAGGCCAGCCCGACCGGCCAGGCCGCGCGCAGCGCCCCCGCCCCCACCAGCACCCGGTACGGCCCGAACCGCCGGGCGAGCGGCCGGGCGAGCCGCGCCCCGAGCAGCCCGCCGACCGAGGGCGCGGCGAAGGCGAGCCCGTACTCCCACGGCGCGAACCCGAGCGGCCCGAGCATCAGCACGGCCAACAGCGGCGCGGTGGCCATCACCAGCCCGTTGAACAGCGCGGTGTTGAGGAACAGCGCCCGCAGCGCCGCGTCCGCGACGATGAACCGCCACCCGTCGAACAGCTCCCCGGCCCGTGTCCGGGCGCCCGCCTCCCGCCGCTCGGGCACGGCCTCCCGCCGACCCCCGCCCCTGCCCCCGCCCATCGCCCGGATGCCGAGCGCCGACAGCAGATAGCTGACCGCGTCGGCCACCACGGTCGCCACCGGCCCGAGCACCCCGGTCACCGCGCCCCCCAGCGGTGGCCCGACGATCGTGGCCGACCAGGACACGGCCTCCAGCCGCGCGTGGGCGACGAGCAGCTCCTCCCCGTCCAGCACCGCCTTCAGATACGCCCCGGAGGCGGCCCGGAACCCAATGTCGGCCGCCGCGACGACGACGGACACCACCAGCAGTTGTACGAGGGTCAGCGCGCCGAGCCCGTACGCGACGGGCACGGTGAGCAGCGCCGCGCCCCGCGCCACATCCGTCCCGATCAGCACCGGCCGCTTGCGCCGGAACTCCACCCACGGCCCGAGCGGCACCGCCACGACGGCGCCGACGGCGGTTCCCACGGCGGAGAGCGCGGCGACCTCGGCCGGTCCGGCGTGCAGCACCCGCACGGCGATCAGCGGAAAGGCCCCGAAGGCGAGCCACGTCCCGAGCGCACTGGTGCCGTACGCCGCCCAGAGCCATGTCATGCGGACATCAGAACGAGCGGGAGGCGGCAGTATCAAACAACCAGAGCGCCCCTGGTCCACAACTCCCCGTTGTAGCCCTATGGTGTCCGGCATGGACCTCGCCACCGTCCGGACCTTCGTCGCCGTCGCCGACGCGGGACAGTTCCAGGAGGCCGCCGCCGAGCTGGGCCTCACCCAGCAGGCGGTCTCCAAACGCGTCGCCGCGCTGGAGCGGAGCCTCGACGTCCGGTTGTTCACCCGCACGCCGCGCGGCGCCGACCTGACCATCGACGGACGGGCCTTCCTCCCCCACGCCCGCGAGCTGCTGCGCGTGGCCGAGCGCGCGGAGGCGTCCGTCCGCGCCGGCCGCCGCCCGCTGCGCGTCGACGTCCTCGCCTCACGCAGCGCGCAGTCCCGCCTGATGCGCGGCTTCCACGAGGCGCACCCCGAGATCGACCTGGACGTGCTGACGGTCTTCGGCATCGACACGGCCGTCGGCGCGATCCGCTCCGGCGCGCTCGACGCGACGTTCCGCGCGGTGGCGGCGCCGGGGCGGCCGTTGCCCGACGACATCGCGTACGCCCGGGTGCTCGACGAGCCGCTCCACCTCCTCACCGGCCCCGGCCACGCCCTGGCCGACGCCCGCTCGGTGCGCCTCGCCGACCTCGCCGGCCACCGGATCTGGATGCCGGGCGTCGTCCCGGGCACGGAGTGGGCGGCGTACTACGCCGACCTGGTCGCCGAGTTCGGCCTGACCATCGAGGCGACCGGCCCCAACTTCGGCAGCGACGCACTGCTCGACACCATCGCCGACACCCCGTCCCTGGCCACGTTCATGGGCGCCCGCACCCGCCTGATCTGGCCGACGTCCCACGACTTGCGCCTCGTCCCGGTGACCGACCCGACGCCCGTGTATCCGCACTCACTGCTGTGGCACCGGGACAATGCCCACCCGGGGCTGGGGGTGCTGCGGGGGCACCTCGCGACCGGCGGCGAGGCGGAGGGGGTGTGGACGCCGGGTTGGGTGCTGCCGCGCTAACGGACGTAGGTCAGGAAGTCCGCCCACACGCCCGACGTGAGCGCGAGACGCGGCCCTTCACTGCTCTTCGAGTCACGGACGTGAACGGTGTCGGGAGCTATCGCGATCTCGACACAGGACTCGCCATTCGTGCCGCCGCTGTAACTGCTCTTGAACCATGCCAGCTCGGAGGCGTCCCCGGCGGATTCGTTGCGCATCATGTGTCTCCTAGCAGGTCCTTGATGAAGGCCAGCGACTCCCGCGGTGAGAGAGCCTGCGCCCGGATGGTTCCATACTGCAGCTCCAGGATGCGGAGATGCTTCGGGTCCGAAACGGGCCGCCCGTTGAAGAGGCCGTCGGACCGCCCCACTGCCGTCCCGTCCGGGAACTTCAGCAACTCGATCCTGCCGTCCAGACCAGGATGGGCATCGGAGTTCGTCGGCATGACCTGAAGCGTGACGTTGTTCAACCGCCCTGCCTCCAGCAGGCGTTCGAGTTGCCGACGCCACGCCATTGTGCCCCCGATCTGCCGACGCAGCGGCGCCTCCTCCTGCACGAAGTGCATCGAAGGAGCCGGGTCTCGGTCGAAGACTTCCTGGCGCGCCAAGCGCGCGGCCACCATCCGTTCCACGTCATCCGGCGAGTACGGCGGCTGCGCGGCCTCGATCAGGGTCCTGGCATGCTCCGGCGTCTGCAACAACCCCGGAATGATGTTGCACTCGTACAGCCCGATCTCGACCGCCTTCCCCTCCGCCTTCCCCATCTCCCGGACCTTCTTCGGATACCGGACCCTCTTCACGTCCTCCCAGGTAGCCGAGATGAGCCCACCCGCATCCAGCACCGCGTCCGACCGGTCCAGGTACGTCTTCTTCGGAATCCGCTTCCCGCCCTCGACCTTGTAGACGAGGTCCTCCCCGTACCCGATCGCCGCCCCGAACTCCGCGGCCCGCATCCCCGCCGCCTCGCGCCGCAGCTTCAGTTGCCGCCCCACCGTCGCGATGACCGCGACTCCCCACTCGTCGTCCGGATCGACCTCCCAGCCCGGCTCGTCCCCCTCGTCCTTGAGCCGGCCCGTCTCCGCCTCGACCGCCATTCCGCGCCCTCCCGTCGTGCCCGTACCGCAGCGTCGCCCAGCGCCCTACCCGCCCGCCCGGCCCTGACAGTCCCGGACACCCAGGACAAACGCCGGACAGTCACGACACATAACCGCTGAGTCACTGCCCACGGTAAGCAGGGGACGCCACGCTGAGTGACGTGAACCAGAAAACCCCCGAACTCACGACCCCCACCCGCAACTTCCGCGTACTGCTCTCCTCCACGCCACGCGGCGCCCGTCTCGCCCGTCTGCTCGCCACCGAGCAACTCCGTTCCTGGGGCCTGCCCCTGGACCCGGCCCGTCACCTCGTGGCCGAGCTGTCCGCCAACGCCGCCACCCACGGCCGCGTCCCGGGCCGGGACTTCCACCTCGCCCTCCGCGTCGTCGGCGGCACCCTCCGCATCGAGGTCACCGACACCCGAAGCGAGCGGCTGCCCGCCCTTCAGGCACCCGACGACGACGCCGAAAACGGCCGTGGCCTGCTCTTGGTGGAGGCGTTGGCCGACCGCTGGGGCGTAGCGGAGGGCCGCTTCCCACGCAAGACGGTGTGGGCGGAACTGAACGTCGGTTCACCGGAACCCGGTTTCCCGCGCTCCGGTGCTCCGGGCCCCTACTCCAAGGAAATCTGAGGGTAAAGAACCCCACCAAGTCCCGCCTTTCCACCCACGGCGGCGACTCACTCGCCCGGGTGAACATCACCGGCCGGGCTGGCTTTCGACTCCCCCAACTGCCCTACGCTCAGCCGCAACGCAAACGAATCGGCCCCCGCCGGGACTGCCATCCCACCGCGAGGGCCTGACCACCCAGGAAGAAGAGACCTTCCCGATGGATACCCAGAACCTTAGCGCGCCCCCCTGCGCCCCGTCCGATGTTGCCGACGGCCACCCCCCGTCCGGGGTGATCCACGACAACGTCCGCCACACCACCCGCTTCACGGTGATCGGCAACCACCTCGCCCAGCACAGCGAACTCTCCGGCCTGGCCATCGGCGTCGCCGCCTGGCTGGAACGGGACGTCTCCCCCACCGCCGTACACCACGCCCTGACCACGGACCTCCCCCCGGAAGACCTCCGCCGCCCGGCCGCCCTCCTGGCCCACCGCCTCACGGACCGACTCCCACCCGCACCCCCGTTCCGCCCCCTCCCGGCGGAAACCCCGCCCCCCACCGCTCCGCATGCGCAACTGCGACGGCTGCGACCGCGGCTTCCGCCCGACGGAACCAAACCGCACCCGCTGCCGCGACTGCCGTCCGTCATGACCCGCGCTCCCGGGAGGACGCGATGAGCATGCGGGCCGACCACGGACACGAGCTGGTTCCCCGCCCTGAGCAGACCCCTGACGCCCTGCGCGCGGCCCTCGCCGTCGTGGCCCCCGGCCGGCTGTCGGAAATGCAGCGCACGAAGGACGAGGCGTTCGCCAAGGTCGTGGAGTGGCAGTCCCTCAGCCCGGTGCGGAGCTGGGTCCTGTCCTGGGCCCGGGACATTGAAATCGCCCGTCGTCCCGACCTCGCCGTCCGCCGCAGCCGTGCTACCAGCAACCTGGAGCACGAGGACGCGACCGTCGCCAAGGAGGCGCTCCGCGAGCTGAGCGCGGTCCTCGACGAGGCCATGGAAGCAGTACGCGTTTGAGCCGATAGACGCTCCTCTGAGGGTGACAACTACCGGGAATGCCCCCAGCATGGTGGCGGGCTTCGCATACTGTGACGCCGGAAACCGTGACTCCGGAGGGAGGGACAGTATGAGGATCGAGCTCGCTTTGAAACTGCTCGGCCCGCACGCCGGCATGGACGCGCAGGATTCGCTCCAGGCCCTGACCACCATGCTGACCCTTCTACGTGAGCTGGAGGCCACCGAGACAGCCCGACCAGGCCGGAGCGGCACGCGCTGGACGTTCAACGAACTGCGTCTCGGAAGCGTCGCCTGTGTCCTGGAACCACTGCGGATCGCCGAACACTCGACTTACGAGGTGGTCGAGCGAGTGGCCCGCAGCGCGGTGGGCGGGCTGCACGAGGCGGAGTCCACCGCCCGCATCCCCACCGGCTGGACACTGCGGGCCGCGCACCTCGGGCGCCGGATCGCCCGGTCTCTCGGAGCGTCGCCCGACGTCGGCATGGTGCTGGAGGTCCGGGGGGACGGGGAGCCCCTGCGTACCGCGGAGATCACCCAGCGGACCGCACTGCATCTGGACTCGGCCACGAAGGCGCGTCATCGCACGTTCGGCTCCCGCAGGGGGCGTCTGAGCGGGCTGCAGGAAGACGGCCGACAACTTCGGCCCCGGGCCTTGCTGCGTACCGAGGTCGGAGGCGAGGTGATCCCGGTGTACTTCGGTGACGACCTCGATCCCGAACTACGTCGAGCCTGGCGGCGCGACCGTGTGGAGATCACCGGTGAGATCACCGAGAACGCGCAGGGGCAGAGCGTCTGGATGCGCGCACGGGACATCGAACTCCTGCCGACGCAGCCCCAGCTGTCCGACGACGAGCTGCGGGGAGGGTTCTGGCCCGACATGACCGGCGGTCAGGACGCTGTGGAGTATGTGGAGGCCCTTCGTGGGGACAACTGACCGTCCCGAGTCGGTGTACCTGGACGCCAACTGCTTCGTCGACTGGGCGCAGGGAACCCACTGCGCCCGAGAGGCGGAAAGCATGCTGCGGGCGGGGCGCGGCGGACACGTCCGGCTCTTCACCTCCACGCTCACCCTGGCCGAAGCCCGGGGCACCAGCGCGAGCGAGCACCGGCTACGCATCCGGACGTTGCTCCAGGAGCCATACATCACCCTGGTCGAGGTGACCCGGAGGGTCGGTCTGCTCGCCAACGACATCACCGCCGACCGCCCGAAGATCAAGGGTGCCGACGCGGTTCACCTGGCATGCGCCTGCTTCGCCGGGACCGAGGTGTTCCTGACCCGCAACTTCCGGGACTTCTCCCCCGGGGACGTCTACAAGGGCGTGTTGTTGAGTGAGCCCTTCGAGTTCGGTGGTGAGGGCATCTTCCCCGCGTCCGACATCGGCTGACCGCACGCACCCGTCACCCCTGCCGTACCGCGAACGCGGTCACCGTCCGCATCCGCAGTCCGTTCCCGCGCGGCTCCAGGTCGCTCTCCACCACGACCGCCATACCGTCGCGCCAAGCATGGGTCGCACGGTCCACATGCTCCGGGTCGAGCAGCACCCGTACCCAGGGGTCCCGCGCCATGGCTTCCGATTGACGCATGCCTCATCGGCGGTGCCCTGCGCGTCGAGGTCACGGACACGCGCGGTGGATGACTTCCCAGACTCGGCACACAACACCTGACGCCAAGTCGGCAGACGCTACCGGTCGAGGCGTTGGCCGACCGCCGGGGCATAGCGGATCCGAGCGTTATCGCGTTCCCGCCACCGGAACCCGGTTTCCCGTACTCCGGTGCTTCGGGCGCCTTCCCCAAAGAACCGTGGAGAGAAAGAACCCCGCCAAGCCCCGCCTTTCCACCCACGGCGGCGGCTCACTCGCCCGGGTGAACATCACCGGCCGGGCTGGCTTTCGGCTCCCCCAACTGCCCTACGCTCAGCCGCAACGCAAACGAATCGGCCCCCGCCGGGACTGGCATCCCACCGCGAGGGCCTGACCACCCAGGAAGAAGAGACCTTCCCGATGGATACCCAAAACCCTATCGCGCCCAGCCCTCCCCGCTCCGGCGTACTGCACGAGAAAACCCGCCACACCACCCGCTTCACGGTGATCGGCAACCACCTCGCCCAGCACGCGGAGCTGTCCGGCCTGGCCATCGGCGTCGCCGTCCACCTCCAGTCGCTGCCGGCCGGCACCCCCGCCGACATCAAGTCCGTCGCCCGCCGCCTCCGCGAAGGCACCACCCGCATCGCCGCCGCCATGCGCGAACTGGAGACCCACGGCTACCTCCGCCGCGAACGCACCCGAGGCCCCGACGGCCGGATCATCACCCGCACGATCTCCTGCAACCAGCCGAAGCGCTCCCCTGCCCCAGAGCAGGCGAGGCCACGCCATCGGGAGCTGACGGCCCCGACCAGGAAACGCGCCCTGCCCGCCGTACCGACGCCGTCGTACCCCGCCCCCGCCCTCCTCCAGCAGGCCGTCGACATCCTCGCCGGCCTCCGCCGCCACGACCGCCGTCTGCTGCTGTCC
The DNA here is from genome assembly GCF_054956795.1 of Streptomyces sp. SYSU D01066-1. Classification (NCBI taxonomy): domain Bacteria; kingdom Bacillati; phylum Actinomycetota; class Actinomycetes; order Kitasatosporales; family Streptomycetaceae; genus Streptomyces; species Streptomyces sp. SYSU D01066-1. The sequence goes on along the minus strand of NZ_JBUDHV010000001.1, from coordinate 207,472 downwards.
GAGTCGGACACCGACCACCTCGCCCCGGGCGTCGCCGCCTGGCTGGAACGGGACGTCTCCCCCACCGCCGTACGCCACGCCCTGACCACGGACCTCCCCCCGGAAGACCTCCGCCGCCCGGCCGCCCTCCTGGCCCACCGCCTCACGGACCGACTCCCACCCGCACCCCCGTTCCGCCCCCTCCCGGCGGAAACCCCGCCCCCCACCGCTCCGCATGCGCAACTGCGACGGCTGCGACCGCGGCTTCCGCCCGACGGAACCAAACCGCACCCGCTGCCGCGACTGCCGCACACCCACCCACCCGTAACCCCGCAAGGAACTCCATGGTCAGCTCGTCCCACGAGACGATGCACCGCATCTTCCAGGACCACCCGACACTCTTCTCCCGCGTCTCCCAAGCCCTCGGCGTCCCCCTGCCACCACCGGTCTCGGTCAGCGTGCTGCCCAACGACGTGACGGAGACAGAACCCATCGAACGCCGTATCGATACTCTGCTCCGCATCGAGACCCGGCACGACGGACCCTTCCTGCTCGCCATCGAGGCACAGCGGAAGAAGGACCCGGAGAAATCGGCCAGCTGGGGTTACTACCTCGCCTACCTGCGCAGCAAGTACCGTCTGCCGCCCCTCCTGCTCGTGGTCTGCCAGGACCGCGCGACGGCCGAGTGGGCGGCCCGACCCGAACCCATCGGGTTCTGCTCGTGGCCCTCGCTGACCGTCCGGCCCATCGTCGCCGGACCCCACAACATGCCGGTGATCACCGACCCGGACCAGGTCCGTGAAGACCTCGCCCTGGCCGCGCTGGCCGCGATCGTCCACGGCACGAGCTCGGACATCGAGGGCATACTGAAAGCGATGTCGATGGCGCTCAAGGACGAACCCGAAACCGTCGGCATCCCCTTCGTCGAACTCATCTTCCGAGGACTGGGCAAGCTGCCCGCCGCAGAGATCTGGAGCAAACTGGTGGTCGTGGACCTTGATTTCTACCAGTCGGACTTCTTCCAGAAGGCGACCGAGAAAGCGCGCACCGAAGGCCGCGCCGAAGGCCGCGCCGAAGGCCGCGCCGAAGGCCGCGCCGAAGGTGAGACGCGACAGGCGGTCAGGGACGTCCTCGACGTCCTCGCCAAGCGCGGCATCGACGTCCCGCCGGAGGCACGCGAGCGCATCACCCACTGCGGTGATCCCGAGCTGCTGCACACCTGGCTCCTGCGAGCCGTGACCGCGGCCTCCCTCGACGAGGTCATCGACTGACGACTCCGGGAAGCCCGCCCAGCGTGGGAGGCCCCGCACACGACACGAGTCCGGCCCCTCAGGTCCTCGTCACCTTCCCGCAGGTCCTGTCCCGCTCCCCCGTCAACGGCTCGCTCCGGTCGTACGGATCGATCTCGGGCCCCGTCGCCGGCGACCCCGTCGCGGACGCGCCGGAGAAGGACGGGTGGAGGTACCCGTCGTGGACCTCGCACGCGGTGTTGCCGAAGTCGGCGTAGTACGACTTCGGCAGCAGCCGCCCCTCGGTGGCCTCCCACCGCTCCGGGTCGGCCAGCATCATCGTCACGTCCCGGCGGACGATCGTACGGTCGACGGCGTCACCGGCGTCACCGCCCCCGGCGCGCTCGACGGCGTAGACGAAGGTGTAGTCGGCGTGCACCTCGACCGAGCCCGGGTCCCCGGCGGCGAACGTCATCTCCCCGCGGACCTTGACCACGTCACCGAGGACCCGCGCCTCGTCCGGGTCGAAGCGGGTGAAGAGCATCAGCGGGTCGTCCTCCTGACTCGGATCGCTCAGCGACCGCTCCACCCGGTCCATCAGGCCAGGGCTGTGCGGGTCGAGCAGACCTATCGCCTTCTCCGGGCGCCCACCGCCGAGCACCTCCGGGTCGAGGTTGGCCGCGACCAGCAGTTCCTTGGTCAGCCGCAGCGCGGACGCCACGTCCGCCTCGCTCATGCCGCCGACCGCCTCCGCCTTCGGCAGCTCGATCCCCTCCGCGCCGTCGGCCCAGCTCAGCGCGGGCGACCCGCGGAACGGCTCGGCGCGGGTGGGCAGCCCCGGCTTTGCGGACTCCGTCCCCGTCGACCCCGGCTCACCGAAGCGGTCCAGCAGCAGCGAGGGCCGTACGGCCACCACGGCGACGGCGGCGGCCAGCACCACGCCGGCTACGGCCAGGACGCGGCGCCGGCGCGTACGGCGGCCGTCCAGCCCGTCCCACGCGGGGCCGGTGCGCCACCCGGGCGGGCCGGCCGGCCGGCCCTTGTTCCGCCGCCGGGCGGCCTCGTCCTCCTCGCGCAGCCGCCGCGCCACCATCCGCGCCCGCGCCGAGGGCTCCTTGGGCGGCGGTGCGCCCCCGCCCGCGGAGCCCTCGGCGGCTTCCTTCAGGAACGCCTCCAACTCGGCGTCGGACAGGGACGGTTCGTCACCGGACGGGGTACCCACGGCTCACTCACAGACGACAGGCGGGACGGGTGGGGGATCAGTCTGCCTCTCCGCACCGACATCGCCCGCATCTTTGATGAACGTGTGATCGAATCGCTGCGTCACGCGAGCGGCACACGAGGGGTGGGGACCATGGACTACGTGATCGGCCTGCTTTTAATCGTTTTCGGTGCGCCGCTGGTCGGGATCGCCGGTTCGCTGATCGAGGACGCCGGCCCCAGGGGGCTCGGCCGGGTCGTCTCCATCGGCGGGTACCTGACGGTCCTCGGCATCGCCGCCTGGCTGATCACCCGCAGTTTCTGACGCGGCCCGGACACGGCGCGCGGAACACTAGGCGCGGAACATGACACCCGGAACACGGCGAAGGGGCCCGCACGACCGAAGTCGTACGGGCCCCTTCAAGGCTGGAAGCCCAGGTCAGGTCACTTGTTGATCTTGGTGACCTGGCCGGCGCCCACGGTCCGGCCACCCTCGCGGATGGCGAACTTCAGGCCCTCTTCCATGGCGACGGGCTGGATGAGCTCCACCTTCATCTCGGTGTTGTCACCCGGCATGACCATCTCGGTGCCCTCGGGGAGGGTCACGACGCCGGTCACGTCCGTCGTACGGAAGTAGAACTGCGGACGGTAGTTGTTGAAGAACGGCGTGTGGCGGCCACCCTCGTCCTTGGACAGGATGTAGGCCTGCGCCTCGAACTCGGTGTGCGGGGTGACCGAGCCCGGCTTGATGATGACCTGGCCGCGCTCGACGTCCTCGCGCTTGATGCCGCGGAGCAGCAGACCGACGTTCTCACCGGCCTGGCCCTCGTCGAGCAGCTTGCGGAACATCTCGATGCCGGTGACCGTGGTGGTGGTCTTCTCCGGCTTGATGCCGATGATGTCGACGGTCTCGTTGACCTTGAGGACACCACGCTCGATGCGGCCGGTGACGACCGTACCGCGACCGGTGATGGTGAAGACGTCCTCGATCGGCATCAGGAACGGCTTGTCGACGTCGCGCTCGGGCTCCGGGATGGACTCGTCCACGGCCTTCATCAGGTCGAGGACGGACTGGCCCCACTCCTTGTCGCCCTCGAGGGCCTTCAGGGCGGAGACCTTGACGACCGGCAGGTCGTCGCCCGGGAACTCGTACTCGGAGAGGAGCTCACGGACCTCGAGCTCGACGAGCTCCAGGATCTCCTCGTCGTCCACCATGTCGGCCTTGTTCAGGGCGACGACGATGTACGGAACGCCGACCTGGCGGGCCAGGAGCACGTGCTCCTTGGTCTGCGGCATCGGGCCGTCGGTGGCGGCGACCACGAGGATGGCGCCGTCCATCTGCGCCGCACCCGTGATCATGTTCTTGATGTAGTCCGCGTGACCGGGGCAGTCGACGTGGGCGTAGTGACGCGTCTCGGTCTGGTACTCGACGTGCGCGATGGAGATGGTGATACCGCGCTGGCGCTCCTCAGGAGCCTTGTCGATCTGGTCGAAGGCCGAGGCCTCGTTCAGGTCCGGGTACGCGTCGTGCAGCACCTTGGTAATGGCGGCCGTGAGGGTCGTCTTACCGTGGTCGATGTGACCGATGGTGCCGATGTTGACGTGCGGCTTAGTCCGCTCGAACTTCGCCTTCGCCACTGGGGTCCTCCTGTGGAGTGGTTCTGAACGCCTTGCTTCATCGGCGCCAGGTGATCTTTGCTGGATAGCCCGGGCCCGGGGGGCATCCCGCCGGCTGCCCGGCGGACAGCCGGTTCGCGGCGGAATGCCCTGATGCAGGCTCCGGAGTCAAGCCTAAGGCGTGGGAACGTGGTCCGTTAAACGGAGCCTCGTTACTCGCCCTTGGCCTTCGCGATGATCTCCTCGGCGACGTTCCGCGGAACCTCGGCGTAGGAGTCGAACTGCATCGAGTAGCTTGCGCGACCCGACGTCTTGCTGCGGAGGTCGCCGACGTAGCCGAACATCTCCGACAGGGGCACGAGACCCTTGACGACGCGGGCACCGGCCCGCTCCTCCATGGCCTGGATCTGGCCACGGCGGGAGTTGATGTCACCGATGACGTCGCCCATGTAGTCCTCGGGCGTGGTGACCTCGACGGCCATCATCGGCTCGAGCAGCACGGGGCTGGCCTTGCGCGCGGCCTCCTTGAAGGCCTGCGAACCGGCGATCTTGAACGCCAGCTCGGAGGAGTCGACCTCGTGGTAGGCACCGTCGAGCAGCGTCACGCGGACACCGGTCATCTCGTAACCGGCGAGGATGCCGAACTGCATGGCCTCCTGCGCACCGGCGTCCACCGAAGGGATGTACTCCTTCGGCACACGGCCACCGGTGACCTTGTTGACGAACTCGTAGGAGGCGTCGCCGCCCTCGATCGGCTCGATCGCGATGATGACGCGAGCGAACTGGCCGGTACCACCCGTCTGCTTCTTGTGGGTGAACTCGACCTTCTCGACGGCCTTGCGGATCGTCTCACGGTACGCGACCTGCGGCTTGCCGACGTTGGCCTCGACCTTGAACTCGCGCTTCATCCGGTCGACCAGCACCTCGAGGTGAAGCTCGCCCATACCGCCGATGACGGTCTGGCCGGTCTCCTCGTTGGTGTGCACCTGGAAGGAGGGGTCCTCCTCCGCGAGCCGCTGGATGGCGACACCCAGCTTCTCCTGGTCGCCCTTGGACTTGGGCTCGATCGCGACCTCGATGACCGGCGCCGGGAAGTCCATGGACTCCAGGATCACCGGGTTCTTCTCGTCGGACAGCGTCTCACCGGTCGTGGTCTGCTTCAGACCCATGACCGCGACGATGTCGCCGGCGCCCACCGACTCGATCTCCTCACGCTTGTTGGCGTGCATGCGGTAGATCTTGCCGATGCGCTCCTTGCGGCCCTTGACGGAGTTCAGCACGGCGGTGCCGGACTCCAGGCGGCCGGAGTACACGCGGACGAAGGTGAGCTTGCCGAGGTGCGGGTCGCTCATGATCTTGAACGCCAGCGCCGCGAGCGGCTCGTCGTCGGACGGCTTGCGCGCGATGACCTTCTCCGGGTCCTTGACGTCCTGGCCTTCGATGGCCTCGACGTCCAGGGGAGAGGGCAGGTAGCGCACGACCGCGTCGAGCAGGGGCTGGACGCCCTTGTTCTTGAACGCGGTGCCGCAGAACACGGGGGTGACGGTGGTGCCCTCACCCTTGCCGGACGCGATGGTGATACGGCGGATCGCCGCGTAGAGCTGGTCCACGGTGGGCTCGGTGCCCTCCAGGTACAGCTCCATCAGCTCTTCGTCGTTCTCGGCGACGGCTTCCAGCAGCTTGCCGCGGTACTCCTCGGCGGCCTCGGTGTGGGTGTCGGGGATGTCGACAATGTCGTACATCTCACCCTTGGTCGCCTCGGCGGACCAGACGAAGGCCTTCATCGTCACGAGGTCGACGACGCCCTTGAAGTCGGCCTCGGCACCGATCGGCAGCTGCATGACGAGCGGCTGCGCGCCCAGGCGGTCGCTGATCATGTCGACGCAGCGGTGGAACTCCGCACCGGTCCGGTCGAGCTTGTTGACGAAGCAGATGCGCGGCACGCCGTAGCGGTCCGCCTGACGCCACACCGTCTCGGACTGGGGCTCGACACCGGCGACGCCGTCGAACACCGTCACGGCACCGTCGAGCACGCGCAGCGAACGCTCCACCTCGACGGTGAAGTCGACGTGGCCCGGGGTGTCGATGATGTTGATGGTGTGGTCGACGTCGTTCATCGACCAGTGACAGGTGGTGGCAGCAGAGGTGATCGTGATGCCACGCTCCTGCTCCTGCTCCATCCAGTCCATCGTGGCGGCGCCGTCGTGGACCTCACCGATCTTGTACGACACACCGGTGTAGAACAGGATCCGCTCGGTGGTGGTCGTCTTGCCCGCGTCGATGTGGGCCATGATCCCGATGTTGCGGACCTTGGCCAGGTCAAGTGAAGTGGTAGCCATAAGGCTTCAGTCTTCTCTCGGTCTCGATGTGGGTAGCGACTACCAGCGGTAGTGCGCGAAGGCCTTGTTGGACTCGGCCATCTTGTGCGTGTCCTCGCGCTTCTTGACGGCCGCACCGAGGCCGTTCGAAGCGTCGAGGAGCTCGTTGAGCAGACGCTCGGTCATGGTCTTCTCGCGACGGGCGCGGGAGTAACCGACCAGCCAGCGCAGCGCGAGCGTGTTGGCGCGACCGGGCTTGACCTCGATCGGCACCTGGTACGTGGCGCCACCGACACGGCGGGACTTGACCTCGAGGGTCGGCTTGATGTTCTCCAGCGCGCGCTTCAGCGTGATGATCGGGTCGTTGCCCGTCTTCTCACGCAGACCCTCCATGGCGCCGTAGACGATGCGCTCGGCGGTGGAGCGCTTGCCGTTGAGCAGCACCTTGTTGATCAGGGAGGTCACCAGAGGAGAGCCGTAGACCGGGTCGATGATGACCGGACGCTTCGGGGCGGGGCCCTTACGAGGCATTCTTACTTCTCCTTCTTGGCGCCGTAGCGGCTGCGGGCCTGCTTGCGGTTCTTGACACCCTGGGTGTCGAGGGAGCCGCGGATGATCTTGTAGCGAACACCCGGCAGGTCCTTCACACGGCCGCCGCGCACGAGCACGATGGAGTGCTCCTGCAGGTTGTGCCCCTCACCCGGAATGTAAGCGGTGACCTCGATCCCGCTGGTCAGACGCACACGCGCGACCTTACGCAGGGCCGAGTTCGGCTTCTTCGGGGTGGTCGTGAACACACGCGTGCAGACGCCGCGACGCTGAGGGGAACCCTCGAGTGCGGGCGTCTTGTTCTTCTCGACCTTGTCCTGCCGGCCCTTTCGGACCAGCTGCTGGATCGTAGGCACTACTTCTCCGGTCTCTTGTGCCGATGGGTACAGCTAACCTGGAACGTCACCGACCCACGCGGTCGGGTGTGTCGAATCCGGCGGACTCCCGCCGCGAGGCGAAAAGAGCACAGATTACGGTGGCCGCTCGCGGACCCCCGTACGGTTCACAGGCACGCACAGGAGCCAGGGCACACCCCAGGCACAAGGTCTGAGCGTACCTACCGCATTCGCTGTGGTCAAAACAAATGGAAGCACGCCTGCATCGCCATGCGGTACCTGTCAAGACCCCGCACCGAAGGCGGCCTCCGCGGCCCTCCTGGAACCCGTTCAGCCGGAGGAGGCCAGTCCCGCCGCGATGAGGAGCGTGACGAAGAACGCCCACCCGGCGACCGACAGCCAGCCCAGCACCAGCCCGGTCATGGCGAGCCCCTCGCCGCGCTCCCCGGTGCGCCGCATCTCCCCTCGGGCGGTGTGCCCCAGGATCACCGCGGGGACGCCGGTGAGCCCGCCCGTCGCGAACGTGAGCACCCCGCAGACCAGGGCTCCGACCGCCTTGCCGTTGGTGGCCGGCGGGGGCGGCAGGAAGGCCGCCGGCACCACGGCCCGGCCGACCGGAGCGGGCCCCTGCGGCAGATCGGCGACGAGCAGCGCCAGCTCCCCGACGGTCCGCGCCTCGTAGGCCCGCGCGACCCGCTTCTCGAACTCGGCGTGCTCCAGCCTGCCCTCCCCGTACCCGGCCCTGAGCACGTCCACGGCGCGCTCGCGCTCGGCGTGGGAGGCGAGCATGGCGGGCTGGGCCTGACCGAGCCACGGCTGCGGCGGCACTTGCGGCTGCATCGGCTGCGGCTGCGGCTTCGGCTGCCAGGACGAGTACGGCGACGGCGGCTGCGACACGGAGCACCTCCCGGAGCACGGAGTCACTCCATGATGCGCTGCCGGGAGGCCACAGGGGAGCGGTACGTCCGGGTTGGGCGGAAAAAACCGGGCGGCGGGCGAAAAGCTGGATAAGCGGACGAGAAACCGTGAAGGCGGCCGAAAAGCCGGAGAGGCGGACGTCGGGCGTCCCCACCGCCCCCTGCCGTCCCACCCGACAGCGGTGGCCGACTCCATGAGGCTCCACGGGGCTCCATGGGGCTCCACGGAGCCCACGGGAAGGCGGGCTTCGCCCGGGTCGACGGCTCCCTGGCCCTGCTGGTCCAGCGCAGCGACCAGACCGGCAAGCAGCTCGCCGGCCACGAACAACGGCTGGACGCCCTGGAACGCTCCCACCGGCCCCTGGAGCACCGGCATCGGCGTCCTGGCCGCCCTGGCCGCCCCGGCGACGGCGGTCGTCGCCGCCTGGAGCTGACCGCCCGCTGACGGCGGAACGCCGAAGGGCGGCCACCCACCGGGGTGACCGCCCTTCGACGGGTACGGCTACTGGTTGTACGGCCCGTAGTCGTAGTCCTCCAGCGGCACGGCCTGACCCGACCCCGTCCCGAAGGGCGAGTAGTCGATGTCGTCGTAGCCGACGGCCGAGTACATCGCGGCCTTGGCCTCCTCGGTCGGCTCCACCCGGATGTTGCGGTAGCGGGACAGACCCGTACCGGCCGGGATGAGCTTACCGATGATGACGTTCTCCTTGAGACCGATGAGCGAGTCGGACTTGGCGTTGATCGCCGCGTCCGTCAGCACTCGGGTCGTCTCCTGGAAGGAGGCGGCCGACAGCCAGGACTCCGTCGCCAGCGAGGCCTTGGTGATACCCATCAGCTGCGGACGACCCGAGGCCGGGTGACCGCCCTCCTGCACGACCCGCCGGTTCTCGGTCTCGAACTTCGACCGCTCGACCAGCTCGCCGGGCAGCAGCTCCGCGTCGCCGGACTCGATGATCGTCACGCGGCGCAGCATCTGCCGGATGATGATCTCGATGTGCTTGTCGTGGATCGACACACCCTGCGAGTTGTAGACCTTCTGCACCTCGCCGACCAGGTGGACCTGGACGGCCCGCTGACCGAGGATGCGCAGCACGTCGTGCGGGTTGGTGGCACCCACGGTGAGCTTCTGGCCCACCTCGACGTGTTCGCCCTCGCTCACCAGCAGACGGGCGCGCTTCGAGATCGGGTACGCCGTCTCGTCGCTGCCGTCGTCCGGGGTGACGACGATCTTCTTGGTCTTCTCGGTCTCCTCGATCCGCACCCGGCCGGAGGCCTCGGAGATCGGGGCGACACCCTTCGGGGTACGGGCCTCGAAGAGCTCGACGACACGCGGCAGACCCTGGGTGATGTCGTCACCGGCCACACCACCGGTGTGGAAGGTACGCATCGTCAGCTGGGTGCCGGGCTCACCGATGGACTGGGCGGCGATGATGCCGACCGCCTCACCGATGTCGACCAGCTTGCCGGTGGCCAGCGAGCGGCCGTAGCACATCGCGCAGGTGCCGACGGCGGACTCGCAGGTCAGGACCGAGCGGGTCTTGACCTCCTCGACGCCGTGCTTGACCAGCTCGTCGATGAGCACGTCGCCGAGGTCGGTGCCGGCCGGGGCCAGCACCTTGCCGTCGACCACGATGTCCTCGGCGAGGCAGCGCGCGTACACGGACGTCTCGACGTCCTCCGCCTTGAGCAGCACGCCGTCCTGCCGGTCGGCGATCTTCAGGCGCAGGCCGCGGTCGGTGCCGCAGTCCTCCTCGCGGATGATGACGTCCTGGGAGACGTCGACCAGACGACGGGTGAGGTAACCCGAGTCGGCGGTACGCAGGGCGGTGTCCGCCAGACCCTTACGGGCACCGTGCGTGGAGATGAAGTACTCCAGCACGGACAGGCCCTCACGGAACGACGCCTTGATCGGACGCGGGATCGTCTCGTTCTTCGCGTTCGACACCAGACCACGCATACCGGCGATCTGACGCATCTGCATCATGTTGCCTCGTGCGCCCGAGTTCACCATCATGAAGATCGGGTTGGTCTTCGGGAAGTTGTCGTTCATCGCCTCGGCGACCTCGTTGGTCGCCTTGGTCCAGATCGCGATGAGCTCCTGCGTGCGCTCGTCCTTGGTGATCAGACCGCGCTCGTACTGCTTCTGGACCTTCTCGTCCTGCGCCTCGTAGCCCTTGACGATCTCCTTCTTCGCCTCGGGGACGACGACGTCGGAGATGGCCACGGTGACACCGGAACGGGTCGCCCAGAAGAAGCCGGCCGCCTTCAGGTTGTCGAGCGTCGCCGCCACGATGACCTTCGGGTAGCGCTCGGCGAGGTCGTTGACGATCTCGGAGAGCTGCTTCTTGCCGACCTCGTAGTCGACGAACGGGTAGTCCTCGGGCAGCAGCTCGTTGAAGAGCGCGCGGCCCAGCGTGGTGCGCAGCGTGAAGGTGTCACCCTGCTGCCACTCGGGCTCGCCCTCCTCACGGGCCGGCGGGGTCCAGCCGCGCGGCGGGATGGTGCCCACCGGGAAGCGGATGTCGATCTTCGACTGGAGCGACAGCTCGCCCGCGTCGAAGGCCATGATCGCCTCGGCCGCCGAGCCGAACGCGCGGCCCTCGCCCTTGAGGTCGCGGCCCTCGCCGTCGGTGGTGAGGAAGAACAGACCGAGGACCATGTCCTGGGTCGGCATCGTCACCGGACGGCCGTCGGCGGGCTTGAGGATGTTGTTCGAGGACAGCATCAGGATGCGGGCCTCGGCCTGCGCCTCCGCGGAGAGCGGCAGGTGGACGGCCATCTGGTCACCGTCGAAGTCCGCGTTGAACGCGGTGCACACGAGCGGGTGGATCTGGATGGCCTTGCCCTCGACCAGCTGCGGCTCGAAGGCCTGGATGCCGAGGCGGTGCAGGGTGGGCGCGCGGTTCAGCAGCACCGGGTGCTCGGCGATGACCTCTTCGAGGACGTCGTACACCACGGTCCGGCCACGCTCGACCATCCGCTTGGCGCTCTTGATGTTCTGCGCGTGGTTGAGGTCCACGAGCCGCTTCATCACGAACGGCTTGAACAGCTCCAGCGCCATCGCCTTCGGCAGACCGCACTGGTGCAGCTTCAGCTGCGGACCGACGACGATCACGGAACGCGCGGAGTAGTCCACGCGCTTGCCGAGCAGGTTCTGACGGAAGCGGCCCTGCTTGCCCTTGAGCATGTCGGACAGCGACTTCAGCGGGCGGTTGCCCGGGCCCGTCACCGGCCGGCCACGACGGCCGTTGTCGAAGAGCGCGTCCACGGCCTCCTGGAGCATGCGCTTCTCGTTGTTCACGATGATCTCGGGCGCGCCGAGGTCGAGAAGCCGCTTCAGGCGGTTGTTGCGGTTGATGACACGGCGGTACAGGTCGTTCAGGTCGGAGGTCGCGAAGCGGCCACCGTCCAGCTGCACCATCGGACGCAGGTCCGGCGGGATGACCGGCACGCAGTCCAGCACCATGCCCTTGGGGCTGTTGCTGGTCTGCAGGAACGCGGAGACGACCTTGAGGCGCTTGAGCGCGCGGGTCTTCTTCTGGCCCTTGCCGGTACGGATGATCTCGCGGAGCTTCTCGGCCTCCTCCTCGAGGTCGAAGGACTCCAGGCGCTTCTGCAGCGCGGCGGCGCCCATCGAGCCGTCGAAGTAGGTGCCGAAGCGGTCGCGCAGCTCGCGGTAGAGCAGCTCGTCGCCCTCCAGGTCCTGGACCTTGAGGTTCTTGAACCGGTTCCACACCTCGTCGAGGCGGTCGATCTCGCGCTGCGCGCGGTCGCGCAGCTGCTTCATCTCACGCTCGGCGCCCTCGCGCACCTTGCGGCGCACGTCGGCCTTGGCGCCCTCGGCCTCCAGCTCGGCGAGGTCCGTCTCGAGCTTCTTGGCGCGGGCCTCCAGGTCGGCGTCGCGGCGCTGTTCGATCTGCTGGCGCTCGACGGAGACGTGCGCCTCCAGCGACGGCAGGTCGCGCGTACGGCGCTCCTCGTCCACGTACGTGATCATGTACGCGGCGAAGTAGATGACCTTCTCCAGGTCCTTCGGGGCGAGGTCGAGCAGGTAGCCCAGCCGCGACGGAACGCCCTTGAAGTACCAGATGTGGGTGACGGGAGCGGCCAGCTCGATGTGGCCCATCCGCTCACGGCGCACCTTGGCGCGCGTGACCTCGACGCCACAGCGCTCGCAGATGATGCCCTTGAAGCGGACGCGCTTGTACTTGCCGCAGTAGCACTCCCAGTCCCGGGTCGGACCGAAGATCTTCTCGCAGAAGAGCCCGTCCTTTTCCGGCTTGAGGGTGCGGTAGTTGATGGTCTCGGGCTTCTTGACCTCGCCGTGGCTCCACTGACGGATGTCGTCAGCGGTGGCCAGACCGATCCGGAGCTCGTCGAAGAAGTTGACGTCGAGCACTATGCGTCAATCCCTCTCAGGGTTGTAAGTCATGGGGTCTGATACGGGGGTCCTGGGGCCGGCCGGGCTCAGTCGAGCCCGGCCGGAACTCCCGTCAGACCTCTTCGACGCTGCTCGGCTCCCGCCGGGACAGGTCGATGCCAAGCTCCTCCGCAGCGCGGAAGACGTCCTCGTCGGTGTCGCGCATCTCGATGGACATGCCGTCCGAGGACAGCACCTCCACGTTGAGGCACAGGGACTGCATCTCCTTGATGAGCACCTTGAAGGACTCGGGGATGCCGGGCTCAGGGATGTTCTCGCCCTTGACGATGGCCTCGTAGACCTTCACGCGGCCGGTGACGTCGTCGGACTTGATGGTCAGCAGCTCCTGGAGGGCGTAAGCGGCGCCGTACGCCTCCAGCGCCCACACCTCCATCTCACCGAAGCGCTGGCCACCGAACTGGGCCTTACCACCCAGCGGCTGCTGGGTGATCATGCTGTACGGGCCGGTCGAGCGGGCGTGCAGCTTGTCGTCGACCAGGTGGTGCAGCTTGAGGATGTACATGTAGCCGACCGAGATCGGGTCCGGGAACGGCTCACCGCTGCGGCCGTCGAACAGCCGCGCCTTGCCGGACGGGAGCACCATGCGCTCGCCGTCGCGGTTGGGGATGGTGTGCTGGAGCAGACCCGCCAGCTCGTCCTCGCGCGCGCCGTCGAAGACCGGGGTCGCGACGTTGGTGCCGGGCTCGACCTTGTCGGCGCCGATCGCCTGGAGCCGCTGGGCCCACTCCTCCGCGAGGCCGGAGACGTCCCAGCCGCGGCTGGCGAGCCAGCCGAGGTGGATCTCCAGGACCTGTCCCGGGTTCATCCGGGACGGGACGCCCAGCGGGTTGAGGATGATGTCGACGGGCGTGCCGTCCTCCAGGAACGGCATGTCCTCGATCGGGTTGATCTTGGAGATGACGCCCTTGTTGCCGTGGCGGCCGGCGAGCTTGTCACCGTCGGTGATCTTGCGCTTCTGCGCGACGTAGACGCGCACCAGCTGGTTGACACCGGGGGGAAGCTCGTCGCCCTCCTCGCGGTCGAAGACGCGGACGCCGATGACCTTGCCGGTCTCGCCGTGCGGCACCTTCAGCGAGGTGTCACGGACCTCACGGGCCTTCTCACCGAAGATCGCGCGCAGCAGGCGCTCCTCCGGGGTCAGCTCGGTCTCGCCCTTGGGCGTGACCTTGCCGACCAGGATGTCGCCGGCGATGACCTCGGCGCCGATGCGGATGATGCCGCGCTCGTCGAGGTCGGCGAGGACCTCCTCGGAGACGTTCGGGATGTCCCGGGTGATCTCCTCGGGGCCGAGCTTGGTGTCACGGGCGTCGACCTCGTGCTCCTCGATGTGGATCGAGGAGAGGACGTCGTCCTGCACGAGGCGCTGCGACAGGATGATCGCGTCCTCGTAGTTGTGACCCTCCCACGGCATGAACGCGACCAGCAGGTTCTTGCCGAGCGCCATCTCGCCGTTCTCGGTGGCCGGACCGTCGGCCAGGACCTGGCCGGTGATGATCCGGTCGCCCTCGTTGACGATGACCTTCTGGTTGACCGAGGTGCCCTGGTTGGAGCGGGCGAACTTGGCCAGCCGGTATGTGATGTACGTGCCGTCGTCGTTGGCGGTGGTGATGTAGTCGGCGGAGACCTCCTGGACCACACCCGGCTTCTCGGCCTTGACCACGTCACCGGCGTCGACCGCGGAGCGGTACTCCATGCCGGTGCCGACCAGCGGCGACTCGCTCTTGATGAGCGGCACGGCCTGGCGCATCATGTTCGCGCCCATGAGGGCGCGGTTGGCGTCGTCGTGCTCCAGGAACGGGATCATGGCGGTCGCGACCGACACCATCTGGCGCGGCGAGACGTCCATGTAGTCGACGTCCTCGCCGGTGACGTAGTCGACCTCGCCGCCGCGGCGGCGGACCAGCACGCGGGCCTCGGCGAACCGCATGTCGTCGGTGAGCGTGGCGTTGGCCTGCGCGATGACGAAGCGGTCCTCCTCGTCGGCGGTCAGGTAGTCGACCTCGTCGGTGACCTGGCCGTCGACGACCTTGCGGTACGGGGTCTCGACGAAACCGAACGCGTTGACCCGGCCGTAGGAGGCGAGCGAGCCGATCAGACCGATGTTCGGGCCTTCGGGCGTCTCGATCGGGCACATGCGGCCGTAGTGCGAGGGGTGCACGTCGCGGACCTCGAAGCCGGCCCGCTCACGGGAGAGACCACCCGGGCCGAGCGCCGACAGGCGGCGCTTGTGGGTGAGCCCCGACAGCGGGTTGTTCTGGTCCATGAACTGCGACAGCTGGCTGGTGCCGAAGAACTCCTTGATGGAGGCGACGACCGGCCGGATGTTGATCAGGGTCTGCGGCGTGATCGCCTCGACGTCCTGCGTGGTCATCCGCTCGCGGACGACGCGCTCCATACGGGCCAGACCCGTACGGACCTGGTTCTGGATCAGCTCGCCGACGCTGCGCAGACGGCGGTTGCCGAAGTGGTCGATGTCGTCGGTCTCGACGACGACCGGCTGGCCGTTGTCACCGACCGTCTCGGTCTCGCCGGCGTGCAGCTTGACCAGGTACTTGATCGTCGCGATGACGTCCTCGACGGTCAGGATGCCCGCGTCGAGCGGGGCGTCCGCGCCGAGCTTCTTGTTGACCTTGTAGCGGCCGACCTTGGCGAGGTCGTAGCGCTTCGGGTTGAAGTACAGGTTCTCCAGCAGCGTCTGCGCGGCCTCGCGGGTCGGGGGCTCGCCCGGACGCAGCTTGCGGTAGATGTCGAGCAGCGCGTCGTCCTGGCCCTGGGTGTGGTCCTTCTCCAGGGTGGCGCGCATGGACTCGTACTCGCCGAACTCCTCCAGGATCTGCTCGGTGGTCCAGCCGAGCGCCTTGAGGAGGACGGTCACGGACTGCTTGCGCTTGCGGTCGATGCGCACACCGACCATGTCGCGCTTGTCGATCTCCATCTCCAGCCAGGCACCCCGGGACGGGATGATCTTGGCGGAGAAGATGTCCTTGTCGGACGTCTTGTCGATGGAGGAGTCGAAGTAGACGCCCGGGGACCGGACGAGCTGCGACACCACGACACGCTCGGTGCCGTTGATGACGAAGGTGCCCTTGTTCGTCATGAGCGGGAAGTCGCCCATGAAGACGGTCTGGGACTTGATCTCGCCGGTCTCGTTGTTGGTGAACTCGGCGGTGACGAAGAGCGGGGCGGCGTACGTGAAGTCGCGCTCCTTGCACTCGTCGATGGAGTTCTTCGGCGGCTCGAAGCGGTGGTCGCGGAAGGTCAGCGACATCGACCCGGAGAAGTCCTCGATCGGGGAGATCTCCTCGAAGATCTCCTCCAGGCCGGACTTGGTGGGGACGTCGTGACCCGACTCGAGAGCCTCCTCGACGCGAGCCTTCCACGCGTCGTTGCCGAGCAGCCAGTCGAAGCTCTCGGTTTGCAGCGCGAGAAGGTTCGGAACCTCGAGGGGCTCCTTGATCTTTGCAAAGGAGATGCGCAGCGGGGCGGTGCTGGCAGCGTTGTTCGTATTCGCGGTCGAGGCATTGCGCGAGGCGGCCAAGAGGGGGTCCTTCCGAGGGCTCGGACTCACTACGCGCGTACCGGTCCCTCACGGCACACGGGGACAGGATTCCCGTTCTGACTGTTCGGCCAGGTCAGGAGTGGTCCGGTTTCCGTGCTCTAGCGAGGGCAGCCCCTGGTGACGGGCAGGGAGCAGCTAACAGGCAGCGCAAAGGGACAGTGTAGCCACTTGGCACACTGATGTCCAGTCCCGCTCTACGGAGCGCCTCACTACCCTCATTTCAACGCCTGCGGCAAGCCTGCCCTCAACGCACGGTGATACTTCCCTGCGCCTCGTCGATCCATGCCTCGGAACCCGGATCGTTTGTGACGACGCGTCCTGAGAATTGCGCGCTGCGTGCGGTTCGTCAAGGCCCCCCTTGCCCGAACCGGGGCGCTCGAAGACACAACGAAGATCACCATACCTCGCACACACACCGTCGCAAGGCGACCACGGCGAGGGTCCGGGAACGACGAGGAGCGACCACCCGGATGGATGATCGCTCCTCGGTGCGTACGCGTTACAGCCCTGGCGGAATGTTTACCGCGCTACGGGCCGCCGACGCGGTCGCGGAGGTCTTACTTGACCTCGACGGAAGCGCCGGCGCCCTTGAGGGACTCGGCGGCCTTCTCCGCGGCCTCCTTGGCGACCTTCTCCAGGACGGGCTTCGGGGCGCCGTCCACCAGGTCCTTGGCCTCCTTCAGGCCGAGGGAGGTCAGCTCGCGCACGACCTTGATGACCTGGATCTTCTTGTCGCCGGCACCGGTGAGGATGACGTCGAACTCGTCCTTCTCCTCCTCGGCGGGGGCGGCGGCGCCACCAGCGGCACCACCGGCGACGACGACCGGCGCGGCAGCGGCGGCGGTGACGTCGAACTTCTCCTCGAAGGCCTTCACGAACTCGGAGAGCTCGATGAGGGTCATCTCCTCGAACTGCGCGAGCAGGTCTTCCTGGCTGAGCTTCGCCATGATGGCGGTCCTTCCACTATTCGGCAGGGGGTGCCGGATGTACTGGGTGACGCGGGCGTGTGCCTTACGGCATTACTGCGTAGACGTCGGGCCCGCTGCGACCGTTGCCGCTCAGGCGGCGCGGGTCAGAAAGCGAGCCGAATTACTCGGCACCGCCCTGCTCGTCCTGCTTGGCACGGAGCGCGTCCACGGTGCGGACGAGCTTCGAGGGCAGCGCCTGGAAGACGGAGGCAGCCTGGGACTGCTTCGCCTTGAAGGCACCGGCCAGCTTGGAGAGCAGAACCTCGCGGGACTCGAGGTCCGCAAGCTTCTTGATCTCGTCGGCGGACAGCGCCTTGCCGTCAAGGACACCGCCCTTGATGACGAGATTCGGGTTGTCCTTGGCGAAGTCGCGCAGACCCTTCGCCGACTCCACCGGGTCACCGGTGATGAAGGCGACAGCCGTCGGACCACTGAAGTAGTCGTCCAGCGTCGTGATCCCGGCCTCGTTGGCCGCAATCTTGGTCAGCGTGTTCTTCACCACGGCGTACTGGGCGTTCTCACCGAGCGACCGGCGCAGCGTCTTGAGCTGCGCCACGGTGAGACCGCGGTACTCGGTCAGCACGGCGGCGTTCGAGTTGCGGAACTGGTCCGTCAGCTCGGCAACCGCGGCAGCCTTGTCGGGCCTCGCCATAGAGCCTCGGCCTCCTTCCGGGTGATTCGGACCGCGCGGACCCGAAGGAGGACTGGGGAAAACGAAACGCCCCGGCGCAGGCGCACGGGGCGTAGCTCGACCGATTTTTCCTCCGCACGCGCACGGTACGGATTCCGTCGGGAGCTTCTCCACTGACACCTGCGCGGGTCGTCCGCTGTTCAGCGGATCCTTCGGCCACCGCACCTTCTTGCGAACGTGCGGCAACGACCAGCGGTCTTTGGCTTCTCGAGGAGAGTACGCGACCGGATCGCCGGCAGGCAAATCCGGTCGGTGGCCGTCGTCGCGACCGGGGCGGGAGCGGCTCAGGCGCCGGAGGAGGTCAGATCCTCCAGCTCGGCCAGCTCCTTCTCGAGGTCGGCCAGCTCCTCGTCGAGGTCCTCGGTGGAGCCGGCGGCGTCGGCCGTCGCGTCGTCCAGCCCCTCCAGCGACCCCAGGGACTCGCCCAGCTCCTTGAACATCTCGAACAGGTCGGCGGTCTCACTGGCCGGCGGCACCTCGACCTGGGCCTTGGCCCCGTAGTCCGAGAACTTCATGCTCATGTCCACGTCGCCCTGGGCGGACTTCATGGTCACGTCCATACGGACCGGCAGGTCGTCCTCGTTGACCCACACCTCGGTGTCGTACCCCTCGATGCCGGCCTTCTCGATGTTCTCCAGGAGCTGCTTGCGCTCCGCGGTCTCCAGCACGTCCAGGCTCTTGTTGCTCGCCATCATCTCCTTGACGGTGAGCGTGCCCTTGTAGTGGTCGGCCTCGGCTCCGGCGACCTTCTCGGTGCCGACGTGCTTGAGGTTGGGCGACTCCAGCAGCAGGGCGAGCTGCTCGGCCGGGTTCTGGTCCAGGTTCTCCAGGCCGGACGTCATCTCCTCGGTCAGCGCCTCGTCCCCGGTCAGCTCCGCCGCGGCGGCCAGGTCGAACTTCATCCAGCGCTTGCCGTCCATGTCCTTGGCGGCCTCGGCCCCCATGTCCATGTACATGACGTTGTCCTGCCAGATCATGCGCATCTGCTCGGGGGCGTCCGCCCCGGCGGCCGCGAACGCGGACCCCTTCATCGTCAGGTCCATGACGGTCGGGTCCCAGCCCATCACGCCGCTCATGGTCATGTCGCCGCCGCCGCCCATCGAGGCCGGCATCGACATGGTCCACTCGACCTGGGCGGACTTGGCCTCGGCGGTCTTCTCGTACGCCGCCGTGATCACCTGGTGGACCGTGCGCGCCGCGGCCCCGTCCTTCTCCGCGCCGCAGCCGACGGCACCGCCGGCCAGCACCAGCGCCGCGACCCCGGCGAGGGTGGCCCCGCTCCGCTTGCGTATACCGAGCTCCATCGATTCCCCCGTGAGACACTAGGAAGATTTTGTTGATCGTTTGAAAACCCTGTGAGCTTATCCCAGCGGACGCTCCGCCTCCCCCTCCGGGACCGCCCCGCCCAGCAGCTCCGCCACCTCCCGGGTGTCGTCCGCCGGGGGTCTCTCGGCGCGGACCCGTACGCCGTAGTCGCGGTAGTGGGCCGTCTGCGTCAGCTCGCCGTCCGCCGTGGTCGCCCTCTCCACCTTCTTGACCAGCAGGTCCCGGTCGTCGATCCAGACCTCGACGGTCTGGCCGGTGACACCGGCGTCCGTGTCGCGGACCGTGCCCGCGTAGTGCGTGGTGAGCCGGCCGCGCACCCGCTCCGCGCCGACCTCCCGCACGTCCTGCGAGGCCAGCAGCAGCTCCAGGGAGCGGTCGGGGGTCGCGGCCCGTATCCGGGTCCCCCAGCTCCGCTCCGGAGCCGCCCGCCAGGTCGTCCAGGTCGTCGTAGGCGTACCTCACCCAGTGCCGGCCGCCCGTCCGCGCGGCGAAGGCGTCGCCCATGCGCGCGTAGTACGCGTCGGGCAGATAGCGGGCCTCCATCGAGGCGCCGCCCAGCTGCCGCATGCTGTCGGCCAGTGCGCCGCCGGTGCAGGTGAGGGTCAGGGTGCCGGTGACCCCCTCGGTCCAGCCGAGGACGCCGTCCGCCGTCAGGGAGACCGCGGAGCCGATCCGCGTCGTGGACCCCACCCGGGCCGAGCGGGCCGCCGCCGTGGCCCGCTCGGCCGCGCGCAGCCCGGCGGTCACGGCGGCCGGCACGGAGGCGGCCGGCCGGCCGCCGTCGGCCGGCGGGCCGCAGGCGGTCACGCCCGCCACCAGCACCGCGATCACCGCGGCCACCGTGAGCACGGTCCGCCCCGCCGGCCACCGCGCGTCCGTCCCCGCCACCGCCGTCACCCGCCCCCAGCCGTCGCCCCACCCGTCCGTATCAGAAAGCTGACGCAGAGCACTGACATTGATGCTGACACCGGCTTCCGGTGGTCGTGGCCCGGGCACTGGCTGACGCCCTGCCGGGCTGTCCAGCCGGTCCGGAAACGGGGACGGGCCCGCACCCCTGACAGGGGTGCGGGCCCGTGAACCGGTGGGGCGAGCCGTCGGCTCAGACCGCGGCCGGGTCCTCCTCGACGAGGAGGTTGCGGGTGCGGTTGGAGTCGACCGGGATGCCGGGGCCCATCGTGGTGCTGATGGCGGCCTTCTTGATGTAGCGGCCCTTGGCGGCGGACGGCTTCAGACGGAGGATCTCCTCCAGGGCCGCGCCGTAGTTCTCCACCAGCTTGGTGTCGTCGAACGACGTCTTGCCGATGATGAAGTGCAGGTTCGCGTGCTTGTCGACACGGAACTCGATCTTGCCGCCCTTGATCTCGGTCACGGCCTTGGCCACGTCCGGGGTCACGGTGCCCGTCTTCGGGTTCGGCATCAGACCGCGCGGGCCGAGGACGCGGCCGAGGCGGCCGACCTTGCCCATGAGGTCCGGGGTGGCGACGACGGCGTCGAAGTCCAGACGGCCCTTCGACACCTCGTCGATCAGTTCGTCGGCGCCGACGATGTCGGCGCCCGCGGCACGCGCGGCCTCGGCACGGTCACCGGTCGCGAAGACCAGGACCCGGGCGGTCTTGCCGGTGCCGTGCGGGAGGTTCACGGTGCCACGGACCATCTGGTCGGCCTTGCGCGGGTCGACACCCAGGCGGAAGGCGACCTCGACGGTGCCGTCGAACTTGGTCGTGGAGGTCTCCTTGGCGAGACGGACGGCCTCGAGCGGGGCGTACAGCTTCTCCCGGTCGATCTTGGCGTCCGCAGCGCGGAGAGACTTGCTGCGCTTGCTCACTACTGCTCCTGTGGCTTGAGAGGAGTTGTGGTCCGGGCCGAGCAGGCCCTACCACGCTGTCCTGGCCTCGCGGCTGTCGCCGCGCGGCCGGCTTACGGGGGTGGAGGTCAGCCCTCGACCGTGACGCCCATGGAACGGGCGGTGCCGGCGATGATCTTCTCGGCGGCGTCCAGGTCGTTGGCGTTGAGGTCGGGCATCTTGGTGGTGGCGATCTCACGGACCTGGTCACGCGTGATCTTCGCGACCTTGGTCTTGTGCGGCTCGCCGGAGCCCTTCTCCACACCCGCGGCCTTGAGGATCATCTTCGCGGCCGGCGGGGTCTTGGTGATGAAGGTGAAGGAGCGGTCCTCGTAGACCGTGATCTCCACCGGGATGACCCAGCCGCGCTGCGACTCGGTCGCGGCGTTGTAGGCCTTGCAGAACTCCATGATGTTCACGCCGTGCTGACCCAGCGCGGGGCCGACCGGCGGGGCCGGGTTCGCGGCGCCGGCCTGGATCTGGAGCTTGATGAGCCCCGTGACCTTCTTCTTCTTGGGAGGCATGGCTCTCCGGGTCCTTTCGGTTCGGGTCCTGCCCGCGTCCGGGCGACAACTCGGACGCAGGCATACCGCACAACGATAGCGGGTATAGCTGTGCGGCTGAAAACCGAGCAGGTCAGACGCTCGCCGGAGCGACCGTCTGACCTGCTCGGACGTGTGTGAGCCAGAAGGTCAGTTCTTCTGGATCTGGTCGAAGGAGAGCTCGACCGGCGTCTCGCGGCCGAAGATCTCGACGAGGCCCTTGACCTTCTTCGAGTCGGCGTTGATCTCGTTGATCGTGGCCTGCAGCGTGGCGAACGGGCCGTCGGTGACGGTGACCGAGTCGCCGACCTCGAAGTCCAGCACCTGGACCTCGACCTTGCGCTGCGGGGCCGGCTTGCCCTCGGCCTCGGCGGCCTCGCGGGCGGCCTTCTCCTCGGCCTCCGGGGCGAGCATCTTGACGATCTCGTCCAGGGTCAGCGGGTACGGGTCGTAGGCGTTGCCGACGAAGCCGGTGACGCCGGGGGTGTTGCGGACGACACCCCAGGACTCGTTGGTCAGGTCCATGCGGACCAGGACGTAACCGGGCAGCTTGTTCTGGCGGATCGTCTTGCGGTCGCCGTTCTTGATCTGGACGACCTCTTCCTGCGGCACCTCGGCCTGGAAGATGTAGTCCTCGACGTTGAGCGAGACGGCGCGCTGCTCCAGGTTGGTCTTCACGCGGTTCTCGTAGCCGGCGTAGGTGTGGATGACGTACCACTCGCCGGGCAGGACGCGCAGTTCCTGGCGGAGCTTCTCGACCGGGTCGATGTCCGGCTCGGCCTCGGCCTCCGCCTCGTCGGCGGCGTCCTCGTCGGACTCGGCGGCCTCGACCTCGTCGGCGGTCCCGTCCTCGTCGGACTCGGGGGCCTCGACCTCGTCGGCGGTCTCGTCCGCGGCGGCGTCGGCAGCCTGGGCCTCCGGGGAGGCCGCGGTGTCCTCGTTGTCCGCGCCCTCGACGGCGTCGAGCTCGTCCTCGACGGACTCGACCGGCTCGAGGGCGTCGTTCACGTTCGGGTCAGACACGGTGGCTGCTTCTTCCTGGATACATAGGGGTGGAACACGCGAAAGGAGCGCCGGGTACCTCGGCGCTCTTCGCTCGCGGGTCAGCCGAAGACGTACTTGGCGGCGTGGCTGAGCCCATAGTCAATCACGGTGACCAGGCCGATCATGATGACGACGAAGATGATCACCACAGTGGTGTACGTCGTCAGCTGATTGCGGCTCGGCCAGACCACCTTGCGGAGTTCCGCGATGATCTGGCGGTAGAAGAGCGCGAGACGCTTCAGGGGGCCTTTCTTGGCACGCTTGCCGCCCTTGCGCTGCTTCTTCTTGGAGTCCGGCGCCTCGTCCTGGGCATCAGGCATGTCGATGGAGCCCACGGCGTCCGTCACTCGTCCTCACCTGATTCCGGGTCGTGGCCGTGCCGCGCCCGGTCTGAGCCGCACGGCGGTGCATTGCTGTACGTACATGCGCACACATCCTGGCGAAGGTGTGTGTAGCAGGGCCGGAGGGACTTGAACCCCCAACCGCTGGTTTTGGAGACCAGTGCTCTACCAATTGAGCTACGACCCTTTGCGTGTCCCCCAACGTACCGCATCCACTCGGATGCCTGGTGGGCACCGGGTGAGCGCGGGCTGCTGGAGGCCGACGAGGTGTGAGTGTACGTGGTTCGGCGCCGGGCGTCGAACAGAAAGCACCGGTAAGGGACCGGACGCGCCCCGGATGACCGAAGATCGCCCTGGCCGGAGAGTGGTTCCGGACTGTTGTTCACAGCTGTGTCCGGACTTGTTCAGTCCGTGAAACCCGTGTGCCGGGCAGGTTTCCGGTCTGGAACGATGGGGTGCATGAGCGCTGCAACCCCTCCCACCGAGCGCCGGGTCTCCGCCCGAGTCGGCGCGATCTCCGAGTCCGCCACCCTCGCCGTCGACGCCAAGGCGAAGGCCCTCAAGGCCGCCGGGCGGCCGGTGATCGGCTTCGGCGCCGGTGAGCCGGACTTCCCGACGCCCGACTACATCGTCGAGGCGGCGGTCGAGGCCTGCAAGAACCCCAAGTACCACCGCTACACCCCGGCCGGCGGCCTGCCCGAGCTGAAGGCCGCGATCGCCGCCAAGACGCTGCGCGACTCCGGCTACGAGGTCGACGCCTCCCAGATCCTCGTCACCAACGGCGGCAAGCAGGCCATCTACGAGGCGTTCGCCGCCGTCCTCGACCCGGGCGACGAGGTCATCGTCCCCGCGCCGTACTGGACGACGTACCCGGAGTCGATCCGGCTGGCCGGCGGTGTCCCGGTCGAGGTCGTCGCGGACGAGACGACCGGCTACCGGGTCAGCGTCGAGCAGCTGGAGGCGGCCCGCACGGAGAAGACCAAGGTCGTCCTCTTCGTCTCGCCGTCGAACCCGACCGGCGCGGTCTACTCCGAGTCCGAGACCGAGGCCATCGGCCGCTGGGCCGTCGAGCACGGCCTGTGGGTGCTGACCGACGAGATCTACGAGCACCTGGTCTACGGCGGCGCCACGGCCGTCTCCCTTCCGGCGGTCGTCCCCGAGCTGCGCGACAAGTGCATCGTGGTCAACGGTGTCGCCAAGACGTACGCGATGACCGGCTGGCGGGTCGGCTGGGTCATCGGCCCCAAGGACGTGGTGAAGGCCGCCGCCAACCTCCAGTCGCACGCCACCTCCAACGTCGCCAACGTCTCCCAGGCCGCCGCCCTGGCCGCCGTCTCCGGCAGCCTGGACGCCGTCGCCACGATGCGCGAGGCGTTCGACCGGCGCCGCCGCACCATCGTGCGGATGCTCAACGAGATCGACGGTGTGCTCTGCCCCGAGCCCGAGGGCGCGTTCTACGCCTACCCGTCGGTCAAGGCGCTGATCGGCAAGGAGATCCGCGGCCGCCGCCCGAAGGACACGGTCGAGCTGGCCGCGCTCATCCTGGAGGAGGCCGAGGTCGCGGTCGTCCCCGGCGAGGCCTTCGGCACCCCCGGCTACCTGCGGCTGTCCTACGCGCTCGGCGACGAGGACCTCGTCGAGGGCGTCAGCCGCGTCCAGAAGCTGCTGGCGGAGGCCAGGGACTGACGCCTGCTGTCGTGTCGGGGACCACCTGGGAACGTTCCGGGTGGTCCCCGTTCCTTTGTGCGAGCAAGACCACGTCCGGGCAACCGGCTACCGGGACCCGCACGTCGTACGGCAAGATCCTCGGATGGAGCGCGTACGTGATGTCTCTGAGCTGCCGAAGGCCCATCTGCACCTGCACTTCACCGGTTCGATGCGGCCCGCCACCCTGCTGGAACTCGCCGACAAGCACGGTGTCCGGCTGCCCGACGCCCTGACCGACGCGCTGTCCGGCGGCCACTCGCCGAGGCTGCGGGCGACGGACGAACGCGGCTGGTTCCGCTTCCAGCGGCTCTACGACGCGGCCCGCTCGTGCCTCAGAGAGCCCGAGGACATCCAGCGGCTGGTGCGGGAGGCCGCCGAGGAGGACCTCAAGGACGGCTCGGGCTGGCTGGAGATCCAGGTCGACCCGACCTCGTACGCGCCGCGCCTGGGCGGGCTGATCCCGGCGCTGGAGATCATCCTGGACGCGGTGGACACCACCGTGCGGGAGACCGGGCTCGGGATGCGGGTGCTGGTGGCAGCCAACCGCATGAAGCACCCCCTGGACGCCCGTACGCTGGCCCGCCTCGCCGTGCGCTACGCCGACCGGGGCGTGGTCGGCTTCGGGCTCTCCAACGACGAGCGGCGCGGCATGGCCCGCGACTTCGACCGGGCCTTCGCCATCGCCCGGGACGGCGGGCTGCTCTCCGCGCCGCACGGCGGCGAGCTGACCGGCCCGGCCTCGGTGCGGGACTGCCTGGACGACCTGGCGGCCGACCGGATCGGGCACGGCGTCCGGGCCGCGGAGGACCCCCGGCTGCTGAAGCGGCTGGCCGACCGGCAGATCACCTGCGAGGTCTGCCCGGCGTCCAACGTGGCCCTGGGCGTCTACGAGAAACCGCAGGACGTCCCGCTGCGCACGCTGTTCGACGCGGGGGTGCCGCTGGCGCTGGGCGCGGACGACCCGCTGCTGTTCGGCTCCCGGCTGGCCGCGCAGTACGAGATCGCGCGCCGCCACCACGGCTTCACCGACGCCGAACTGGCCGAGCTGGCCCGGCAGTCGGTGCGCGGCTCGGCCGCCCCCGAGGACGTGAAGACGAAGCTGCTGTCGGGCGTGGACGCCTGGATCGGGGCGGCGCCTCCCGGCGGGGACTGACGGACGGCAGCCGGGTGCCGGGCGGCGGAGGCGGGACACGCGGCTGACCGCCGTCAAGGCCACCGGCGGTGCGGGCCGGGAGGTCGTCCGGCAGGCGCCGGGCACCGGGTCACGGCGGCGGTACGGGACCCGCTCCGGCCGCCGGTGGCCGGTGAGCGGCCGGAGGCGTGCCGGGCGGATCCGTCCGACGCCGGGCGGCCGCGGCCCGCGGTCGCCGGACGGGACGCGGTGCTCTCCGGACTCGGCGCCCGCACCCGGAAGGAGGCCGGCGTCACGAGCCGGCTGACCCGTACGGTGCCGGCGGCCATGGCCGCGGAGGAGGTACGGCGCCTGGTGGTGGTGAGCGCCTCGCCGGTCGGCCCGGCGGCGGACGGCGACGGCCTCGTGGACCGCGCGCTGCGCGCCCTGCTCTGGAAGGTCCTGGGGACGTCTACGGCGACCTGCGCCGGATGGAGTCGGATCTGGCCGCCAGTGCCGCCGACTGGACGGTCGTACGCCCGCCGCGGCTCCTGGACAAGCCGGGCACCGGCCGGTACCGCAGGGTCGTCGGCGGCACCCCGGCCAGGGGCCGCTCCCTGGCCCGCGCGGACGTGGCCCACGCGATGCTGGCGTCCGTCGCGGACCCGGCGACGGTACGGCGGGCGGTCGGGGTCGCCTACTGAGACCGGTCCGGTACGGGTCAGAGGCTGACGCCGACGGTCACCGGCTCGTTGACCAGGGTCACCCCGAAGGCGTCGCGGACGCCGGCGACGACCTCGCGGGCCAGGGCGAGCAGGTCCTCGGTGGTGGCGGTGCCCCGGTTGGTGAGGGCGAGGGTGTGCTTGGTGGAGATCCGGGCGGGTCCGGTGCCGTAGCCCTTGGGGAAGCCCGCCTTGTCGATCAGCCAGGCGGCGGAGGTCTTGGTGCGGCCCTCCCCCGCCGGATAGGCGGGCGGCTGCACGCCGTCGCCGAGCCGTGCCCGCACGCGCGCGTGGAAGGCGGCGTACTCCTCGTCGGTGAGGATCGGATTGGTGAAGAACGACCCGGCCGACCAGGTGTCGTGGTCCTCGGGGTCGAGGACCATGCCCTTGCCCGCGCGCAGCTTCAGCACGGTCTCGCGGGCGGCCTCCAGGGGGACGCGGTCACCGGGCTCGACGCCGAGGGCGCGGGCGGTCTCGGCGTACTTGACCGGCCCGGAGAGCCCGCCGGCGTCCTCCAGGGCGAAGCGGACGCGCAGGACGACGTACCGGTCGGGTTCGGCCTTGAAGCGGCTGTGGCGGTAGGAGAACGCGCACTGATCGGCGGTCAGGGTGACCGTCTCGCGGGAGGCGCGGTCGTAGGCGACGACCTCGGTGATGGTCGAGGCGACCTCCTGGCCGTACGCCCCCACGTTCTGGATGGGGGTCGCGCCGGCCGAGCCGGGGATGCCCGCCAGGCATTCGACGCCCGCGAGTCCCGCCTCGACCGTACGGGTAACGGCGTCGGTCCAGACCTCGCCGGCGGCCAGCTCCAGCCGGGTGCCGTCGAGGGCGAAGCCCTTGGTGGCGACGGCGAGGGCGGTGCCGTCGAAGCCCTTGTCGCCGATGACCAGGTTGGAGCCGCCGCCGATCACCAGCAGGGGCGTGCCGGTGTCGTCGGCCTCGCGGACGGCGGCGATCACCTCGGCGTCGGTCGTGGCGGTGACCAGCCGGGTCGCGGGACCGCCCAGCCGGAAGGTGGTCAGCGGGGCGAGGGGGGCGTCGTGGAGTTCCTGCACGCGCCCAAGACTACGAGACGGCGCCGACAGCGCGGCGGGCGCGGAACGGGCCGGCCGTTCCGCGCCCGCACGCGCGCGTGGAAGCTGTTCACGCCCGTTCCGCGCCGCACGCGCGCGTGAAGGCCCTCACCTCTGGCCGGTACACGGTCTGGGTCACCTACGCGCCCGCACACGCGCGTCGCCGTACGACGCTCACCTCCGCGCCCGCACGCGCGCGTGGGGGCCGTTCACGCCCGTTCCGCGCCGCACGCGCGCGTGGGTTCGTCCAAGGCGCCGGAGCGCCTCGTCCCAGTCCACCGGGAGGCTGTCGGCGCTCGTCGTCCAGGCGACGAACTTCGCGTCCCTCATCTGCGCGGTCAGGCCGCCGGCCGCCGGTCCGTGGGCGCCCGAGCGGGCGAACGCCTCGAGGGCCCGGGGCGACTCCCAGGCGGACAGGGTCCAGAAGGTCCGCCGCAGGGGCCGGGCCCTCAGGGTGGCGCCGTACGCGCCGGGCGCCCGGCTCACCTGCCGCCACACTCCGGGGGTCCGCAGGAGGAAGCGGAGCGCTCCTCCCAGGGTGCGGGTCTCGAAGCGGGAGGCGAAGACGTGGACGTCGGCGGTGGCGTGCGGCGGGGGGTTCGGCGTGATCCAGGGAAGGGTGGGCATGACGGGCTCCTTTCGTCGCTGCGGTCCGGGTGTCAGTGGGAGGCGGCTTCGGCGGCCGGTGCGGGCACCGCCCCGGTCCTGCCGTCGGCCCCGTCGTCGACCCCGCCGTCGGCCGCGGCGGCCGGGCCGGACCGGTGGCGTGCCGGGATCAGCAGCGCCGCCGCTCCGGCGACCGCGACCACCGCGGTCGCGGTGACGAGCGCGGGCCGCAGGCCGTCGACGAAGGCCGGCGCGGTCTCGTAGCCGCCCTGGGCGGAGAAGACCGAGCCCATCACCGCGACGCCGAGCGCCCCGCCCACCTCGCGCAGGGCGTTGTTCGCGCCGGAGGCGACGCCCTGTTCGTGGCTGCGGACGCTGGACATCACCAGGTGCGAGGCGGGGGCGAAGAACAGGGCCATGCCGATGCCGCTGAGGACCAGGCCGGGCAACTGGACGGCGTAGGAGGCGTCCGTGGTGATCACGAGGGCCAGATGGCCGAGTCCCGCGGCCTGGAGGAAGAGGCCCGCGGCGACGACCGGCCGGCCGCCGAGGCGGTCGGCCAGGAGGCCGGCGACGGGCGCGACGAGCATCGGCATGCCGGTCCAGGGCAGCATGCGCAGCCCCGCCTCGGTGGGCGAGTAGCCGAGGACGCCCTGGAGGTACTGGCTGAGCAGGAAGACCGAGCCGAACACGCCGAGGAACATCAGCAGGCTCGCCGCGTTGATCCCCGCGAAGGCCCGGGAGCGGAACAGCCGCATCGGCAGCACCGGGTCCTCGGCCCGGACGCCGTGCCGGACGAAGCCGGTGAGCAGCGCGGCCCCGGCGAACAGGGACAGGAGGACCACGGTGTCGGTCCAGCCGTCGACGGGCCCGCGGACCAGGCCGTGGACGATCCCGAACAGACCGCCGCTCGCGAGCAGGGTGCCGGGTACGTCGAGCCGGGCGCCGGTGCCGTGGGACTCGGCGAGCCGCAGGCGGGCAAGAGGCAGCAGGGCGAGGCCCAGGGGCACGTTCAGCCAGAAGATCCACTGCCAGGAGATGTGCTCGGTCAGGGCGCCGCCGACCAGCGGCCCGGAGGCCACCGCGAGCCCGTTGACGGCGCCCCAGACGCCGTACGCCATGCCGCGCCTGGCGGCGGGTACGGCGGCCGTCAGCAGGGTGAGCGTCAGCGGCATCATGATCGCCGCACCGACGCCCTGGACCGCGCGGGCCGCGATGAGGCCGCCGATGCCGGGCGCCAGGGCGGCGCCGGCGGAGGCCGTGGTGAAGACGGCCGTGCCGACGAGGAAGAGCCTGCGGCGGCCGAAGCGGTCACCGAGGGCCGCGCCGGTCATCAGCAGGCAGGCGAAGGTGAGCGTGTAGGCGCTCACCGTCCATTCGAGGTCGTGGAGCGCTCCGCCGAGGTCCTCCCGGATGGCGGGCAGGGCGGTGGTGACGACGAGGTTGTCCAGGGCGGCCATGAATCCGGCCGCGCTGGTGATGACGAGCGCCCAGGCCGCTCCCCCGCGGCGTGAGGTCCGCTGTGACATGACTCCCCCAGAGGTTGCCACTGAATCTTGGTTAGTTATTGATGACTAACTTTTTTGGCCAAAAGAAAGAGCGCGACCCCCTTCCCCGCGCTCACGGCCTTCCCCGCCCCTCGGCACCGCTCGCCCCGTACACACCCTCCCAGACCCGGTGCCCGGGCGGGAATCCCATGGCCACCAGGGAGTTGATGAGCATCCCCTTCGCCATGAACTCGCCCGTCTCGGCGACGTCGCCGCCGATCAGCGCGTGGACCGTGTCCCACAGCCGCATCCAGCCGGCCCGCACGACCTCGCCGAACGCGACGTCGCCCGCCTCCTCGGCGGCGCCCACGGTGAGGTACATCTGCATCTGCATCATCAGCCGCTCGGGACGCTCCATGATGACCTCGGAGTAGGCGTGCCCCATGGCCCGCAGGGCCTCCTCGCCCGACAGCCCCTCGGCCGCCCCCTCGAAGGTCCGCAGGGTCTCCTCGATGCACCGCTCGGCGGCGGCGAGGAAGATCGCCTGCTTGCCGGGGAAGAGCCGGAAGAGGTACGGCTGCGAGACACCGACCCGCTTGGCGATCGCCTCGGTCGACGTGCCGTGGTAGCCGCCGCGGGCGAACTCGGACATCGCCGCGCGGACGATGCTCTCGCGCCGCTCCTCCGCACTCATCCTGACCATGAAGCCAGGTTAGTACTCAATCACTAACTCAGACAAGGCATACGGACGCCCGTCCGCTCAGCCCAGCCGCACGACGGCCCGGGACATCCCCAGCACCTTCTGGCCGGCGCTGGTCGCCGTGAGGTCCACGCGGACGGTGTGGTCGTCGAGCTTGGCGGCGACCTTGGCGCTGACCTCGACCGTGGCGCCCCGGCCGTCGTCGGGCACGACGACCGGCCTGGTGAAGCGGACGCCGTACTCGACGACCGCGCCCGGGTCGCCGGTCCAGTCGGTGACCACCCGGATCGCCTCGGCCATGGTGAACATGCCGTGCGCGATGACGTCGGGCAGGCCGACCTCCTTGGCGAACCGCTCGTTCCAGTGGATCGGGTTGAAGTCCCCGGACGCGCCCGCGTACCGGACCAGGGTGTCGCGGGTCACGGGGAAGGACTGCGCCGGCAGCTCGGTGCCGACCTCGACGTCGTCGTACGCGATCTTCGCCGTCATCGGTTGCTCACGCCTCCTCGGCCGCGCGGGCGACCAGCTTGGTCCAGGCGGTCACGACGTGCTCGCCGGCCTCGTCGTGGACCTCGCCGCGGATGTCCAGGATGTCGTTGCCCGCCATGGACTTGACCGACTCGATGGTCGAGGTGACGGTGAGCCGGTCACCGGCCCGCACCGGACGGACGTAGACGAACTTCTGGTCGCCGTGCACCACCCGGCTGTAGTCGAGCCCGAGCCGCGGGTCCTGGACGACCTGTCCGGCGGCCCGGAAGGTGAGGGAGAACACGAAGGTCGGCGGCGCGATCACATCGGGGTGGCCGAGCGCCTTGGCGGCCTCGGGGTCGGTGTACGCCGGGTTCGGGTCCCCCACCGCCTCCGCGAACTCACGGATCTTCTCCCGGCCCACCTCGTAGGGCGCGGTGGGCGGATAGGTCCGCCCCACGAAGGACTGGTCGAGCGCCATGGGCTCGGTACCTCCTGCTGCTCTCTGCGGTTGCCGCTGTGGCGTCCGCCACCTGGACCCGAACGACGCGAGGCCGTCCCCGGACCTCGGGGACGGCCTCGCGTACGAGCCTGAAATTATCGCGTTTCGCGGTGCGCGGTGTGCGCGTTGCAACGCGGGCAGTGCTTCTTCATCTCCAGTCGGTCCGGGTTGTTACGCCGGTTCTTCTTGGTGATGTAGTTCCGCTCCTTGCACTCCACGCAGGCCAGCGTGATCTTCGGGCGGACGTCGGTGGCAGCCACGTGAGTGCTCCTTGACGAACGGATGGGACTGGACTAACGCATAGAAGAGTAGCCGATCGAAGGACCGACCCCGCAATCGGCTACTTAGAGTAGCGGTGACCGGACTTGAACCGGTGACACAGCGATTATGAGCCGCTTGCTCTACCGACTGAGCTACACCGCTGCGATGCGATCGGGCCCCGCCTCGCGACGGGAACCTCTCACACCAGAGCCCCAAAACGGAATCGAACCGTTGACCTTCTCCTTACCATGGAGACGCTCTGCCGACTGAGCTATTGGGGCGAGCGATGAAGACATTACACGGTCGGCAGCCGTTCGCCCAAATCCGTTTCGCGGCTCCTGCCCCGACCCGTCTCCCGCCCCTCCGGACAGGTGCGGGAGACGTCCCCGGAGGCGGACCGCATCGGTACGACTATTGCGCCCCTCCGCGGCGCGCGGCGGTCGCCGTCCTAGGCTCGACTCACTCTGCGTGATCACGCGTCCCCCACTGCGCAGTCCCGAGCCCAGAGGAGCGCGATGCCCGACAGCCAGCCGCGGCGGCCCTCCCGCCCCTCCTCCCGGCCGGGCGCGGCCGACCACGGCGCGCTGCTGCTGTCGGGCGCCCGGCTCACCGACGGCCGGACCGTGGACGTACGGCTGCGCGGCGGCCGCATCGAGGCCGTCGGCACGGCGGGCAGCCTGTCGCCGCCCCGCCCGCCCGGCGCCCGCGTGGACCTCACCGGCTACCTGCTCCTGCCCGCCCCCGCCGAGCCCCACGCGCACGCCGACACCGCCCTGACAGCCGACCCCGGCGGCCCGGTCTCCCACGAGCCGCGGGACGTCCAGCGCCGGGCCACCCAGGCGGCGCTGCTGCAACTGGGGCACGGCGCCACGTCGTCGCGGGCGCACGTGCGCGTGGGCGGCGTTCCGGGGCTCGGCGCCCTGACCGCCGTACTGCGGGCCCGGCGGGCGCTGCGCGGCCTGGTGGAGCTGACGACGGTGGCGATGCCGGGGGTGCTGACCGGGGCGGCCGGGGCCGACGGGCTGGCGATGCTGCGCGACGCGCTGACGATGGGCGCGGGGGTGGTGGGCGGCTGCCCGGACCTGGACCCCGATCCGACGGGGTACGTGGAGGCGGTCCTGGACGTCGCCGCCGAGCACGGCCGCCCCGTCGACCTGCACACGGACGCCGCCGACCCGGCCCGGCTGGCCCGGCTGGCGGCGATGGCGGGCGGACTGCGGCCGGGCGTGACCCTGGGACCCTGCGGCGGTCTTGACGGACTGCCGGCCGAGGTCGCCCACCGGACGGCGGACCGACTGGCGGCGGCCGGGGTGACGGTGGTGTGCCTGCCGCAGGGCGGCTGCGGCGACGCCGGATGCCGCGCGGCGGCTCCGGTACGGCTGCTGCGGCGGGCCGGCGTGCGGGTGGCGGCCGGCAGCGGCGCACTGCGCGACGCGGCCAACCCGGTCGGGCGCGGGGACCCGTTGGAGGCGGCGTACCTGCTGGCCTCCCGGCACGGGCTGCGCCCCGAGGAGGCGTACGAGGCGGTGAGCGGGTCGGCGCGGGCGGCGCTGGGCCTGCCCGAGGTGCGGGTGGAGGCGGGCTTCCCGGCCGAGCTCCTCGCCGTGCGCGGGGACCGGCTCGCGGGGGCGCTCTCGTTGGCGTACAGCCGGATCGTGGTGCACGGGGGGCGTGTGGTGGCGCGTACCAGCGCGGTACGGGAGTACGGCGGCTCCGGGGCGGCGGCGGAGCCGGGGCTGCCCCGGCAGGGGCAGGGGCAGGCACCCTGACCCCGTCGGGGCGGGGGCAGGGGCGGGCGGGGCCCTGACCGAGGCGGACGCGGGCGGGTGGTGCCGCGCGCCCCGTCGGGGCGGCGGCCGGGGGCGGCCGGGGAGCCGTGCGGCGCAGACGGACGGCGAGGCGTACGGTCAAAGACATGCGCATTGTCATCGCTGGTGGTCATGGTCAGATCGCGTTGCGGCTGGAGCGGTTGCTCGCCGCGCGCGGGGACGAGGTGGCGGGCATCATCCGCAAGGCCGAGCAGGCCGACGATCTGCGTGCGGCCGGTGCCGAACCGGTCGTCCTGGACCTGGAGTCGGCCTCCGTGGACGAGGTCGCCGAGCGGCTGCGGGGCGCGGACGCGGCGGTCTTCGCGGCGGGCGCCGGCCCGGGCAGCGGGGCGTCCCGCAAGGAGACGGTGGACAAGGCCGCGGCGGTGCTGTTCGCGGACGCCGCGGTCCGGGCGGGGGTGCGGCGGTTCGTGGTCGTGTCGTCCATGGCCGCCGACCCCGGACACCAGGGCGACGACGTCTTCGACGTCTATCTGCGCGCCAAGGGCGAGGCCGACGCGTACGTGCGGTCGCTGGCCGGGCTGGACTGGACGATCCTGCGCCCGGGCGCCCTCACGGACGACGCCGGTACCGGCCTGGTCCGGCTGGAGGCGCGTACCGGCCGCGGCCCGGTCCCGCGCGACGACGTCGCCTCGGTGCTGGCCGAACTGGTGGACACCCCGGCGACAGCCGGCCTGACGCTCGAACTGGTCAGCGGTTCGACGCCGGTGTCGGTGGCGGTGAAGTCGGTGGCCGGCAACTGAGCGCCCGGCCCCGTCCCGGGCGGCCGCTCAGAAGAGGGGCAGCTGCCCGGGGAAGTCGGGCACGGCGTACCCGTCCAGCGAGGGCTGTACGGCGCCGATCTGCGCGTGCCGGCGGGAACCGGGGCAGGACGTCAGCTCTCCGCTCTCCCGCGCGCCGGGCGGATCGTGCCGCGCGTACCGGCCGGCGACGACGGCGATCTCACGACGGCACTCGGGGCACAGGCGGCGACGGGACGACATGGGGCCAGTGTGCCGCAGCCCTATGACAAAGACCCCCTCCACACCGCGTTTTTGCAGGTGGAGGGGGTCTTCCCCAGTGTGGCGGCGCCAGGATTCGAACCTGGGAAGGCTGAGCCGGCAGATTTACAGTCTGCTCCCTTTGGCCGCTCGGGCACACCGCCGGGGTTCGCTGCCCTTCGAACCGCTTTTCGGCGGTGCTCCGTGGCAACGACGTAAACAATACCCGATGCCACGGGGTGCTTCGCCACCCGATTGATCTGCGCCCGGGGCGGGGCGGGTGGCTAGGCTTGGCCGACACGCAACCGGACGCAAGGAGCCACAGGACATGGCCGACTCCAGTTTCGACATCGTCTCGAAGGTCGAGCGGCAGGAGGTCGACAACGCCCTCAACCAGGCCGCCAAGGAGATCTCGCAGCGCTACGACTTCAAGAACGTGGGCGCCTCGATCTCGTGGTCCGGCGAGAAGATCCTCATGGAGGCGAACTCCGAGGAACGGGTCAAGGCCATCCTCGACGTCTTCCAGTCCAAGCTGATCAAGCGCGGCATCTCGCTGAAGGCCCTGGACGCCGGGGAGCCGCAGCTCTCCGGCAAGGAGTACAAGATCTTCGCGTCGATCGAGGAGGGCATCTCCCAGGACAACGCGAAGAAGGTGGCGAAGATCATCCGTGACGAGGGGCCGAAGGGCGTGAAGGCCCAGGTGCAGGGTGACGAGCTGCGGGTCTCCTCCAAGAGCCGCGACGATCTGCAGGCCGTGATCGCGCTGCTGAAGGGCAAGGACTTCGACTTCGCGCTGCAGTTCGTGAACTACCGCTAGTCCGCCGGACCACCGCTGGGAAAGCGGCCCGGCCCGCGCGGAGACGGCCGGGCTGCCGGACGGCCGGGCGAGGGGGCCGGCGGGCCGCGCGGGGCCGGTGCGCCGGCACCGCTCGTCCGGGCGTGCCGCGTGCCGGTGCGGGAGGCCGCGAGGGTGGGCTGTCAGCGGCCCCGGTGGGTGTTGAGCCGGGCGGCCTGGCGGGTCAGGTGGTCGCGTTCGGCGAGGTTGGACGCCTTGCGGGCCGCCTCGGCGTACAGCCGGGCCGCCGTCGTCGGCTCACCGCCGCGTTCGTGGAGGTAGGCCGCCGCCGCGGTGTGGCGGGGCAGTGCGGGATCCAGCTCGGCGAGTGCGGCCAGACCGGCGCGTGCTCCGTCGGCCTCGCCGACGGCGACCGCGCGGTTGAGCCGGACGACGGGGCTGTCGGTCAGGCGCGTGAGCTCGTCGTACCACTCGACGATCTGCGTCCAGTCGGTTTCCTCGGCGGTGGGCGCGTCGGCGTGGAGGGCCGCGATGGCGGCCTGGGCCTGGAACTCGCCGAGCCGGTCGCGGACGAGGGCCGCCTGGAGGATGCCGATGCCCTCGGCGATCGACGCGGTGTCCCACCGGCCGCGGTCCTGCTCGGCGAGCGGTACCAGGCCGCCGTCGGACGTGGTCCGGGTGGCGTGCCGGGCGTGGTGGAGCAGCATGAGGGCGAGCAGCCCGGACACTTCGGGGTGGTCGATGCGGGCGGCGAGCTGCCGGGTGAGCCGGATGGCTTCGGCGGCGAGGTCGACGTCACCGGAGTAGCCCTCGTTGAAGACCAGGTAGAGGACGCGCAGGACGGTGGCGACGTCGCCGGGCCGGTCGAACCGGACGCCGGCCACGGTGCGCTTGGCCCGGCTGATGCGCTGCGCCATGGTCGCCTCGGGCACCAGGTAGGCCCGGGCGATCTGGCGGGTGGTGAGGCCACCGACGGCGCGCAGGGTGAGCGCGGTCGCGGACGACGGGGTCAGCGAGGGATGGGCGCACAGGAAGTAGAGCTGGAGCGTGTCGTCCACCGCGGGCGCGGGCCCGGGCGCCGGTTCCTGCCGGGCGGCGTCCTCGCGCCGGCGCCGGGCGGTGTCCGAGCGGGTCCGGTCGAGGAACTTGCGCCAGGCCACGGTGACCAGCCAGCCCTTGGGGTCCCGGGGAGGGCCGTCCGGCCAGCCGCGGACCGCTTCGACGAGCGCGTCCTGTACGGCGTCCTCGGCCGCCGCGAAGTCGGCTCCGCGGCGGACGAGGACGGCGAGGACGTCCGGCGTGAGGCGCCGGAGCAGGGCCTCGTCCATCGGTACGGTCACTCCGTGATGGTGGGCGGCGCGGTCAGGAACGGGCGCAGTTCCAGCCACTCGTGGATCGGCTTGCCGCCCGCGCCGGGGGCGGCCGACAGCTCCCCGGCCAGCTCGACGGCGCGCTCGTGGCTGTCGACGTCGATCACCATCCAGCCGGCGACGAGGTCCTTGGTCTCGGCGAACGGGCCGTCGGTGACCGGCGGGCGCCCCTCACCGTCGTAGCGCACCCACGTCCCCTCGGGGGCGAGCGCCTGCCCGTCGACGAACTCACCGGTCCTCTCCAGCCGGTCCGCGAAGTCCTGCATGTAGCGCATGTGCGCCGCGATCTCCTCCGGCGTCCACTGGTCCATGGGGACGTCGTTCACCGCCGCCGGGGCTCCGCGGTAGTGCTTCAGCAGCAGGTACTTGGCCATCGTGCCTCTCCTCGGTGCCGACGCGGCTCCTTGTGGCCGCGTTCGATACGGGGACGGAGCCGGTCACGCGTTCTCGACATCGTCGGTCGGTTTTTTTCTGCCGGGTTCTCGTGGCCGCGCCCGGTACGGCCGGCCCACGGTACGAGTAGCCGGTTCCGCCCGCTTCCGCACGGGTGAGGAGCGGCCGGGGCCCCGGCCGCGCCGGGCGTCTCAGTCGCGGGAGTTGCCGAACAGGATGCGGTAGGCGACCAGGAGGACGAACGATCCGCCGATCGCCGCCGCCCAGGTGGCCCCGTCGTAGAAGTCCTTCGTGACCGGGTGGTCCAGCCAGCGGGCCGATATCCAGCCGCCGACGAAGGCGCCGGCGATGCCGATGAGGGTCGTGCCGATGAGGCCGCCGGGGTCCCGGCCCGGCAACAGGACCTTGGCGATGGCTCCGGCCAGCAGTCCCAGGATGATCCAACTGATGACGGTCATGCCCTGAACCTGCCCTCTCTCGCTGTGCCCCCGCTACGAGCGCACTGTGATCAGCATTGCCTCTGCCGTGCGGTGCGCGGCGGTACGGCCGTTTCCGCTCTTGTCCGTTCGCGCTCTCCCGTGGCTTGAGGACGCAACGGTCATGGTGGTGGTTGCGGGGGCCGGCGGAACACGGCCCGGGGCGTGCGCGGCTTCGCGGGTGCGAAGGCCGCACCGAAGGGGTGGCGCGGCGTCGGCGTGATCAGCGGGCCGTGAACGGCTGGTCGGTCCGGACGATGTCGCGGCCCAGCGGGAGCAGGGAGACCGGGATCAGCTTGAAGTTGGCCACGCCGAGCGGGATGCCGATGACCGTCACGCACAGCACGACGCCGGTGACGACGTGACCGAGCGCCAGCCACCAGCCCGCGAGGAGCAGCCAGAGCACGTTGCCGAGGCAGGAGGCCGCGCCCGCGTCCCGGCGCTCGACCGCCGTGTACCCGAAGGGCCACAGCGCGTAGATCCCGATGCGGAACGCCGCGATCCCGAACGGTATGCCGATGACCGTGACGCAGAGCAGCACGCCCGCGAGCAGGTAGCCGAGGAACAGCCAGAAGCCGCTCAGGACGAGCCATATGAGGTTGAGGACGGTCTTCACTGCCTGCCACCTGCCATCTTCTCGAGTCGGGCGATGCGTTCCGCCATGGGCGGGTGGGTGGAGAACATCTTCGAGAGGCCCTGCCCCGGGCGGAAGGGGTTGGCGATCATCATGTGGCTGGCCGTCTCGATACGGGGCTCCGCGGGGAGCGGAAGCCGCTTGGTGCCCGCGTCGAGCTTGCGCAGGGCACTGGCGAGGGCGAGCGGGTCGCCGGTGAGCCGGGAGCCGAAGGCGTCGGCCTCGTACTCGCGGGACC
The DNA here is from genome assembly GCF_054956795.1 of Streptomyces sp. SYSU D01066-1. Lineage (NCBI taxonomy): Bacteria > Bacillati > Actinomycetota > Actinomycetes > Kitasatosporales > Streptomycetaceae > Streptomyces > Streptomyces sp. SYSU D01066-1. The sequence goes on along the minus strand of NZ_JBUDHV010000001.1, from coordinate 169,220 downwards.
GGCTGACGGCCAGCTGGATCAGACCGGCGGCCAGCGGGCCGAGCAGCATGATCAGGAGCATGCCGAACAGGCCGGGGCCGTCGTCGTCGTCGGAACGGCCGATGGGGATCAGCCAGGCGAAGTTGACCAGGAACACGATCACCGAGGCGAGGGCGCCGGCGACCGAGGAGATGAGGATGTCCCGGTTGTGGACGTGGCTCAGCTCGTGGCCGATGACCCCGCGCAGCTCCCGCTCGTCGAGCATGCGCAGGATGCCGTCGGTGCAGCAGACCGCGGCGTTGCGCGGGTTGCGGCCGGTCGCGAAGGCGTTGGGGGCTTCCGTCGGGGAGATGTACAGGCGGGGCATGGGCTGGCGGGCCTGGGTGGAGAGCTCACGGACCATGCGGTACAGCCCGGGGGCCTCGAACTCGCTGACCGGGCGGGCGCGCATCGCGCGTAGAGCCAGCTTGTCGCTGTTCCAGTACGCGTACGCGTTGGTGCCCAGGGCTACCAGGACGGCGACGACGAGCCCGGCCCGGCCGAAGAAGCTGCCGATGACGACGATGAGCGCGGTCAGTCCCCCGAGGAGTACTGCGGTCCTGAGCCCGTTGTGCCGGCGGTGCACGGTACGCCCTCCAAATGGTGCAGCAGGGGAACCCTCTGTCCGAACCCTTTGCTTGCTGGTCTCGCTCGCTGTGTCGCTTCCCGGTCCGTCGATGCCACCGGTGTGCGGTGACACGTCCGGCGGACCCTCCCGTACTGGTCAACGCGAGGCGACGGCCGCCAGTTCCCCGGCGCGCGCGGAGGCGGGCACGGCGTACGGGGCGGGCGCGAGGCTCAGAAGAGCCCGGTGCCGGCGAAGCGGAGGACCAGCTGGGGGGCGCCGGAGAGGGCGACGGCCAGGACCGCGGTCACCGCGAGCGCGGCGGTGAGCGGGGCCGGCAAGAGGTGCCCGCGGGGCCCGCCCGCCGGGGCGCGGAACAGCAGGGCCGTCCACCGGAGGTAGTAGTACAGCGCGATGACGACGTTCACGGCCATGATCACGGCGAGCCAGCCGAGGCCGGCGTCGACGGCCGCGGAGAAGACGGTGACCTTGGCGAACAGGCCGATGACGCCCGGCGGCAGCCCGGCGAGGCAGAGCAGGAAGAAGGCCAGGAGGAGGGCGGTGAGGGGGTTGGAGGCGTACAGGCCGCGGTAGTCGGTCAGGCGGTTGCGCGGCGCCCCGCGGCCGACCAGGGCGGCGACCGTGAAGACGCCCAGGTTCACGGCGCCGTACATGAGGGCGTAGGCGAGGGTGGAGCCGATCGACCGCTCCGGATCGTCGGAGTACGCGGCGGCGGCGATCGGCACCAGGAGGTAGCCGGCCTGGCCCACGGACGACCAGGCGAGCAGGCGTACCGCGCTGTACGCGCGCGTGCCGCTCTGCCGCAGGGCGCCGGCGTTGCCGACGGTCATGGTGGGGGCGGCGAGCGCGGCCAGCGCCGGGCCCCAGACGTCGGCGTACGACGGGAGGGCGACGACGGTGACCAGGACGAGGCCGGAGAAGCCGACCGCCTTGCCGACGACGGACAGGTAGGCGGCGATCGGCAGGGGCGCGCCGACGTAGGTGTCGGGCACCCAGAAGTGGAAGGGCACGGCGGCCGTCTTGAAGGCGAAGCCGACGAGGGTGAGGACGACGCCGGTGTGGGCGAGGGTGGTGAGCCGCCCGTCGACGTCCTGGACGCGGCCGGCGATCTCGGTGAGGTGGAGGGTGCCGGTGGCGGCGTAGAGGAAACTGACGCCCAGGAGGCTGACGGCGGTCGCGGTGACCGAGGAGAGGAAGAACTTCAGGGCGGCCTCGGAGGAGCGCCGGTCGCCGTGGAGCAGGCCCACCAGGGCGAAGGCGGGCAGGGAGGCGACCTCCAGGGCGACGACGAGGGTCGCCAGGTCGCGGGAGGCGGGCAGCAGCGCGGCGCCGGCCGCGGAGGACAGCAGCAGGAACCAGTACTCGCCCTCGGGCAGGCCCCGGTCGGCGTCCCTCAGGGCGGTGACCGACAGCAGGGCGGCCACCAGGGCGCCGCCGAGCACCAGGAGCTGGACGACGAGGGTGAACGGGTCGGCGACGTAGCTGCACGCGCGCGTGGCGCCGGTCAGGCAGAAGGTGGCGCGGTCGCCGTCCAGCAGGGGCAGCAGCAGGAGCAGCGAGGCGGCGAGACCGGCGACGGACGCCCAGCCGAGCAGGGTTTTGCGCCGCCCGGGGACGAAGAGGTCGGCGACCAGGACGGCGAGTCCGGTCACCGCCGCGGCGGTGGGCGGCGCGACGGCGAGCCAGTCGACGGACTGGACGAGGTTCTGGGCCAGGTGGTGCGTGGCGGGCTGGGCCAGGGCGCTCATCGGGGGCCTCCTGCGAGGAGCTGCTGCACGGCCGGGTCGGTCAGGCCGAGGAGGGCCTTCGGCCAGAGTCCGGCGACGACGGTGAGGGCGACGAGCGGGGTCCAGGCCGCGAACTCGTAGCGGTGTACGTCGGGGAGCGCGGGCGTGTCCGGCGCGGTGGCGCCCATGCAGACGCGGCGGACCACGATCAGCAGGTACGCGGCGGTCAGCAGCGTGCCGGACGCGGCGACGGACATGAAGGTGAGGAAGGCGGGGCGGCTGAGCCCGCTCGCCGGGTCGAAGGCCCCGAACAGGGCGAGCATCTCACCCCAGAACCCGGCCAGCCCCGGCAGGCCGAGGGAGGCGGCGGCGGCGAAGGCGAGCAGCCCGCCGAGGCGGGGTGCCCTGCCGTAGAGCGCGGCGCCGGTCTCGGCCGCGAGGGTGTCGAGGTCGGTGGAGCCCGTGCGGTCCTTCAGGGCGCCGACCAGGAAGAAGAGCAGGCCGGTGATGAGGCCGTGGGCGATGTTGGCGAACAGGGCGCCGTTGACGCCGGTCGGGGTCATGGTGGCGATGCCGAGCAGGACGAAGCCCATGTGGCCGACGGAGGAGTAGGCGATGAGCCGCTTCAGGTCGCCCTTGGCGCCGCGCCGGGCGAGGGCCAGGCAGGCCAGGGAGCCGTAGACGATGCCGACGACGGCGAAGGCGGCGAGACAGGGCGCGAAGACGCGGAAGCCGTCCGGGGCGATCGGGAGGACGATGCGGACGAACCCGTACGTACCCATCTTCAGCAGGACACCGGCCAGCAGGACCGAGCCGACGGTCGGCGCGGCGGTGTGGGCGTCGGGCAGCCAGCTGTGCAGCGGCCACATCGGGGTCTTGACCGCGAGCCCGATCCCGATCGCCAGTACGGCGATGACCTGCACGGATGTGGTCAGCGACCGGCCGTTGTCAGTGGCCAGTGCCATCATGTCGAACGTGCCCGCCGTGATTCCGGTCAGGAGCAGGCCGAGCAGCATGACCACGGAGCCGAGGAGCGTGTACAGGATGAACTTCCAGGCGGCCCCGGTCCGGCCCTCGCCGCCCCAGCGGGCGATGAGGAAATACATCGGGACGAGGACCGTCTCGAAGGCGAGGAAGAACAGCAGCAGGTCGAGGACGGCGAAGCTGGCGAGCGTGCCGGACTCCAGGACGAGCAGCAGCGCGACGAACGCCTTCGGGGTGGGCCCGGAAGGCGTCTTGAAGTAGGAGTGGAGCGCGCAGAGGAAGGTCAGCAGCGCGGTCAGGACCAGGAGGGGGAGGGAGATGCCGTCGATGCCGAGGTGGATGCGCACGTCGAGTGCGGGGATCCAGCTGATGTCGGTCGTGGCCTGCATCTTCGACGGCTGGTCGTGGTCGAAGCCGAGCGCGAGGACGATCGCGGCGATGAGGACGGCGCCGGTCACGGTGACGCCGTGCCGCAGCACGGCCTGCTCGGGTGACTTCCCCTTCAGTCCGGGCGGCGCGGGCAGCAGGGCGGCGGCCGCCCCGAGAAGCGGACCGACGACGATCAATGCCAGAAGGAACTGCATCACGGACTCGTTGATATCGATCACGCCTGCTCACGCTCCCGTGGCGACGAGGACGGCGGCGACCGCGAGGACGACGGTGCCGGCGAGCAGCGCGCTCACATAGGTCTGCACATTGCCGGTCTGGGCACGGCGTACGGCGGCCCCGAGCCAGCGGGGCAGGGCGCCCGCCCCGCGTACGTAGGTCTCGACGACCTCCCGGTCCAGGAACCGCACGAGGCTCGCTCCGGCCCGCACCGGGCGGACGAGGAGCGCGGTGTACACGGCGTCCAGGTGGAAGCCGACGGCCGCGTGCCGGTGCAGCGGACCGAGGAGGAGCCGGCCGGGGTCGGCGGGGTCCGGCGCGTGGGCCACGCTGCCGTAGGCGGGCTCGTGGCCGGCGACGGCCTCGGCCTCCACGGCACCGGCGTCGCCCTGCGGGTGGGCGGCGACCGCGCCCAGGGGGACGCGGGCGGCGAGCGCGGTGGTGTGCCGCCAGGCTCCGTAGGTGACGATGCCGCCGACCAGGGCCACACCCGTGCCGAGCACGGAGGTGGTGAGGGTGGGGGTGAGGTCACGGCCGTCGAACCAGCCGGGGAGCACGCGGAAGGCGAGTCCGCCGAAGGCGAGCGACGGGATCGCCAGCACCCACAGCACGGCGTTCATGGCGAGCGGCTGCCTGCCGTGGTCGGGGGCTTCGGTGCCGTGGCCGCGGAAGGCCAGCAGCCACAGGCGCGTCGCGTACGCGGCGGTGATCAGGGCCGTGAGCAGACCGGCGACGAGCACGGCCCAGCCGGCGGCGGCCGGTGCGTGCTCGGTGTGGCCGCCGACGACGTGCTCGGCGGCTCCCAGGACGGACTCCTTGGAGAAGAAGCCGCTGAAGGGAGGGATCGCGGCGAGCGCGAGCAGCGCCACGGCCATCGTCCAGTAGGCGTCGGGGACACGGTCGCGCAGGCCCCGCATGCGGGACATGGCGGCGAGCGAGTTGGTGCCGGCCGCGTGGATGAGCACGCCGGCCGCGAGGAACAGCAGCGCCTTGAAGGCGCCGTGGGACAGGAGGTGGAAGACGGCGGCACCGCGGTCGGCGACGGCGAGGGCGCCGGTCAGGTAGCCGAGCTGGCCGATCGTCGAGTAGGCGAGGACGCGTTTGATGTCGTCCTGGGCGAGCGCGGCGAGTGCCGAGCCGGTCATCGTGACCGCGGCCATGACGGCCAGGACGACCATGGCGGCCCGGGAGGCCTCGAAGACCGGAAGGAGACGGGCGGTGAAGTAGACACCGGCGGCGACCATCGTCGCCGCGTGGATCAGCGCGGAGACGGGCGTGGGGCCCGCCATCGCGTCGGGGAGCCAGGTGTGCAGCGGGAACTGCGCCGACTTGCCCGCCACGCCGGCCAGGAGCAGCAGGGCGGTCACGGTCAGGTGGTCGAGTCCGCCGTCGCTCGCGACCGCGCCGAGGATCTTGGTGATCCGGAAGGAACCGGCGTCGCCGGCGAGCGCGAACAGGCCGATCAGGAAGGGGACGTCACCGAGCTTGGTCACCAGGAACGCCTTGAGGGAGGCGGCGCGCGCCTGTGGGGTCTCCCAGTAGTGACCGACCAGGAAGTAGGAGCAGATGCCCATGATCTCCCAGCCGACCAGCAGCACCATCAGGTCGCCGGAGTAGACGACGAGGAGCATGGCGGAGGTGAAGAGGGAGACGAGCGCGGCGTAGGAGGGGTAGCGCGGGTCGTCGCGCAGGTAGCCCGTCGAGTAGAGCTGCACACAGGTGGCGACCAGGCCGACCAGGACGGCGACGAGGGCGGCGAAGCCGTCGATGTGCAGGGCCAGTTCGACGGGGACCGAGCCGGTGGGGGTCAGCTCGGTGGCGGCGTCGACCGCCCGGCCGCCGCCCTGGCGCGCGGCGACGAGCACGGCGAGGACAAACGCGGCGAGCGTCGGCAGGACGGCGAGCGGGCGGGCGAAGGCGGGTGCGGTGCGGCCCAGCAGCAGTCCGGCGAGGGCGCCGAGGAAGGGAAGGAGGGGGACGAGGACGGCGAGGGTGGTCGTGGTCACGCGCTGGCCTCAGCCTTCTCGGCGGCCGCCCCGGCCGCGGGGGCGTCCGGGTTGTCGGGGTCGGAGTCGTCCGGGTCCGGGTCCGGGTCGTTCGGGTCAGGGGTGTCCGGGCCGGGGCCCTCGGCGGTGTCGCGGAGCTTGTCGATGTCCGAGGTGCCGCGGTCGCGGTGGACGGCGAGGACGATCGCCAGGCCGATGCCGATCTCGGCGGCGGCGATGGCGATGGTGAACAGGGTCAGGGCCTGCCCGGAGTGCAGGGTCTCCTCGGCGGCTTCGCTGAGCCAGACGTCGAAGGCGACCAGGTTGAGGTTGACCGCGTTGAGCATCAGCTCGACCGACATCAGGACGAGGATCGCGTTGCGGCGGGCGAGGACGCCGTAGAGGCCCGTGCAGAAGAGGAGGGCGGAGAGGACGGCGGGGTAGGCGAGGTGCATCAGCGGGCCCCTCCCTGGTCGCCGTGGGGCGTGCCGGCCTTGTCCCTGTCGGGCGTGTCGGCCCTGTCCCTGTGGGGCGTGCGCGCCCTGTTCCCGTGGGGCGTGCCCGCCTTGTCCCCGTGGGGCGTGCCCGCCTTGTCGCGCGTGCCGGCCCTATCGCCGTGAGGCGTGCGCGCCCTGCTCTCGTGGGGCGTGCCGGTGTCGTGGTCGGTCCTGGCCCTGCGGGACAGGACGATCGCGCCGACGAGGGCGGCGAGGAGGAGGACGGAGAGGGCCTCGAAGGGGAGGACCCAGTGCTGGAAGAGGCTCGCCCCGGTGACGGCGGTGGAACCGGCCGCCGGGCCGTCGAGGTCGATCCAGGTGGTGCGGAACGCGTCGGCGACCACCCAGACGAGGGCCGCCGCGGCGGCGCCGGCCACGGCCAGGGCGGCCCAGCGGTTGCCGGAGTCGGCGTCCGGGGAGCGGCCGATGGGGGCCCTGGTGAGCATCAGGCCGAACAGGAGGAGGACGACGACGGAGCCGACGTAGATGAGGACCTGCACCCAGGCGATGAACTCGGCGGTGAGCAGGAGGTACTCGACGGCGAGACCGCCGAGGGCCACCACCAGCCACAGGGCGGCGTGGACGAGCTGCCGGGTGGTCACGGTGACGAGCGCGGCGCCGAAGGTGACCAGTCCGACGAGCAGGAAGGCGATCTCGACGCCGGTCGGGGAGAGGAAGCCGGGGGCTTCGGCCGCGAGGCTCACGCGTCGCCCTCCCCCGGTGCGGTCTGCCGTGGTTCGGCCCGGACCGCCGCCAGCTTCTCGGCGGTCTTGCGGGCGGCGGCGAGTTCCTTCGGTTCCTCCGCGCCGGAATCGAGGGCGGGCGGAGCCGGGACGGTCCACATCCACTCGCGGAGCTTGTCGCGTTCGTGGGTGAGGTCGCGGATGTCGGTCTCGGCGTACTCGAACTCGGGTGACCAGAACAGGGCGTCGAACGGACAGACCTCGATGCAGATACCGCAGTACATGCACAGGGAGAAGTCGATGGCGAAGCGGTCCAGGACGTTGCGGCTGCGTTCCCGGCCACCGGGGGACGCGGCGGGGACCGTCTCCTTGTGGGAGTCGATGTAGATGCACCAGTCCGGGCACTCACGGGCGCAGAGCATGCAGACCGTGCAGTTCTCCTCGAACAGGCCGATGACTCCGCGGCTGCGGGGCGGCAGGTCGGGCTGGACGTCCGGGTACCGCTCGGTGACGGTCTTCTTCGTCATCGTGCGCAGGGTGACGGCCAGGCCCTTGGCCAGGCCGCTTCCTGGAATGGGGGCCATGGTTACTGGATCACCACCTTGACGATGCCGGTGAGGGCGATCTGGGCGAGGGCGAGCGGGACGAGGAGGGTCCAGGAGAGCTTCTGGAGCTGGTCCTCGCGCAGACGGGGGTACGTCACGCGGAGCCAGATCACGACGAAGGCGAGGACGGCGGTCTTCAGCAAGGTCCACACCCAGCCGAGGCCGTCGGCGCCCCAGGGACCGTGCCAGCCCCCCAGGAAGAGGACGGTGGTCAGGCCGCACAGGACGACGATCCCGGCGTACTCGGCGAGGAGGAAGAGCGCGAAGCGCAGGCCCGTGTACTCGGTGTACGCGCCGAAGATGATCTCGGAGTCGGCGACGGGCATGTCGAAGGGCGGACGCTGGAGTTCGGCGAGGCCGGCGGTGAAGAAGACGACCGCGCCGACGATCTGCCAGGGCAGCCACCACCACTCGAAGGCGTCCAGGACGCCGGGGAGCGAGACCGTGCCGGCCGCCATCGCGACCGAGGCGGCGGCGAGCAGCATGGGGAGCTCGTAGGCGAGGAGCTGGGCGGCGGTGCGCAGACCGCCGAGGAGGGAGAACTTGTTGGCGGAGGCCCAGCCGGCCATGAGCGAGCCGAGGACGCCGACGCCCATCACGGCGAGGACGAAGAAGACACCGGCGTCGACGACCTGGCCGACCGCGCCCTCGCCGGGGCCGACGGGGATGGCCAGGAGGACGAGGAGGTAGGGGAGGAGGGCGACGGCGGGCGCCAGCTGGAAGATACGGCGGTCCGCACCCGCGGGGACCACGTCCTCCTTCTGCGCGAACTTCACGCCGTCCGCGACGAGCTGGGCCCAGCCGTGGAAGCCGCCGGCGTACATCGGACCGAGGCGGCCCTGCATGTGGGCCATCACCTTGTGCTCGGTCTGGCCGACGATCAGGGGGAACGCGAGGAAGACGACGAAGACGATCAGGAGGCGCAGGATGACGTCGAGCGCGTCGTTCACTGCCGGCCTCCTGGCGGGTCTTCGGGGGTTTCGGGGGCTTCGGATGTTTCGGGGGCTTCGGGGGTGCCGAGGGTTTCGGGCTTCCCCGGGATGCCGGGGGCGGAGGGATCCTCCGCAGTGCCGGGCTTCCCCGGGGCGCCGGGGGCGGAGGGATCCTCCGCAGTGCCGGGCTTCCCCGGGGTGCCGGGGGCGGAGGGATCCTCCGCAGTGCCGGGCTTCCCCGGGGTGTCCGCGGGAGTGGTGGCTGCGGCGTCCTCGCCGCGTTCGGCCGCGGGCTCGTCGAAGGCCGGGCGGGCGTGGTGCCACGGGGCGTCCGCGCTTCGCGGCGCGACGGGAGCGGTCCGGGGCCCGTCGGGCGCACCGTCACCCGCGGCCGCCCGCTGACTGGCGGAGCCCCCCGCCGCGCTCCGCGCCCGTCGGGGGGCCGCGGTACCGCCGGTGGCCGGCCGCTGCGAGGCCGAACCCTCACTGACACTGCGGGACCGCCTGGCAACCGGTGCCGACGGCGCCGTCGGCGTCTCGGCGGACGGAGCCGCTTGACTGACGGAGCCTTCCGCGGCCGAACGTGCACGCCGGGGCGCCGGCGAAGTCCCGGCGGCCGGTGCCGCCTGCCGGGCGGCGCCCTCCGCCTGTCGGGGGGAGTCCCCCGCCTGTCGGGGGGAGTCCGCCTGCCGGGAGGAGTCCACCGTCTGCCCGGAGGAGTCCGCCCGCCCGGAGGAGTCCGCCCGCCCGGAGGAGTCCGCCGTCTGGCTCGCCGACCCCTCCGCCACCGAACGCGTCCGGCGGACGGGACGGTCGCCCGTGGCGCGAGCCGGGCGGGCGTCGGCGCCGCCCGGCCCGCGGCCGGCGCCACGGGCCGGGCGGGCCGGGGCGGCGGGGAGCCGGCCCTTGAGGGGGCCCCACTCGTTCGGGTCGGGGACGCCCGGCGGAAGCATCTGCCGGCGCCGGGGCCCGGCATGGCCGCCGCCCGCCGAGGACTCCCCCGGCTCCTTCGCGCCCGGCCACGCCTTGGCGACCCGGGCGGCGAGGACGAAGTCCTTGCGCAGGGGGTTGCCCTCGAAGTTCTCCGGCAGGAGCAGGTGGTCCAGTCCGGGGTGACCGTCGAAGACGACGCCGAACATCTCGTGGGTCTCGCGCTCGTGCCAGGCCGCTCCCGCGTACACGCCCACCGCGGTGGGCAGTACCGGGGACTCGTGCGCAACCGTCGTCCGCAGCAGCAGGCGCCGTACCGGCGCCAGCGCGGCCACGTGCGCCGCGACGCGGAAGCCCGTGCCTGGTTCGTCGACCGCGCTCAGCCAGTCGAAGTACGTGCAGCCCAGCCGGTCGCGTGCGGTCTCCAGGGCGGGGATCCAGTCCGCCGGGGGGACGTCCACCGTCAGGACCTCGTACGACTCCTCGGCCGTGGCCCGCGGGCCGAAGAGTTCCCCGGCGTCGGCGGGCAGCCAGCCGACCGTGCTCATCGGTCCTCCTCCGGCTCCGGCGCCGGCACCGCTGCCGGACCGCCCGGGGCAGGCGCGGCGGGCGGCCTCACCAGGTCGCTCCGCAACGCGTCCGCCGACGGCCGCCGCGAGGTGCCGTACCGCTCCCCCAGCGACTCCCGCGCGATCTTCTCCTGGAGCTTGAGGATCCCCTGGAGCAGCGCCTCGGGGCGCGGCGGGCAGCCGGGGACGTAGACGTCGACCGGGATGATCTGGTCGACGCCCTTCGTCACGGAGTACGAGTCCCAGTACGGGCCGCCGCAGTTGCTGCACGCGCCGAAGGAGATGACGTACTTCGGCTCCGGCATCTGCTCGTACAGCCGCTTGACCGCCGGGGCCATCTTGTCGGTGACCGTGCCGGAGACCACCATCAGGTCGGCCTGGCGCGGTCCCGGCGCGAACGGGATGACGCCGAGGCGGATGAAGTCGTGGCGGGCCATCGACGCGGCGATGAACTCGATCGCGCAGCAGGCGAGCCCGAAGTTGAAGACCCAGAGGGAGTACCGGCGGCCCCAGTTGAGGACCACTTTCATCGGCTCGGGGGCGAGGCGCGAGAGGGCGCCCAGCCTCTTCGGTTCCGGCAGCGGCACGGGATCGCGCACGGGTTCGGACGGCGTCACGTCCATGCCAGGACGCCCTTCTTGTATGCGTACAGCAGGCCCACGGCGAGGAAGCCGAGGAAGATGAACATCTCCACGAGCGTCGTCGCGCCGTAACCGGGTGCGGCGAAGACGGTCGCCCAGGGGAAGAGGAAGATCGAGTCGACCGCGAAGATCACGTACAGGAACGCGTAGACGTAGTAGCGGACCTGGGTGTGGGCCCAGCCCTCGCCGACGGGGTCGACCCCGCATTCGTAGGTCAGGAGCTTCTCGGGGGTGGGGACCACCGGGCGCAGCAGGCGGCCGGCGCCGAACGCCACGGCCACGAAGAGCACGCCGACGACGGCGAGCAGTCCGACGGCCGAGTACGACTGGAAGTAGTCCGCCGCCACGACGGCGGTCGCGTCGGCCGCGGTCGTACCGCCGACGGTCGGTTCCGGCACGTCCGTCCCTCGCTCCCTGTCCTGCCCTGTCCGTCCCTGTCCACTACTGGGACCCCTGCGAGTCTAGGGCCTCCTAAAGGAAGCGTAAGCGGGGTGGGGTTTTCCTCAGTGGTTCCGGGCGGTCCGCCTCATGGCGCCGGGCCCCGGCGCGCGGCACGCTGATCCGTATGACCGAGAGTCTTTCGCCGACGCCGCCCGACGGCCGCCCGACGCCGGCCCGTTTCGCCTACGACCGGCACACCTGGAAGGAGATCGCCCACCTGCTGGCGAACCTCCCGGTGTCGCTGCTCGGGTTCGTCTACGTCGTGACGGTCCTGCCGCTGGGCTTCGGGCTGACGGTCACGGTGATCGGGCTCCCGCTGCTGGCGGCCGGGCTGACGGGCGCGCGTCTGCTGGGCAGGCTGGAGCGGGCCCGCTGCCGGGCGCTGCTCGGGATGCGGGTGGACGAGCCGAGCCGCCTGCCGTCGCGCGGCGGGGGCGGGGTCTTCCCGCGCCTGTGGTCGGCGCTGAAGGACCCGGTGGGCTGGCGCACGGCCCTGTACGGGTTCATACGGCTGCCCTGGGGCATCCTCACCTTCGTCACCACGCTGACCTCGTTGTTCGTGCTGTGGCCGGTGCTGCCCTTCATCGCCCGGGGGCTGGGCAACGCCGACCGGGCGATGGTGCGCGCGCTGCTCTCCCCCTCCGACGAGCTGGAACGGCGGATCGCCGAGCTGGAGTCGGACCGGGGCGTGGTGGTCGACACGGCCGCCGCCGACCTGCGGCGCATCGAGCGCGACCTGCACGACGGCGCCCAGGCCCGCCTGGTCAACCTGGCCATGGGGCTGGGCCTGGCCAAGGAGAAGCTGCTGGAGGGCCAGGCCGACGAGCACGTCGCGGCGATGGTCGACGAGGCGCACGGCGAGGTGAAGCTGGCCTTGCGGGAGCTGCGGGACCTGGCCCGCGGCATCCACCCCGCCGTCCTGACCGACCGCGGCCTGGACGCGGCCCTGTCCTCGGTCGCCTCCCGCTGCACCGTGCCGGTGCGGGTGACGGTCGACCTGACGGAGCGGCCGGCGGCGGCCATCGAGGGCATCGCCTACTTCACCGTCTCGGAGCTGCTGCAGAACGTCAGCAAGCACAGCGGGGCGCGTTCGGCCGCGGTGGAGGTCTGGCGCACGGACACCCGGCTGCTCATACAGGTGCGGGACGACGGCCGCGGGGGCGCCCGCCTGGGCGGCGGTACGGGGATGAAGGGGCTCGCGGACCGGCTGGGTGCCGTCGACGGCCTGTTCGTCGTCGACTCCCCGGAGGGCGGCCCGACGGCCGTCACCGCCGAGCTGCCCTGGCGCGACCGCGCGGACACCCGGACGTACCCGCCGCGGGACAGCGGGCCCGAACCGTCGCACGCCCCGGGCCGGGCCCTGCCGTGACACCCGGGTCTCCCGGTGCGTCCCGGTGCGTCCCGGTGCCCCGAGGTGGGGAAAACCCCCGGTCCAAGAGACCGACGGGCTCCATGTCCCGCGGCCCCGTGACCGAGGAGGGTGGAGGTACGACGGCACAGCCGCAGGACGCGGACGCAGCCGTAGGACGCAGGCACAGCCGTAGGGCACAGGCACAGCCGTAGGGCACAGGCACAGCCGTAGGACGCGGACGCAGCCGTAGGACACGAACGCGGACCGGCAGGACACGGCACAGCCGCAGGACACAGGACCCGCAGGACACAGGCCCCGCGGAACACGCGCAGCCGCAGGGACGAGCAGAAGGACGGCACCGATGGCCATGGAGTACGGACAGGGGTACGGGCCGGGCAGTGGCCCCGGAGTCCGCGGGAGCAGCGGTGAGCGGCGGCACCGGCTGCCGGCCGGTCTGCGGGCGCCGTTCGAGGCACGCGGCTGGCGCGAGTTCGGCTATGTGCTGCTGAGCCTGCCGATCAGCATCGTCCTCTTCACCTTCGCCGTCACGATGGTCTCCCTGGGGGCCGGGCTGCTGGTGACCTTCCTCGGCGTACCGGTACTGGCGGCGGCGCTCGCCGGATGCCGCGGGTTCGGCGCGATGGAGCGGACACGGGCGCGTGGGCTGCTGGGGCTGGAGGTGGCCGACCCCGAACCGCTGCGGATGCGGAAGCAGGGCGTCCTCGCCTGGGTAGGGGCCGTCCTCAAGAGCGGCACCTCCTGGCGGGCGCTGCTGTACGCGCTGCTGCACCTGCCGTGGGCGGTCCTCTCGTTCGGCATCGCGGTCACCGTCTGGACCTATGGCTGGACGCTGCTGACGTACCCGCTGTGGTTCTGGGTCTTCCCGATGTACGCCGGCCAGGGCGGGTTGCAGCTGTACGGCGACGAGACCCACCGCGTCTATCTGGACAACCCCTTCGAGATCGCCGTGACGGCACTGGTGGGCCTGCTGTTCACGCTGGCCGCGCCGTGGATCGTGCGGGCCCTGACGCTGGTGGACCGGGTGATGGTGTACGGGCTGCTCGGTCCGTCGCGGCTGGCGACGCGGGTGGTGGAGCTGGAGTCGGACCGGGGCGTGGTGGTCGACACGGCCGCCGCCGACCTGCGGCGCATCGAGCGCGACCTGCACGACGGCGCCCAGGCCCGCCTGGTCAACCTGGCCATGGACCTGGGCCTGGCCAAGGAGAAGCTGCTGGAGGGCCAGGCCGACGAGCACGTCGCGGCGATGGTCGACGAGGCGCACGGCGAGGTGAAGCTGGCCTTGCGGGAGCTGCGGGACCTGGCCCGCGGCATCCACCCCGCCGTCCTGACCGACCGCGGCCTGGACGCGGCCCTGTCCTCGGTCGCCTCCCGCTGCACCGTGCCGGTGCGGGTGACGGTCGACCTGACGGAGCGGCCGGCGGCGGCCATCGAGGGCATCGCCTACTTCACCGTCTCGGAGCTGCTGCAGAACATCAGCAAGCACGCGCGGGCCACGTACGCGGCCGTGGAGGTGTGGCGGGTGGAGAACCGGCTGATGCTCCAGGTCGTGGACGACGGGGTGGGCGGAGCCGACGCGTCGGCCGGTTCCGGGCTCGCGGGACTGGCGGAGCGGCTCGACGCGGTGGACGGAATCCTGGTGGTGGACTCGCCGGCCGGCGGGCCCACCCGGATCACGGCGGAACTGCCGTGGCGCGCGGACCGGCCGGCCTGAGCCTCACGCGCCCCGCGCACCTGCCCCACGTGTCCCGCACGCCTGTCCCCTGGACCCTCTGGACCTCACGGATCCCATGAACCTCATGAGTCCCATGGCCCTATAGATCCCATGAGCTCCATGAGCTCCATGACCCCATGAGCCCCATGGGACCGACCCGCCCACCCCCACCCCGCCCCGCACACCAACCACTCCCGTGCCCCAGGTCTCCCAAATGCCCCAGCCACCCCAGCCCCCCAAACACCCCGACCACCCCGACCACCCCGGCCACCCCGGCCACCCCGGCCACCCCGCGCAAGCCACACCCCCAGCCACGGTCCGGCCGGCGCGGAAGGCGGCCGTCTCGTTACCGTTGCCCGGACACATACGGAGCCCGATGCTGGGATGCTGGACCCGTTCCAGGGGAGCGGGCAGGGCCGGTGCGGGGCTGTGGGGGGCCGAGAGTCGTGGAGAACAGGGTGCGGGTGGTCATCGCCGAGGATTCAGTGCTGCTCAGGGAGGGCCTGACCCGGCTGCTGACCGACCGGGGGCACGAGGTGGTGGCCGGGGTCGGTGACGGTGAGGCCCTGCTCAAGACCGTCACCGAGCTGGACGGCCAGGGGGAGCTGCCGGACGTCGTCGTGGCGGACGTGCGGATGCCGCCCACGCACACCGACGAGGGCGTGCGGGCGGCGGTGCGGTTGCGCAAGGCGCACCCGGGGATCGGGGTGCTCGTGCTGTCGCAGTACGTGGAGGAGCGCTACGCCACGGAGCTGCTCGCCGGGTCCAGCCGCGGGGTCGGCTATCTGCTCAAGGACCGGGTGGCCGAGGTGCGGGAGTTCGTGGACGCGGTGGTGCGGGTCGCCCGGGGCGGCACCGCCCTCGATCCCGAAGTGGTCGCGCAGCTGCTCGGGCGCAGCCGCAGGCAGGACGTGCTCGCCGGGCTCACCCCGCGTGAGCGGGAGGTGCTGGGGCTGATGGCCGAGGGCCGGACGAACTCGGCGATCGCCAGGCAGCTGGTGGTGAGCGACGGAGCGGTCGAGAAGCACGTCAGCAACATCTTCCTGAAACTCGGGCTGTCCCCGAGCGACGGCGACCACCGCCGTGTGCTCGCGGTGCTCACTTATCTCAACTCCTGATTCTTTCCCCCGGTTCATGATCGGCTTTTCGGCCTCCGTCCCTCCGATATCGCCGCCAGACGATCTGTTCATCCGAACGGACGATGAGCCGGACGACGAACAGACGCGTCTTTTCCCGCGCCGGGAGGCGAGCGGCCCTTGGGAAAGCGGGGCGGCGGGCTGTCTCGAAGTCGTGTCCGTCATGCGAATGTCCCCCGATGGGCGACCTCGGCGGTCGTAGGGTTGATCCTGGGATGGTCGGCATGGGGCCACTCCCCGGACAGCCGCCTCGAGGGAGGTCCAGTTCAGTGACCAGCCAGGTCAGCAGCCCAGCGGAGCAGGCCGACGGAACGGTCGTAGGAGAGCAGCGCAAACCGGCGGGGAGCAAGGACGTCCGCCGGCTGGACCGGGTGATCATCAGGTTCGCGGGCGATTCGGGTGACGGTATGCAGCTCACCGGGGACCGTTTCACCTCGGAGACCGCGTCCTTCGGAAATGATCTTTCTACGCTGCCGAACTTCCCGGCCGAGATCCGGGCGCCCGCAGGTACCCTGCCGGGCGTCTCCTCTTTCCAGTTGCATTTCGCCGACCACGACATCCTCACCCCGGGTGACGCCCCGAACGTGCTGGTCGCGATGAATCCGGCGGCGCTGAAGGCGAACATCGGGGACATGCCGCGCGGCGCGGAGATCATCGTCAACACGGACGAGTTCACCAAGCGGGCGATGCAGAAGGTGGGGTACGACACCTCCCCGCTCGACGACGGGTCCCTGGACGGTTTCAGCCTCCACCCGGTGCCGCTGACCACGCTGACCGTGGAGGCGCTGAAGGAGTTCTCCCTCACCCGCAAGGAGGCCGAGCGCAGCAAGAACATGTTCGCGCTGGGCCTGCTGAGCTGGATGTACCACCGGCCCACCGAGGGCACGGAGAAGTTCCTGCGCGCCAAGTTCGCGAAGAAGCCGGACATCGCGGCGGCCAACATCGCGGCGTACCGGGCGGGCTGGAACTTCGGGGAGACGACCGAGGACTTCGCGGTCTCCTACGAGGTGGCGCCGGCGGCGACGGCGTTCCCGCCCGGCGTGTACCGCAACATCTCCGGCAACCTGGCCCTGTCCTACGGCCTGATCGCCGCCTCCCGGCAGGCGGACCTGCCGCTGTTCCTGGGTTCGTACCCGATCACCCCGGCCTCGGACATCCTGCACGAACTCAGCAAGCACAAGAACTTCGGCGTGCGCACCTTCCAGGCGGAGGACGAGATCGCCGGGATCGGCGCGGCGCTGGGGGCGGCCTTCGGCGGCTCGCTCGCGGTGACCACCACCTCCGGGCCGGGGGTGGCGCTCAAGAGCGAGACGATCGGGCTCGCGGTCTCCCTGGAACTGCCGCTGCTGGTCATCGACATCCAGCGCGGCGGCCCGTCCACGGGTCTGCCGACCAAGACCGAGCAGGCCGACCTGCTCCAGGCGATGTTCGGGCGCAACGGCGAGGCGCCGGTGCCGGTGGTGGCCCCGCGCACCCCGGCCGACTGCTTCGACGCCGCGCTGGAGGCGGCCCGGATCGCGCTGACGTACCGGACCCCGGTCTTCCTGCTCTCCGACGGCTATCTGGCCAACGGCAGCGAGCCGTGGCGCGTCCCGGAGCCGGAGGAGCTGCCGGACCTGCGCGTGCGGTTCGCGCGGGGTCCCAACCACACCCTGGACGACGGCACCGAGGTCTTCTGGCCGTACAAGCGCGACCCGCACACCCTCGCCCGCCCCTGGGCGATCCCCGGCACGCCCGGCCTGGAGCACCGCATCGGCGGCATCGAGAAGCAGGACGGCACGGGGAACATCTCCTACGACCCGGCCAACCACGACCTCATGGTCCGCACCCGGCAGGCCAAGGTCGACGGCGTCGACGTCCCCGACATCGGGGTGGACGACCCGGGCGGGGCCGGGGTCCTGGTGCTGGGCTGGGGTTCGACCTACGGGCCGATCACCGCGGCCGTGCGCCGCATCCGCAAGGAGGGCGGCCGGATCGCCCAGGCCCATCTGCGCCACCTCAACCCGTTCCCGGCCAATCTCGGCACGGTCCTCAAGGCGTACGACAAGGTGGTGATCCCCGAGATGAACCTCGGCCAGCTCGCCACGCTCGTCCGGGCGAAGTACCTGGTCGACGCCCACTCCTACAACCAGGTCAACGGCATGCCGTTCAAGGCGGAGCAGCTCGCCGCCGCGCTGAAGGAGGCCATCGATGACTGAGGCACTGCGCCTGGTGCCCAAGGCCGGGGGCAAGCAGTCCATGAAGGACTTCAAGTCCGACCAGGAGGTGCGCTGGTGCCCCGGCTGCGGTGACTACGCCATCCTCGCCGCCGTCCAGGGCTTCATGCCCGGGCTGGGGCTGGCGCGGGAGAACATCGTCTTCGTCTCCGGCATCGGCTGCTCCTCCCGTTTCCCGTACTACATGAACACCTACGGGATGCACTCCATCCACGGCCGCGCCCCGGCCATCGCCACGGGTCTGGCGACCAGCCGGCGCGACCTGTCGGTGTGGGTCGTCACCGGTGACGGCGACGCGCTGTCCATCGGCGGCAACCACCTGATCCACGCCCTGCGGCGCAACGTCAACCTCAAGATCCTGCTGTTCAACAACCGGATCTACGGCCTGACCAAGGGCCAGTACTCACCGACCTCCGAAGTCGGCAAGATCACCAAGTCGACGCCGATGGGTTCCCTGGACGCGCCCTTCAACCCGGTCTCCCTCGCGCTCGGCGCGGAGGCGTCCTTCGTGGCGCGGACCGTCGACTCCGACCGGGGGCACCTCACCGAGGTGCTGCGCCAGGCCGCCGCCCACCCGGGCACGGCGCTGATCGAGATCTACCAGAACTGCAACATCTTCAACGACGGCGCGTTCGAGGTCCTCAAGGACCGGCGGCAGGCCGAGGACACGGTGATCCGGCTCGAGCACGGGCAGCCGATCCGGTTCGGGGCCGACGGCCGCAAGGGAGTCGTGCGCGACCCGGCCACCGGTGACCTGGAGGTCGTGGCGGTCACGCCGGAGAACGAGGCGGACGTACTGGTCCACGACGCCCGTGCCGCCTCCCCGACGACCGCGTTCGCGCTGAGCAGGCTCGCCGATCCCGGCACCCTGCACCACACGCCCATCGGTGTCCTGCGCGCCGTCGAACGGCCCGTCTACGACACCCAGATGGCCGACCAGCTCGACCGCGCCGTCGAGTCGGCGGGCAAGGGCGACCTCGCCGCGCTGCTGGCCGGCGGCGACACCTGGACCGTCGTGGGCTGAGCCCGCGCGCACGGCTCCGCCGGAGGCCCGGGGCGGCGACGGCCCCGGGCCTGCTCGTCGTCGCCGGGCACCGGAGGCGACGCCGGCCCCACACCCGAGAGCCGCGGCCGGCCCCCGCCCGCCCCTACGCCCGGAAACCGCGGCCGGCCTCCCACCCGCCCCCACGCCCGAGAGCCGCGGTCAGCCCTTCGCCTCGTCGTATGCCCGGCGGGCCCGCGTCACCTCGTCCATCCGGTCCTTCGACCACCGGGCCAGCCCCCGCACCTGTTCGGCCGCCTCCCGGCCGAGGTCCGTCAGGGAGTAGTCCACCCGCGGCGGGATCACCGGCTGCGCGTCCCGGTGGACCAGGCCGTCGCGCTCCAGGACCTGGAGCGTCTGGGTCAGCATCTTCTCGCTGACCGTCCGGCCCTGCCGGGAGACCGCCCGGCGCAGCTCACCGAAGCGGTGCGGGCGGTCGAGCAGCTCGATCAGGACCAGGACGCCCCAGCGGCTGGTGACGTGCTCCAGGACGAGCCGGTACGGACACAGCTCCTCACGGCTGACACTTACCTTCATGACCATACCTTACTCGAAAGTGGGTACTTTCTAAGAGTTAGCGCCCATCCTAAGGTGAGTGCGGAACACGACGTCACCGCACGAAGGGCACACAGATCATGAGCATCGTCGTCACCGGAGCCGGCGGACGCCTGGGCCGCCACGTGGTGGAGCAGTTGCTGGAGAAGGTTCCGGCCGAGCAGGTCACCGCCGTCGCGCGCGCCAAGGAGCGGGTCGCCGACTTCGCACAGCGCGGGGTACGGATCGCCGTGGCCGACTACAACGCGCCCGAGACCTTCGACGGCCTCTTCTCGGCGGGCGACAAGGTGCTGCTGATCTCCGGCAACGAGGTCACCAAGGACCGCCCCGCCCAGCACAGGACGGTCATCGACGCCGCCGCCGCGGCCGGTGTGGCGCTGCTGGCGTACACCAGCGCCCCCAGCGGTCTGAGCGCCGCCCTCGCCGACGACCACCGCGCCACCGAGGAGATCCTGCTCGCCTCCGGCCTGCCGTGGGTGATCCTGGGCAACGGCTGGTACCACGAGAACCACACGGAGAACCTCGCCCAGGTCCTGGAGCGCGGCGCCGTCGTCCAGGCCGCCCGCGAGGGCCGTATCTCCTCCGCCTCGCGCGCCGACTACGCGGCCGCCGCCGTCGCCGTACTGACCGGTGCGGGACACGAGAACAAGCGGTACGAGCTGGGCGGCGACGAGGCGTGGAGCTTCGCCGAGTACGCGGCCGAGGTGAGCCGGCGCGCGGGCCGCGAGATCGCCTACCGCGCCGTGTCCGTCGAGGAGTACGTCCGCGCCCTCGTCGCCGCCGGCCTGCCCGAGCCGGTGGCCGAGGTGCTGGGCGGCGTGGAGGCCTCCACCGAGAAGGGCGAACTGGTCGTCACCACCGGCGACCTCTCCCGGCTCATCGGCCGCCCGACCACCCCGATCACCGAGGCGATCGAGGCCGCGCTGCGCAAGTGACCGGTCCCCGGCACACCGCCGCCTGTCATGACCGTATGCCGATACGGGCATGACAGGCGGCGGTGTGCGGCGCTACCGTCGTGCAGGCGGCCAGCGCGCGAGAGGGAGGTGCCCATGACCGGGACGTCGAAGGGCGAGCAACGGATAGGCCTGGTGAACGGCTTCGCGGCCTACGGGATGTGGGGCCTGGTCCCCCTCTTCTGGCCGCTGCTCAAGCCCGCCGGGGCCGGGGAGATCCTCGCCCACCGCATGGTCTGGTCCCTCCTCTTCGTCGCCGTCGCGCTGCTCTTCGTGCGGCGTTGGGCCTGGGCGGGCGAACTGCTGCGCCAGCCGCGCAAGCTCGGTCTGGTCACCGTCGCCGCCGCGGTCATCACCGTCAACTGGGGCGTCTACATCTGGGCCGTCAACAGCGGTCATGTCGTCGAGGCGTCCCTCGGCTACTTCATCAACCCGCTGGTCACCATCGCCATCGGCGTGCTGCTGCTCAAGGAGCGGCTGCGGCCCGTGCAGTGGGCGGCCGTCGCCACCGGCCTCGCGGCCGTCGTCGTCCTCACCGTCGGCTACGGCCGACCGCCGTGGATCTCCCTGTGCCTCGCCTTCTCCTTCGCCACGTACGGTCTGGTGAAGAAGAAGGTCAATCTCGGCGGTGTCGAGTCGCTGGCCGCCGAGACGGCGATCCAGTTCCTGCCCGCGCTGGGCTACCTGGTGTGGCTGAGCGCGCGCGGGGACTCCACCTTCGCCACCGAGGGCGCCGGGCACGCCGCGCTGCTCGCCGCGACCGGCCTGGTCACCGCGCTGCCGCTGGTCTGCTTCGGCGCCGCCGCGATCCGCGTCCCGCTGTCCACGCTGGGCCTGCTCCAGTACCTGGCGCCGGTCTTCCAGTTCCTGCTCGGCATCCTCTACTTCCACGAGGAGATGCCGCCCGAGCGCTGGGCCGGCTTCGGCCTGGTGTGGGTGGCGCTCGTGCTGCTCACCTGGAACGCGCTGCGCACCGCGCGCCGCAACGCCCGCACGCTGAGGGCCGGGGCCGGGGCGGTGGCGGCCGGGGCGACGCGGGCGGGGGCGTCCCGGACGCCCGCGCAGGACGCCCGCCGCCAGACCGTATGACCCGCGCATGACTCCTGCGTGGCCCGTGCGCGACTCGTACATGGCCCGTGCGCGGCCCGTGCGCGGCTCATACATGGCCCGTGCGCGGCCCGTGCGCGGCTCATACATGGCCCGTGCGCGGCCCGTGCGCGGCTCATACATGGCCCGTGCGCGGCCCGTGCATGACCCGACACATGACCCGGACGAGTGACCGCCCGCCGGGCCGGCCGGCCTGGCCGCCGTGCCCGGCGGGGCCTACCCGGCCAGGGTCCGGGCGCGTTCGGTGAGGCGGCCCATGCGGGCCCGGGCGGACTCCAGTTCCTCTATGTCGTCGGCGGCCGGGCCCTCCTCGACGGCGAGCGCGGTCCACAGGCCGATCAGCTCGTGCCCCAGCTCCAGCCCGAGCGCGGGGTCGCGGACGGCACGCCAGGCGGTGGCCGCGCTGCGCACGGTGCCGTAGGCGGTCTCCGCGTCGCCCGCGCGGTGGTGGGCCCGGGCCACGTCCAGCGCCGTGCGCAGGGCGCGGACCGGGTCGCCGGACAGGTAGGCGATGTAGGCGGCCAGTTCGCGCAGCCGGAGGACCTCGGGGTGGTCGGCGCCCAGCGTGCCGGTCGCCTCCGTCACGGCCTGCTCGGCCAGGTGCGCCGCCTCCCGCGTCCGTCCCTCCCGGACGGCCTCGTTGACGCGGGCCGTGGGCTCCGCGAGCACGGCGGGGGCGGTGCTGTCGCCGGGCGCGGTGATCGGTCCGTCCCCGAGCACGGCCTCGGCGACGGCGTCGAAGCCGCGGGCGGGGGCCGGCTGGGTGCCGGCGGCCAGGTCGGCCTCGGTGACCAGGCCGGCGCCGCGCCCGAGGGGGAGGCCGGGGTCCGGGGGCGCGGGGGGCGTCGCCGTCACGGGGAGGGGCGCGGGCGTCGCGCGGGTCCCCGATGCCTCCTCCGGCGCCGCCGGTCCGTCCATCCGCGGGGGCGGGCCGAACTCCCCGGTCGGCGGCGCGACGGTCCCCGGGGCCGCGGCGGCCCCCTGGGCCGGCCCGGCCTGCGGCGGCGTCCGCGGCCGGAACGCCGGGGAGGGGCCATCCGCCGGGCCCGGCGCCGGGGGCCCGGCCGGGTGGGCGGGCCGTTCGCGCGCGGGGCGGCCGGCGTCCGACGGCGGGTCGGTGCGGGCGGGCTCGCCCATGAGGTGGCTGGAGCCGTCCGGATCGACGCGCAGCGGGACGACGTAGCCGATGCGCTCGTCGTGGACCGTGGCGAGGACCGGCCGGCCCGCGGCGCGCGCGAGGCCCTGGAGCCGGTTGAGCACGGTCTGCTGGAACTCCTCGCCCGGGACCTCGGCGACGCGAACACCGCCGACCGTCCCGGCCCCGGCGCCCGGCACCCGCACGTCGATCGGCGCCGCGGGGGCCGCCGGGGTCGTGGGGACCGCGGGGGTCGTCGGAGCCGCCGGGGCCGCCGGGACCGTCGGAGCCGCCGAGGCCGCCGGGTGCCCGACGCGCTGGTGGTCCCGCTTCTTGTCGCGGCTGAGTCGTGCCATCGTCCCCTCACTCATGGACGGGTTCCGTGTGCGGCCGTGCCGGTGGTTTCCCTCCCCGTGCCGTCCGGAGCCGTTCGAATACCTACTGTTGAGTTTCTCCGCTCGCTCGCGGTCCTCACGTCACCACGCTGTCACAGGCTCGTTCCAGGAGGTGGCGGCCGGACCGGCGGGGCGCTCCGGGCCGCGGGGCGGGGCGTGACGAGGGAGGAGCACGGGCATGCGCACCAGCATGCGGCAAGGACCGGAGATCTGGATCCGCGGGCCGGTGCCCGCGCCGGGACCGGTGCCGTCGTCCACCACGACGGCCCGCACCTTACGGCACCACTCCTGGGTCGGCGCCCACGGCGGCGCCGGCGTCACCACCCTCGCCCAGGTCTACGGCGGCCACGCCTGCGGCCGGAACTGGCCCGGTCCCGCCGATCCGCCGTCCGTGCTGCTGGTCGCCCGGACCCACGCGGCGGGACTGGCGTCCGCCGTCCGCGCGCTGGACGCGTTCCGCCGCGGGGAGGCGCCGCCGGGGCTCGGCCTCGCCGCCGTCGTCCTGGTGGCGGACGCGCCGGGACGGCTGCCCCGCCCCCTCGTCCAGCGGGTGAGACCGCTCGAAGCCGCCGTCGACGTCCACCGCGTCCCCTGGGTCCCCGCCTGGCGGCTGGGCGACCTCGGCGGCTCCCCGCCACGCGGCACCGAGGCGCTGGCCCGGCTGACCGGGGCGGAACACTGACGGCCGCCGGCCCGTCGTCCGTTCCCGGCCGTCCAGGGCCGGACCGTCGTCCGCCCGTACCGGCCGGCGGGGAACGGACGGCGGGCGACCGGCCGGTACGCCACCCCCGGGCGGGCCGCGCCGGGCCGGACGCCGGGGAGATCGCCGGGGCGGTCCGGTCGGGACGGCTGCGGGCCGTGGACGCCGTGGCTCAGGCGCTCGGCCGGATCGCGGACGCCGACGGCTCGCTCGGCGCGTTCCTGGAGGTCTGGGAGGAGGCCGCGCTGCGGCGGGCCGCCGAGGTGGACGCGCGGACCGCGGCGGGCGCGCGGCTGCCGCTGGCGGGCGTGCCGATCGCCGTGAAGGGCCGGCGCGGGCTGCGTACGGCGGGACCGCTGCTCGCCGCGGGATGTGTCGCCGTGGGCGCGACGTCGGTGCCGGGCCCCGGCACCGGCTGGCAGACCTGGGGGGTCGGGGCCCATGGCCGGCGTACCGTCAACCCGTGGCGGGCCGACCGTACGCCGGGCGGCTCCTCGGCCGGGGCGGCGGCGGCCGTGGCGACCGGGCTGGTGCCGCTGGCGACCGGTGGCGACGGGGCCGGGTCGGTCCGCATCCCCGCCGCGTGGTGCGGCGTACTGGGCCTGAAGCTGACCGGCGGCGCGGACCGTACGCGGCTGACGGCCCCCGGCGTCCTCACCCGGTCGGCGGCGGACGCGGCGGCCTACTGGCGTGCCATGGCGCCAAACGCCCCGGAACCGGACGCCCGGGAACCGGACGCCCCGGAACCGGAAGCGGTGGCTCCCGCGCTGCCCGTGCCCGCCGTCTGGTCCGCCGACCTGGGGTTCGCCGCTCCCGACGACGAGCCCGTCGCCCTGGCCCGGGCCGCGGTGGACCGCCTGGTCGCCGCGGGCGCCGTACGGCTCGTACGGCCCCGGCGTCCGCTTCGGCTGCTGGACCCGGGGCCCGCCTGGCTGGCCCTGCGCACTCCGGGCGCCGACCTGGCGGACGCGCACCGGACGCGGGCCGAGAACGACCGCCGGCTGGCCCGGCTCTTCCGCACCGCCCCGCTGCTGCTGACGCCGACGGCCCCGACCGCGCCGCACGGCCACGAGGGCCCGGGCGACCGCTACTCGACGGCACTGACCTGGGCGTTCAACCTCAGCGGCCATCCGGCGCTCAGTCTTCCGGCGGGCTTCGGCACCGACGGCTGTCCGGCCGGGCTGCAGGTGGTGGCACCGCACGGCGCGGAGGCGCTGCTGCTCGCGGTGGCCGCGCGTCACTCCTCTGCGGCCACCGGCGTCAGGCCGTGACGTCCTTCGCGGTGAAGCGCGCCCAGGCGGCCGAGCCGAACACGGCGGCGTACAGCGCCTGGAGGCCGAGGTTCTTCACCAGGTCGTCCCAGTAGACCGGTTCGCGCAGCAGGTCGGCGAAGGACAGCCAGTGGTGGGAGAAGAAGTACGGCTGGAGGGCGGCCAGCTGCGGGATCTGGTCGAGGATCTGAACGGTGATCAGCAGCCCGACGGTCGCCGCCATCGCCGCGACGCCGCTGCCGGTCAGCGTCGAGACGAACAGGCCGAGCGCGGCCACGCCGACCAGCGAGGCGGCGACGGCCAGGGCGATCAGCAGGGCCCGGCCGAGGCCCTCGGCGAGGGAGATCCGCGTTCCGGAGATGGTCGTCACGTCCCCGAGCGGGAACAGCAGGGCACCGACCGCGAGCGCCGAGACGGCGACCACCAGCGTGGCGGCCAGGCAGAAGACCAGCACGGTCGCGTACTTGGTGAGCAGCAGGCGGGTGCGGCCGGCCGGGGCGACCAGCAGGTAGCGCAGGGTGCCGGCGCTCGCCTCGCCCGCGATCGCGTCGCCGGCGACGACGCCGACCGCCATCGGCAGGAAGAAGGGCAGGGTGGCGGCGAGCGCGGTGAAGACCAGGAACAGTCCGTTGTGGGTGACCTGCGAGATGAACGCCGGCCCCGCGCCGCCCCCGCCGCCGGCCGCGCCGCCCTCGTCGCCCGTCTCGATCCTCACGGCGATGCCGACCAGCACCGGCACGGCGGCCAGCACCGCCAGCAGGGCGAGGGTGCGCCAGCGCCGGAAGGTGATCAGCACCTCGCTGCGCAGCAGTCCGAGGCTCCACAGGACGCGCGGCGAGGGCACCGTCGGTGAGACGGCCGCTGGGCCGGCCGGTGTGGCCGTCGGTGCGTCCGCCGGGGGGCCGGCGGGTGCGTCCGCCGGGGAGCCGGCGGGTGCGTCCGCCGGGGGGTCGGCCGGTGTGGCGCTCGTCTCAGCCCGCGACATCGAAACCCTCCCCGGTCAGTGCCACGAACGCGTCCTCCAGGGAGGCGCGCTCCAGTCCGAAGCCGCGCACCCGGACCCCGGCAGCCACCAGCGCGGCGTTCACCTCGGCCAGGTCGCGCTCCGGCGGCTCCGCCGTCACCCGGTCCTCGGCGACCACCACGTCGGCGGCCCCCTGTTCCTTCAGTACCCGGGCCGCGTCCGCCGCGTCCGGCGTGGTCACCACCAGCCGCCCGCGCGCCCCGGCCGCCAGGTCGGCGACCGGCCCCTGGGTGAGCAGACGGCCCCGGTTCATCACGGCGACGTGCGTGCAGACCTGTTCGATCTCGTCCAGCAGGTGGGAGGAGAGGAAGACGGTCGTGCCGTCCGAGGCCAGTTCGCGCACGAGGACGCGGATCTCCCGCATGCCCTGCGGGTCCAGCCCGTTGGTGGGCTCGTCCAGGACGAGCAGACGGCGCGGCTGGAGCAGCGCCGCGGCGATGCCGAGCCGCTGCTTCATGCCCAGCGAGTACGCCTTGGCCTTCTTGCCGGCGGCGGCCGTGAGGCCGACCCGGTCCAGCGCCACCGCCACCCGCTCGCGCCGGGTGCGCGGATCGGCGGCCGGGTCGGCGGCGTCGTAGCGCAGCAGGTTGTCGCGGCCGGAGAGGAAGCCGTACAGGGCCGGGCCCTCGATGAGGGCACCGACCAGGGGCAGTACGGCGCGGGCGGCGCGCGGCATGGGCCGGCCGAGGACCCGGGCGGTGCCCGAGGTGGGTTCGATCAGGCCCATCAGCATGCGGATGGTGGTGGTCTTGCCGGAGCCGTTGGGGCCGAGGAAGCCGAAGACGCTGCCCGTCGGGACGGTCAGGTCCAGGCCGTCCACGGCGGGCCGGCCGCCGCGGTAGCGCTTGGTGAGCCCGCGGGTGGCGATGACGGCGTCCATCGGCTCCCTCACTTCGTCCACGGCTGTGCACCACTCCTCAGGACCCCGGCTCCTCAGCCACTCAGGCCCCTCACAGGCCCCTCCGCGCCTCAGGACGCTCACAGGCCCCTCAGCGTCTCAAGCCCCTCGGCCCCCCTCAGGCGCTCACCGGCCCGCGTCGGCCGCCTCGACCAGCGCGTCCTTGGTGACGGCGCCCACGTAGACCGTGCCGTCGTCGGTGATCAGGGCGTTGACCAGACGGGTGCTGAACACCGTGCCCGAGCCGAACCCGCCCTTGACCTGGTCGCCGAGCGAGTCCAGGAAGCCGCCGAGGTCGCCGCCGGCGTCACCGGTGGGCAGGCCGCCCCGGGCGCCGGTGTCGAAGGTGGCGATCGCGTTCCAGCCCTCGCCGATGACCTTCAGGCCGTCGAGGCCTCCGGCGAGGCCCTCCTCGGACTTCCACTCCTTGCCGGAACCGGAACCGGACCCGGCGGCTCCGGAACCAGACCCGGACCCGGAGGCCGGCGCCTCCTCGATCGCGTCGCCCTCCGTGACCTTCGCGCCCTCGGGCGGCGTGAAGTCGAACGTCGACGCGGCCGGCTCGGCGAAGCTGACCCTGGTGAAGCCGGCGTCCACGACCGCCGAGCCGCCGCCCGCGGGGCTGAGCGTGAACTTCAGCGGCACCCCCGTCTTTGCGTCCACGGCCACGCTGATCGAGCCGACCGTGGAACCCTCCTGCTTCGGCTCGATCACCAGGCGGTACGCGTCCCGGCCGGCCACCTGCGCGGTGCCGTCGACGGTCACGGAGGTGGTGTCGTCGACCGCCTTCAGGACCTGCGCGGCCATGTCGCCGGGGGTGGCCGGCAGCTCCTCGCGCCGTTGGCCGGTCCCGGCCCGGTCGCCGGTGACGGTGGAGTGGTAGACCTCGCCGGACTTGCTGTCGTAGCCCCAGACGTCCTCGCCGTCGTGGATCAGGCTGTACTCGGCCGCGTCCTGGAGCAGCGACACCTTCTGCCGGTCGGGACCGTCCACCGCGACGCGCAGGGTGTGGGTGCCGGAGGCCAGCTCGGTCAGCTTCGTGGCCGGGTCGGCGGAAGAACCGCCGTCCGCGGACCCGGAGGCCGGGCCCGCGCCGTTCAGCAGGCCGCTCTCCAGACCCCCGAGGTCCGGCAGGCCGAGGTCGGTGCTGATCTTCACCGTGCCGGACAACCGCTGCGCGTCCGACGCGGCCACCTTCTCCAGGAGTCGCTGCGCCGTGATGTCGGGAAGGTCGGGGTCCCCGGAGTCGGCGAGCGCGGGGACCAGCCCGATCGTCGCCGCCGCGACGCCCACCACCGTGACCGGGACGACGTACCGCGTGGCCCTGCGCCGTCCCGTCCCGCGCTCCTCGGTCTCGGATCCGGATCCGGATTCGTACGGTGTCATGTGCCCTACCTCCGTCGTAGGCGGCGGCTGTCCGCGGCCTCGCACCAGTCCACCCTGAGCCGCCATTCTCACCCGAATCGGTGAGGATGTGTTGTTTTCCGTGATGACCATCTGACCAAATCGGCCATCGGGAAGCGTCAGACCGCAGGCTCAACTCCGCCTACTGCCGCGGGATGACACGCGTACGCGGAGGGCTCCCCCAGCCGTAGGGGAAGCGGAGTCCGGAGGGGCTCAGCCGGCCCGGTGCACCACCGCGTCGCACAGCTCCACCAGCGCGGTCTTCGCCTCGCACGCGCGCAGCGGGGCCAGGGCCGCGCGGGCCTCCTCGGCGTGGCGGACGGTGTCCCGCCGAGCCTGCTCCAGGGCCGGGTGGGCGCGCAGCAGGCGCAGCGCCTCGGCGTGCCGGGCGTCGTCGGTCAGGTCGGAGGCGAGCAGCTCGCACAGGGCGAGGTCCTCGGCGAGCCCCAGCCGGGCGGCGCGCTCGCGCAGCCTCAGGACCGGGAGGGTGGCGATGCCCTCGCGCAGGTCGGTGCCGGGCGTCTTGCCGGACTCGGTGGAGTCGGAGGCGATGTCCAGCACGTCGTCGGCGAGCTGGAAGGCGACGCCGAGCCGCTCGCCGTACTGGGTGAGGACGTCCACGGCCCTCTCGTCGGCGCCGGACATCATCGCGCCGAACCGGCAGGCGACCGCCACCAGCGAGCCGGTCTTGCCGCCCAGCACGTCCAGGTAGTGGTCGACCGGGTCCCGGCCGTCCTGCGGGCCCGCGGTCTCCAGGATCTGGCCGGTGACCAGCCGCTCGAACGCCAGGGCCTGTACCCGGACCGCCTCCGGACCGAGGTCGGCGAGGATCTGCGAGGCCCGGGCGAAGAGGAAGTCGCCGGTCAGCACCGCGACGGAGTTGTCCCAGCGGGTGTTGGCGCTGGGCACCCCGCGCCGTACCGCGGCCTCGTCCATCACGTCGTCGTGGTACAGCGTGGCGAGGTGGGTCAGCTCCACGACCACGGCCGAGGGCACCACCCCGGGGGCGTAGGGGTCACCGAACTGGGCCGCGAGCATCACCAGCAGCGGCCGGAACCGCTTGCCGCCCGCCCGCACCAGATGCTGGGCGGCCTCCGTGATGAAGGGCACCTCGCTCTTGGTTGCCTCCAGCAGTCCTTCCTCGACTGCCGCCATTCCGGCCTGGACATCGGCTTCCAGAGCCTGGTCCCGCACGCTCAGCCCGAACGGCCCGACGACGGTCACGAGGGGTCTCCTGTCTGCTGGTGTCTACTCGCGGCTACACGGCTGGTCGATAGGTCGCTGCCATCACTCAAGTCAGCGTATCCGGTCACGTTTCGATCACCGATAGCGCCCACCGTTGCAGGACGGCCGGTATCAGATCATGAACTGCATGTTCTTGATCAGGTGATATGAGTGGACATAGATCGACTTCATGGAGCGTTCGGGACGCGCCGGTGCCGCGATTCCGCCCGCACCCCTCGGGGACCCACCGAGCCTTTGGGAACCCCCGAAGCTCCTTGAGGATCCCCGAAGCTCCTTGAGGGCCCCCGAAGACCTTTGGGAACCCCTGATCCCAAGAGGCCGCCCGAAAGGCTCCCCGGGCCCCAGCGGCGCCCCGTCAGGCTCCCCGGAGCCCCGCACCCCACCAGACCCCGACATCCCGCCGGCCCCAGCCCCCGTCACAGTCCCCGGGGTCCCAGAGGACCCCGCCGGGCCCCGGCGCCGATCCGCAAGACCCCGTCGAGGGTCCGCCGGGAGCCCATCGAAGATCCCACCACTCCCCCCGACACCGCGCGCCCCGGGAACGTCACCCATTCGATCCACGGACCCCCGTCCCCGCCCCCGGGCGGGCCAGGGGCGGGCCCGGGGGCACTCGCGCCGACGACCCCAGCCGCCCTCGGTCAATAAAAACCGAGTTGGCGCTATTGCCTGATTTACCCCACTTGCCGGCGCCAGTGAGTTGACTCACGCCGCCGCCCGGCCGCGCGCGGCTGCCCGCACGCCCCGCATCCCTTTGCGCCACAAGCCAGTTGACCCTTGGCACCCGCAAAGGATCAAGTACCCCAAATGCCCCAGAACAAGATCAATATGCACGTCAGGTGATTCCCGCACTTGTTCCGGACATGTGCTGTCGCATACGTTCCCGGCCTGTCGAGCGGACGCCGAATCCTGCCACCGCCCGACGCACACCCATCCGACTCATTCACGGCAGGAGCGGGGGACCCAGGTAGGTCGCCGCGCCGGTCACCGGACGTCACCCGACGTCACCGGAGGACCGGAGCGGCTCGGGGTGAAGCCGGGCCCGACAGGGCACGGCCGGGCACCTCCCCGCCCGAACCCGACAGCTCACCTCGCAGGCGTATGGAGAGGAACGCACCATGCCCGCCAAGGCCCTCCGGCACGCCGCCGGCGCCAGCCGCCTCGTCCGCAAGCTCGCCCTCGCCGGTGCCGGCGCCGCCGTGCTGGCGCTGCCGATCGCCGGCGCCGCCGGCGCGTCCGCCGCCCCGGCCGCCACCCCCGCCGTCGCCGACTCGGCCACGGCGACCACCACGGCCGCCCTGACCGCGGCCAGCGGCTACAGCAACACCCTCGACGGCTGGATCCGCCAGTCGCTCGACATCATGGCCGAGAAGGGCATCCCGGGCACGTACGACGGCATCTACCGCAACATCATGCGGGAGTCGTCCGGCAACCAGTTCGCCATCAACAACTGGGACATCAACGCCATCAACGGCACCCCGTCCAAGGGCCTGCTCCAGGTGATCAAGCCGACGTTCGACGCCTACCACGTCGAAGGCACCTCCTGGGACATGTACGACCCGGTCGCCAACATCACCGCCGCCTGCAACTACGCGGCCGCCCGGTACGGCTCCATGGACAACGTCTACAGCGCCTACTGAGCCCCGCCGGGGCCCGGAACACGCCTCAGCTGAACAGCCGTTCGAGGACGACGGCCACGCCGTCGTCCTCGTTCGACAGGGTGATCTCGTCGGCCACCGCCCGCAGTTCCGGATGGGCGCCGGCCATGGCGACGCCGTGGGCCGCCCACCGGAACATCGGGATGTCGTTGGGCATGTCCCCGAAGGCGACCGTCCGCCGCGGGCTCAGCCCCAGCTGCTCCGCCGCCAGCTCCAGACCGGTCGCCTTGGTCACGCCGTACGGCTGGAGCTCGACCGTCCCCGGCCCCGACATCGTGACCGTCGCCAGCGACCCGACCACCGCGCGGGCCGTCGCCGCCAGCTCGTCGTCGGACAGGCGGGGGTGGCGCAGCAGCACCTTGCTGATGGGCTCCGCCCACAGGTCGTCGCGCCGGCCGACCCGCACCGCGGGCAGCGTGGGGTGCGGCATCAGGTACCCGGGCTCGATCAGCGTGAGCCCCTCCACCCCGTCCTGGTCGACGGCGGCGTACACCTCCCCCACCTCGGCCTCGATCTTGCCGAGCGCGGTCTCGGCCAGCTCCCGGTCCAGGGTGACCGACCACAGCAGCCGGTCCGCGGCGGCGTCGTACACCTGCGCGCCCTGGCCGCACACCGCGAGCCCCCCGCAGCCGAGGCCGCCGAGGAGCGCGCGCACTCTCGGCGCCGGACGCCCCGTCACCACCAGGTGGTGCGCGCCGGCCCCGGTCACCCGTGCGAGCGCGGCGAGCGACCGCTCGGAGACGGTGTCGTCGCCGCGCAGCAGCGTTCCGTCCAGATCGGTGGCGACGAGGGCGTATGCGGTGGGGTCCATGATCAGAGAATACGGACACCGCGCGCCCTCGACTCACCGTCGTCGGGCGCGCGCACTCGACGCCGATGTCCGGAACCTGACGCATCACCGGCTAAAGGCGGTTGAAGCGCTGTGCACCGGTTGGCAGCAACATGCTCCGCTCTCTACCGCTCCGAGGGACCCCAGGGGTACTTTCCTTCTGTCCAGGGGGACTTGATCGGGGGGTCGGGTTGAGCAGCGGACGCATTCGTGTGCTGAGGCCGGAGGAACTGGGCGAGGGGGAACGGGAGCACTGGCGGGAGCTGCGCGCCAAGTCGCACGCCCCCCGCAACCCCTTCATGGAACCGGAGTTCACCCAGGCCGTGGGCCAAGTCCGCCCGACGGCGCGGGTGGCGGTGGTGTACGAGGGCGGCGAGAGCGCCGGTTTCCTGCCGTACGAGCGCGGACCGCTGGGGCAGGGACGCGCCATCGGTCTGGGGGTGTCGGACTGTCAAGGGGCGGTATGGCGCCAGGGGCCGCTCCCCGACACCCGGCGGCTGCTGCGCGCCTGCGCGCTGTCGAGCTTCGCCTTCGACAACCTGGAGGCGGGCCAGGGGCTGTTCACGCCGTACGCCGCCGCGCGGTACGCCTCGCACGTCATCGACGTCGCGAACGGCTACGAGGCGTACGAGACCGCGCTGCGCTCCCGGTCGCCGAAGTTCCTCAAGACCACCCTGGCCAAGGAGCGCAGGCTCGGCCGCCAGGTCGGGGACGTGCGGTTCGTGTTCGACGAGCGGGAACCGGCCGCGCTGCGCGCGCTCATGGCGTGGAAGTCGGCGCAGTACCGCAGGACCGGGCGCCGCGACCGGTTCGCGCGGCGGTGGATCACCGGACTCGTCGGCCGGCTCGCCGCCACCCGCGCCCCGGAGTGCACCGGCACGCTCTCCGTCCTCTACGCCGGCGGCCGGCCGGTCGCCGCCCACTTCGGGCTGCGCTCCTCGACCGTCCTGGCCTGCTGGTTCCCGGCGTACGACATGGCCGCCGCGAAGTACTCGCCGGGGCTGGTACTGCATCTGCGGATGGCCGAGGCAGCCGCCGCCGAGGGCATCGGCCTGCTGGACATGGGACGGGGCGCGGCCGAGTACAAGGAGTCGCTGAAGACGGGTGAACTGTCCCTCTACGAGGGCGCGGTGACGCGCTGGGGGGCGGGCGCCGCTCTGTACTGGCTCGGTCGTGAGCCCGCGCGCCGGGCGCACGGCTTCGTGCGCGACCGGCCGCGGCTCGCCTCGCTCGCGGCCCGGACGCTGAAGGGCGCGGCGCGGCTGCGTCGCACGTGAGGACGGTCGATCGCGGACGATCCAGGGGGGATGCGCATGTTCGGGGCAGCGCGTGCACGACGGGAGACGGAACGGGAGATACGGGAGTTCCTGGGCATCGGACCGGTGCAGGTGGCCGAGCTGGAACTCGGGGACGGCGGGGAGGGGGCCTCGCTCAGACCGGGGCCGGGCAGTCCGCCCGTGGTCCCGGGCGAGGTGTTCGTCCTGGTCCGGCGGGCGGGACGGCCGGTGGGCACGATGGTCGGACGGGTGCCGGAGGGCGCCGACGCGGTGTCCGTGCTGACGGGGCTCGTCCGGGACGGCCTGGCGGGCCCGGCAGCGGCGGCGGGGGCTGCATCGGCGACGGGGGCTGTATCGGCGGCGGGAACTGCACCGGCGACGGGGACTGCACCGGCGGCGGGAGCTGTGCCGGCGGTGGGGCCGGGGGCCGTGCCGCCGTCCGCGAGTGTCGTGGTCGCCACCCGGGAACGGGCCGGTCAGCTGGCCCGCGCCCTCGACTCGCTGCTCGCCCAGGACCACCCGGACTTCGAGGTCGTCGTCGTGGACAACGCGCCGGTGACCGACGAGACCCGGGACCTGGTGGAGCGCAAGTACGGCGAACGGGTGCGGTACGTGCGCGAACCGGTGCCCGGGCTCGCGACCGCGCACAACCGTGGGCTCGACGCCGTACGCGGCGAGGTGACCGCCTTCACCGATGACGACGTGGTCGCCGACCCGCGCTGGCTGGCCGAGCTGACCGCGCCCTTCGCCGCCGACCCGGGGCTCGGCTGCGCCACCGGCCTGATCCTGCCCGCGCGGCTGCGCACCCCCGCCCAGGTGCTCCTGGAGAGCCACGGCGGCTTCGCCAAGGGCTTCACCCCACGGACGTACGACCCCGCCGACCCGCCCGCCGACGAACCGCTGTTCCCGTTCACCGCCGGACGGTTCGGCTCCGGCGCCGGCATGGCCTTCCGTACCTCGGTGCTGCGCGAGGTCGGCGGCTTCGACCCGGCCACCGGCGCGGGCACCCACGCCCGGGGCGGCGACGACCTCTACGGCTTCGTCCGCGTCCTGGCCCACGGATACCGGCTGCACTACACCCCGACGGCCCTGGTCTGGCACCACCACCGGGAGACCTGGCGAGATCTGGAGACCCAGGCGTTCGGCTACGGGGCCGGGCTGACCGCGTATCTCACGGCCGTCCTCGTCAACCGACCGGGACTGCTGCCGGCCTTCCTCGCCCGGCTGCCGGGCGGACTGGCCCATGCGCGGGCCTTGACGGCCGTACGGGACGAGGAGGGCGGTGGCGGGGAGGCGGGGGCGCGGGTCCCGGGCGGGCACGACGCCCGTACCCATCCCTGGCCGCGGCGTCTGTCGCGCCTCCAGCGCCGGGGCATGCTGTACGGCCCCCTCGGCTATCTGCGGGCCCGGCGCGCTCTGCGCACGGCCGGACCGGAGTCACCCCGAGCCGCGGTGGCCGGGGCGTGAGGACAACAGGGAGGCGCTGGTCATGACAGGAGAGCCCGCGAGAACCACCGGGGAGGAAACGGGCGGGGGCACGGAAGGCACGGGGACAGCGGAGCGCGAGGGAGCCACGGGGGGAACGGGGGGAACGGGGGGCTCGGGAAAAGCAGAGGGCGCGGGGGAAACAGGGGGCTCGGGAAAAGCAGAGGACACGGAACAGGCGGGGGACACGGAACAGGCAGAGGACGCGGAGCAGGCGGGCTTCCCGGAGCAGGCAGGGGGCGCAGGGAAGGCGGGGGGCACCGGGCCCCGTCGGTACATCCCCGTCTTCCTCTACCACGCGGTCATGGACGACCCGCCCGACTGGATAGCGGAATTCACGGTCACCCCACGTCAGTTCGCCGCCCACCTGGACGCGATCGCCGACAGCGGCCGTACCCCCCTGACGATCAGCGCGCTCGCCGACCACTTCGCCGGACGGGCCCCGCTGCCGCCCCGCCCGGTCCTGCTGACCTTCGACGACGGCTTCGCCGACCTGCCCGGTCCGACCGCCGAGACACTGGCCGGGCGTGGCCTGGCCGCCACCGCCTACCTCACCACCGGTGCCATCGCGGCCGGCGGACGCAGCCTGCTGCCGCCCGCCCCGATGATGACCCTGGACCAGGCGGCCGGCCTGGAGGACCACGGCATGGAGATCGGCAGTCACACCGTCACCCACGCCCAGCTGGACACCCTCTCCACCAGGGCCCTGACGGTCGAGCTCCGCTCCTCCAAGGCCGTGCTGGAGGACGCCCTGGGCCACCCGGTCCGCCACCTGGCCTATCCGCACGGCTACAACAGCGCCAAGGTGCGGTCCCTGTCGGCCCGCGCCGGCTACGAGACGGCGACGGCGGTGCGGCACGCGCTCAGCTCCGACCGCGACGAGCGCTACCGCATCGCCCGCCTCATCGTCCGGCGCACCCACACCGTCGCCGACGTCCAGGGCTGGCTGGCCGGGCGGGGCGTACGCGTCGCGCCCTACCGCGACAGCCCCAGGACGGTCGCCTGGCGGTGGTACCGGCGGGGCCGCGCGCTGCTGCGCGGCCCCCGGTTCGCGGGGTGAACGTCCGCAGGGGTCTGGTCACTTGAGCGGTTGGTTGAGATACGGGTCGGCGACCGCCTCGCGCAGGCTGCGCCAGGCCGCGTCGCCGGCCACCGAGAGGTCGCAGTGCGGTCCCGGGTCCCGGTAGTTCCACTGGAGCGCGGCCTTGACCCCGTCCAGGCCCTTGAGGACCCGGGGCACCTGTGTGTACCACTGGGCCTGCCGGTCCGGCCGGTCCGGGTCGGACGCGCTGCCGAACTCCGACAGCATCAGCGGCTTGTCGTCGGAGATGTGCGTCCGTATCCAGTCGTGCGTGGCCTTCTGCGTCCGGGCGAAGCTCAGCCACTCCGTCTTGTGGCAGAGGTAGTAGTTGTACTGGTTGTAGCCGATCCAGTCGACGTACTCGTCGCCCGGGTACAGCCGCTCGAACAGGCCGGCGTGGTTCAGGTAGCCGGTGATTACCCACGTCCACACCACGTTGTCCACGCCGAGGTCGCGGAAGCGGTCATGGATGTGCCGGTAGGCACGGACGTAGTCCTCCGGGCTGCCGCTGGCCGGGGTGCGGGTGTCCATCTCCAGGTCGAAGGAGAGGAACACCTTCTTGCCGGTGCGCTCCCCGTACTCCTTGATCCGCGCCGCCTGGACGTCGATGACGGAGTCGTCCAGCTCGCCGCCGGCTATCTGCTTCCACGTGGGCTGCTGCCGCTTCGTGCCGCCCCACCACTTGCTCTCCCAGGACAGCAGCAGCATCCGCTCCTCGCCGACGCGCTGCTCCTGCTCGGTCAGCAGCTGGCCCTCCAGCCTGGTGTCCGTGACGGCGGACATGTCGTGGTACGTGTACACGATGTCGAGCTTGCGGCCGGCCTTCTCCTCGTAGGCGCGCACCTTCTCGGCGAGGTCCGACTTGTCGTGCGGCACGAAGGCGCCGAACCAGGCGCCGCAGGGCGGTTCGAGCAGTTCGGTCGGGCGGCACCTCCCATCCTGGCCGGGCGGGCTCGTCCCGGCGCCGCCGTCCGGTCCGGCGGCGTCACGCAGGGCGAGAACCGCCAGCAGGGCCGCGCACACGACGGTGACGGAGGTCAGCAGGAGACGACGCCTCGGGCGCCGGGGTGAGGGGGACCGACGGGGCCAGTGGGATGCGAGGGGCTGGCGGGATCGGCGGGACTGGTCGGTCTGGGAGGACTGGTCGCTCTGCGGGGACTGATCAGTCTGGGGGGACTGATCGGGCTCGGGAGCCTGGGGGGGTTCAGAAGACTGGTCGGACTCAGGAGACTGGTGGGGCTGGCGGGGCGCGGTCACAGAGCGGAACCCTTCCGTGTCCTCGGTGGCGTCCCCGGGGTCGTGACCGGGGACGCCCGCAGGCGCGGGCAGAACGCGGCGAGCGTGGTCAGCAGGGTGAGGATCAGCAGGACACGCTCCCCGCTGAAGGCGTGCGTGGCGATCAGCACCGTCGAGACGAGGATGCCGACGCAGAAGCTCAGCAGCACGGCCAGCATCAGCCGTTCCAGCAGGTCGGAGTGGTGGTCGAAGTCGTCGGTCCGGCGGTCGACGGGGCCCTCTGCGGGGCGGGACCGCAGCGCGGGGCCGCAGATCCGGACCAGTGCCGCGCCCGGACCGGAGGCCAGGAAGAGCGCCACCGCCGCACCGCGCGGCGGTGAACCGCCGGGCAGCGCGAGCGCGGCCAGGGCCAGCCAGCCCCCGAACGCGGGCAGCATGCGGATCACGAGGTCCTGCGGTGTCATCGGCTCACTCCCCCGTCGGCCCGTCCGGTTCCAGGACGTAGACCGTCCCGGCGCCGTTCTCCGCCACCAGCTGGAATCGCGGTGAGGCGGCCACCGACCGGCGTATGCGGTCCAGTTGGCCGCCGTCGAGCTGGCCGTTCATCTCCGAGTTGGCCACCTGCCCCTGGGTGAGCAGCAGATAGGCGCGGGCGGGCGGTTTTACGGCGCTCATGTCCCGGGCCAGGGTGGTGGCCGGGTCGCGCAGGATCCGGTCGACGTGGCTGCGGCCGTCGTCGAGGAACCAGTAGTGGCCGACGCTCCAGTACGAGTCGTAGGCGAGCGGGTAGTTCCGGTTGGCGGCGACCACGAGCGACCCTTCAGGTGCCTGGTCGAACAGCTTGCGTATCAGCGCCACCTCCTGCGGCGGGAAGTAGTTGATCCGGTCCTTGCCGGAGTAGGCCGGCACGAAGGCGAGCGTCCCGGCGAGCAGGGCGACCAGCGGGACCCACGCCCCGTACCTGAGGTCGGGCAGCAGCCGCCGGCGCCGGGCGGTGACCGCGGGCCGCCCGGCCGCCTCGCGCGCGGCGAGGTCGGCGGCCAGGGTGCGCACCTTGGGCAGCAGCGCGGCCCCGGCGAAGAAGGCCGCGCCGGGCAGCATGAACATCAGCACTCGGAAGATCATTTCGCTGCCGTAGCTGCTGGCCACGAACATGGGCAGCGGGGCCGCGGCGATCAGCAGCAGGGGCAGTGCCCGGTACCGCAGCACCGGCTGGCGCAGCACGCCGAGCACCGCGAGCAGCAGGACCGAGCCCGACAGCAGACGGGCGGCCCAGGAAGTGGCGATCGCTCCGGTGCCGGTGGGGGTGGCGCCGTACCCGGTCTCCACGTTGGCGCCGACGTCGCCCACCGAGCGGATCATGTCCGGCATCGCGGCGGACAGGAAGGGCAGCGCCGCCGTGAGGCACCAGGCCAGGAAGATGACGACGGTGGTGACCGTCGGCACCCAGTCGCGGTAGCGGCGGGCGAGGCACAGCGCCAGCAGGGAGACGACCAGCATGCCGGGCGTCAGCTGGTGCGAGACGACGATCGTCGTGACCAGCACGGTCAGCAGCACCGTCCAGACCACCGGCCGCTGCCGGTCGCGACCGCCGCGCCGGCCGCCGTACCGGCGCAGGACGACGGCCAGCACTCCCATGTGCAGCGCGAAGGCGACGGACTGCGGGGAGAAGTAGTCCTGACCCACCCAGTTGGCCACGTAGAAGAACCAGACCGAGGTCCAGATCAGCCGTCGGTCGGTGGTGAAGGTGCGGTAGATCAACA
This sequence comes from Streptomyces sp. SYSU D01066-1, assembly GCF_054956795.1. Classification (NCBI taxonomy): domain Bacteria; kingdom Bacillati; phylum Actinomycetota; class Actinomycetes; order Kitasatosporales; family Streptomycetaceae; genus Streptomyces; species Streptomyces sp. SYSU D01066-1. The sequence goes on along the minus strand of NZ_JBUDHV010000001.1, from coordinate 130,526 downwards.
GCAGCGGGAGCAGCAGCATCAGGCTGGAGACCAGGGGCCACCACGCCATGTACATCGCGGTGTTGTCCACGCCGAGCAGCCGCACCAGCGCGGCCTGGGCGGCGAAGAAGCCCGGCCACTGGTCGTAGACGGCCATGTCACCCAGTTGCTCCTCGGTGCCCAGACCGCCGGAGGTCAGCAGGTGGTCGACGACCGCGTCGTGCTTCCACGCCCAGGCGTACAGCGGGGTCGGATAGACCAGGGCTTGAGTGGCCCGCTCCATCAGCAGCAGCCCGACGACGTACGCGAACGACCAGCCCTGCGGGCGCCTCGGGTCACGGACGGTGAACCAGAAACCGGCCGTGAGCACGGCGAGGCCCGCCCAGAAGGCCGGGTGCACCGCGCTGACCAGACCGAAGTCGTCGAGGTGGGAGACATCGGTGTGGCCGATCGCGTACGCCCACAGGGCGAGCGCCACCAGCGGGGGCAGGGCCGGCCAGAACCCGGCACCGCGGTACCGGGACCCCCAGGCGGGTGAGAGACCGGAAAGGCCGGAGAGACCGGAGAGACCGGATGGATCGGTCACGGGGTCGGCGGTGGAGTCCGGTGGCTCCTGGGCGGCGCGGGAGCGGCGGCGCGTGGTTCGCGTGGTGCCCCGCAACCGCGCGCCCGCCTGCCGCCGCGCCCCCTGGGGCCGGGTGTACGCGTCTCCCGGCGGGCGGGCGGACATGTCTTCAGCGCTGCGGTCCGCCGGCTCCTGGGAGGCGGGCGTCGCGGTCACCTCGACCGCTTCGACCCCTCGGAGCGCCTCGGGAACGTCGGCGTCATCGAGGGCTTCCGCGGCGCCCGGTTCCTCGGCCACGTCAGCCACCGGGGCGGCACCGGGCTTCTCGGCCGCCTCGTCCGTCACGACCGCCTCGGCGCTCCCGGTTGGTGCGTCCGGTGCCGCCTCCGCGGTCTCTCCCCGTGGGGTCACTGTCTCCGGCTTCTCCACCGGCTCCGACTCCACCGGTGTCCCGGACGTGTCCGCCCCATCCGGGGACGGCCTGTCCGGAGACGACGTGTCCGGGGTCTCCGGTGCGGGCACGGGCTCCGGTGCGGATCTCTCCCGTGGAGTGGTTGGCGGACGCACGACGTTCCCCCCTGGCGGTTCGGTTCTGTGCTCGATCAGTCCCTGGATCTGTCGTTCGGTCTGGAACGGTGCGGGGGCTCGGACGTCGGGGCCGGTCGGCGTGGTGACAGCACCGGGACGAACAGGACGAGCAGAGCGAGCAGCAGGGTGAGGGGCGGCGCGACCGGCGCGAGCGCCTGCCGCCACACCCAGCCGCCCACCGCGGCGAGATACAGAACCCCCCAGCGTCCCGGCCACGGCAGCCGGTCCCCCGCGTACGCGAGCAGCAGCCACAGCGGCACGAGGCACAGCAGTTGCAGAACGGGCGGTGCCCAGCGCAGCAGCGGCTCGGGGCCGTCGAGCCCCAACGCGTCCGCGAGGAATCCGGCCGTCTTCGTGTAGAACGTCCCGCCCACCGGCTGAGGTTCCCGGCCGAGGGCGACAGGTGCCGCGTACAAGGCGATCACGGCGCTGCCCAGGGCGGCCCCGGGGAGCCGCCAGTCGAGGCGGGCGCTCAGGGTCACGGAGGCCACGAACACGACCAGCAGCACCCCGCCCGCGACGAGCGCGGCCAAGGGCAGCTCCTCCAGCAGCTCACGGCCGGTCAGCGCCGTCCGGGAGAGCCCCTCCAGCCAGGGCAGTCCGCGCAGTGCCGTCCAGAAGACCGCGGTGGCGACGCCGAGCACCGCCCACAGGCCGATCCACAGCCGCCTTTCCCACGCCTCTTCCCTGACGGACCGGGCGGGCCCGACCGACCGGGCGGACCCGATGGGCCAGGCGGACCCGATGGGCCGGGCGGACCCTACGGACCGCACGGACCCGATGCCCTGCGTTCCCCAAAAGCCCGGGGAGTCCCCGGCCCTCGGGGAGTCCTCGGCCCTGATGCCCTCGTCGTCCGTGCCGTCCGGCCCATCCATCCCGTCCGGCCCGTCCGGCCCATCCGTGCCGTCCGGTCCGTCCCCGGCCTCCGTGCCCTCCGTGCCCTCCGTGCCGGGCGGACCTCCGGACGGTCCGCCCCCCGCACCGTCCGAAGGCGGCCGGACGATCACGGCGAGCGGGTCCGCCTCCAACGCCTCCCGCTCGTAACCGGGCCGCCCGATGAAGAGGGTGACGGTGTCCTCCCACCCCTCCCCCTCCCTCCCGCCGGCCGGATCGGCCGCGTACGCGGCCCTGCGGGCCCAGCTCGTGCCGTACCCGGCCGTGGCGTTCAACCGGGCCCAGCGCGTGCCGTAGGGGGGCGTGCCGGGTGCCGTCCGCTTCCGGCCGCCGCCCGTCGCCTTCCCGTCGCCGGGTCCGCCGCCCGGGCCCCGGCCGGGGACAGCGCCGCCGCGCAGCACCGCGCGCAGGCCGGGCACGCACCCGACGGCGACCAGCGTCATCCCCAGCAACACCGCCCAGCCGGCGCCCGCGATCCCGGCCGGGGTGAACAGCACGGTCGCGCTGCCCAGTACGAGGGCGCACATGGCACCCTGGACGGCGGCGAGCGCGCCGGTCCGGCCCTGGACCCGCAGCACCCCTATGTACAGCTCCACCACGATCCGCGGCAGCGCGCCGAGGGCGAGCAGCCGCAGCACCGCGGAGCCGTGCTCGGCGTAGTCGTCGTCGAACGGGGCGAGGATCTGCGGCGCGAAGGCCACCAGGAACACCACGACCGGCACCAGCAGCAGCGTCATGCGGCGCAGCGCCCCGCGGACGCCGTCGGCGAGGCGGCGCGGGTCGTGCGAGGCGTGCGCGGTGAGCGAGGAGGCCATGTTGATGGCCATGAACTCCATCGTGCCGCCGACGGTGTACGCCACGTAGAAGTAGCCGTTCTCCGCGGCGGTGAAGCGGACGGCGACCATCACCGGCAATAGGTTGATCATGGCCAGGCTGAACAGCGCGCCCAGCGAGTCCCCCGCCAGGAAGCGGCCCATCTCACGGTAGGCGGGCGGTTCCAGGTCACGGTCGGCGGCGGCCTGGCGCGGTATCAGCTTCCGGAAGATCAGCCAGCCGAGGGGCAGTGTGGAGAAGGCGATCGCCACGGCCCACGAGACGAAGATGCCGAGCACCGGCAGGACGGAGGCGAAGACGGTGAGCAGGACCAGCTTCCCGACCGAGAACACCGCGTTGCCGACCGGTACCCACTCGGCCTTGCGCAGTCCGGTCAACACCCCGTCCTGGAGGGTGAGCAGCGCCCAGGCCACACACGCGGCGACGAACAGCGTCCCCGCCACGGGAGTGCCCAGCGGCGCGTACGAGTCACCCCACCGGTCGAGGGTGAGCAGGAAGACGCCGGCCGCCAGCGCGACGACCACCGAACTGGCCGCGTAGGTACGCCGGACCAGCGCCCCCGTCGCCCGTCCGGCACGCGGCACGAAGCGGACGACGGCGCCGATCATCGTCGTCGCCGTGATGCTGGCGAGCAGCCGCATCGCCGCGATCGCGGCGGAGCCCCGGCCGACGGCCTCCTCGGTGTAGTACCGGGCGGACACCAGCCAGAACCCCAGTCCGAGTACGGCGGACACGCCGGTGCTGAGCATGAGGAAGTAGGCGTTCTTGAACAGTGAGTCGGAGCCGTGCGCCCCCTCGGACGGCTGGTCGCCGCCGTCCGTCCGTGCCTCGGCCGTCTCCCGCACCTGCGCCTCAGCCACGGAACGGCCCCGGCCCTTGTGCCGACGGCCCCGGCCCCTCCGGTAAAAATCCCGGCGCTTCCGGTAACGGCCCCGGCGCTTCCGCTGGAAGCCCTCGGCTGCCGAGGCCCTCGGGCGGCTCGGCCGGCCGGACGCCGGACGCCTCCAGGACCTCGATGGCCTCCCGCGCGCGCAGCGGATCCACGGGCAGCGCGTGCCGCGCGAACCAGCGCGCCGCCTCGGGCGCGGGCGAGGGGTCGGTGAACTCCGCACCGGCGTAGTCGTCCAGAGGCGGGTCGTAGAGGTACCCGACGACCATGCCCCGCCGCGCCAGGGCCGCCGCCGCCTCGTCCCGGTCCGCCACCAGCAGCGGCACCCGGAACAACGGCTGCACCGCGCCGCCCGTCCCCCTGCGCCCGGCGTGTGCCCAGCGCGTCGACAGCAGCAGCTCCGTCCCCGCACGGCAGCCGGCGAGCACGTCGTCCAGCCGGTCGAGTCCGCGGCCGACGCGGGCGAGCCGGAACCGGCCGGATCTCAGCCGGTAGTCGTGCATGTCGACGCGGACCCAGGTCTCGTGCGCGTCCAGGTCAGGCGCGACGGCGACCGCGCGGGCCAGCGCCTCGCGCCGCAGCGGCATCCGGATCTCCTCACGCTCGGCCATGCCCAGTACCCGCAGCGTCGCCCAGGCCGCCCGCCGCAGCCGCAGCCCCCGCACGGCCGCCTCCGCGTACGGCCGTACCGCGTAGGCGAGCTCGGCCGTCACCCGGCGCGGCGCCAGCAGCTCCTCGCACGCCTCCTCCAGCACGTCCCGCACGCCCGGATCGGCGACCGCGAGGATTCCCCCGGCGTGTGCCCCGACGTGCTTGGACAGGCTGAAGACGGAGGCGTCGCCCCAGGTCCCGACCGGCCGGCCGGCCACCTCGCTGCCGATGGCGTGCGCCGCGTCCTCGAACAGCGGAATGCCCAACGCGTCGCACCGCGCCCGCAGCCCGGGGGCCGGGTCCGGGTTGCCGTACAGGTTCGTGGTCAGCACGGCGGACAGGGAGCCCCACGTCTCCTCGGGCACGGCGTCGAGGTCGATGGACGCGTCCCACGGGTTCAGCGGCGCCTGCACCGGACGCAGTCCGGCCGCCAGGACGACGAAGAAGATTACGTCGTCGTTGACCGGCGACATCAGCACCCGGCCACCCGGCCTGCACCAGTGCCGCAGCGCCGCGTACAGGCCGAGCCGGCACGACGGTACGTACACGCATTCCCGGCCGAGTCTGTCGCGCATGGTCCGCACCGGCCCTTCCGGCCTGGCATGCGACGACACCGAACCCGGACCGGCCTCCCCAATGGCCATCCGCTCCCCCTGATGTGCCGTCGGAACGCCCCCTCCCCGAGGCCTTCCGGCACCCGCCCAGAGTCTCCCCGTTCGCACCGCTCCGTCAAGATTGCGGATCGGCCTGTGGACAACCTCCCGCACACAAACGGAAGCGGAGCGCTACCCACCGGTCACCGCGCCCGGACCCCGGCCGACCCCCGGGCGCCCCCGGCCGACCACCCCACCCGTCACTCACCTGTCACCACACCCGCCTTGCGCGCCGTCGGCCGCGCTCTGCCCCGCCACGCCCCGACAGCCGTAACGTGTGGCCCGGCCACCCGGAACGCCAGTCAGGCGGCGCGCACCCCGCACCGTCACGCCCCGAAGCCCCCGGGCACGCGCCGGCGCGCACCGGCAGGCACCGGAGGCACCGGAGGTCCCGGCCCACCCCGGCACGCATCGTCGAACACGAAAGCGAGGCAACGCAGATGCCCCTCCTCGACGTCCCCGAGGGCGACCCCTTCGGCCCGCACAACCTCCCGTACGGCGTGTTCTCGTCCCCCGGCAGGCAGGAGCGGACGGTGGGCGTCCGGCTGGGCGACCACGTGCTCGACGCCGGCGCGGCGGCCCGCGCCCTCGGATCGCCGTACGCCTCCCTCCTCGCCCGGCCCACCCTCAACCCACTGCTCGCGGCCGGCCGCACCACCTGGTCCGGCGTACGGCGCGCGCTGACCGCCTGGGTGACAGTTCCCGCGCACCGCGAGACTCTCGCCCCGCTGTTCCACCCCCTCTCCTCGGTCACCCTGCACCTGCCCTTCGAGGTGGCCGACTACGTCGACTTCTACGCCTCCGAGAACCACGCCCGGAACGTCGGCCGCATCTTCCGCCCCGACGCCGCCGACTCCCTGACCCCGAACTGGAAACACCTGCCGATCGGCTACCACGGCCGCTCCGGCACGGTGGTCGTCTCGGGCACGGACGTCGTACGCCCCGCCGGTCAGCGCAGGTCCCCCACCGACCCGGCCCCCGTCTTCGGCCCGTCCGTGCGCCTGGACATCGAGGCCGAGGTCGGTTTCGTGGTCGGGACGCCGAGCGGGCGCGGCCGACCGGTCCCGCTCCACGACTGGCGCGAGCACGTGTTCGGACTGTGCCTGCTGAACGACTGGTCGGCACGGGACATCCAGGCCTGGGAGTACGTCCCCCTCGGCCCGTTCCTCGGCAAGTCCTTCGCCACGTCGGTCTCGGCGTGGATCACCCCCCTCGACGCACTGGAGCACGCGCGGATCGCCCCGCCGGAGCGGACCCACCCGCTGCTGCCGTACCTGGACGACACCGACGAGGAACCGAGCGGCTACGACCTGCGGATCTCCGTCGCCGTCAACGGCCACGTCGTCTCCGAGCCGCCCTTCTCCACCATGTACTGGACGGCCGCCCAGCAACTCGCCCACCTGACCGTCAACGGCGCCTCGCTGCGCACCGGCGACCTGTACGGCTCGGGCACCGTCAGCGGCCCTTCCGAGCGGGAACGCGGATCCCTGCTGGAGCTGACCTGGAACGGCCGCGACCCTCTGGAACTCCCGGACGGCAAGCGGACCTTCCTGGAGAACGGCGACGAGGTCACCCTGTCCGCCTGGGCCCCCGGCCCGAACGGCACCCGGGTCGGGCTGGGCGAGGTGACGGGCCGGGTGGTCGCGGGCTGACCGGAACGGCCGGGACGACGACGACGGAACAGCGACAGGAACAGGGACAGGAACAGCGGCAGCGACAGGAACGGCGAAGGGAACACCGAGGCGAACGCCGACACGGAGAGCGAGGCGAACGCCGCTCCGGAGGGCGGACGAGACGGCCGCCACTTGACGCTCCTCGGACCTGACTCGCACCGCCCCGCCCCGTCATACTGTCGGCGGACGGTGCGCCGCGCCGTCCGCACTCCCCGCACGATCCAGAGCCGAGCCGCCTTTCCGACCAGGATCCGGAGCCCGTGGCATGACCGTCAGCCTGCTTCTGCTGAGCGTCGTCGCCCTGACCGCCGCCGTGCCGGCGCCCCGCGCGCTGACCCGGGCCAGCTGGCCGGAACGGGACCCGGTGGTCGCGCTGTGGGTCTGGCAGTGCCTGGTCGCCACGGTCCTGCTGAGCTGTCTGACCGCCCTGGCCCTGGGTGCCGCCGCCGTCTTCGGCACGGTCCGCGCCCAGCTCTTCGCCCCGGCGCCGCCCGCGGTGGCCGAGGCGTACGACCTCTCCGCCGGACCGCCCTGGACGGCGGCCCTCACCGTGCTGCTGGCCTGCGGAGCCGCCTGGACCACCGCCATGCTCGCCCGGGAGCTGGCCGAGGCGCGACGGCGCCGCGCCCGGGCCCGCTCGCATCTGCGCGAACGCGCCCCCGACCTGCCCGCCGGGCTCCCCACCGCGCGCGGGCCCCTCCTCGTGCTGGAGGACGAGTACCCGGACGCCTGGTGGATGCCCGGCAGCCCGCCCCAGCTGATCGTCACCACCGGTGCCCTGCAGCGTCTCACCGACCACCAGATCGACGCGGTCCTCACCCACGAACGCGGCCACGCCCGCGCCCGCCACGACTGGCTGCTGCACCTCTCCACCGCACTGGCCACCGGCTTCCCCCGTGTCCCGCTCTTCGCCCACTTCTGCGACCAGACCCACCGCCTGGTGGAACTCGCCGCCGACGACACCGCCTCCCGGCGCTGCGGCCACCTGACCACGGCCCTCGCCCTGATCGAGCTGAACCAGCACCGGGGCGTCCTGTCCTGCTCCTCCAGCCACCGCCTCCTCGGCGAACGCGTCGCCCGTCTCCTGGAGCCGCGGCCCCGCCTGGGCCGCCGCCACCGCGCCATGACCACGGCGACGGCCGCCCTGGTGCCCCTCCTCCCCCTGCTGATCACCTTCGCCCCGGGCCTCACGGCTCTGGCCTGAGCCGCCCGCACCCGGCTATGTCCAGTCGTCGGGCTCCGGCTCGTGCTCGGGCCAGTCGTCCGGACCCATGTCCGATGCCGGGTCCTCGGACGGGCCCGCGGTGGGTACGGGAGCCGAGGACGGCTCGGCGTCGCCGGCCGGCCCGCCCAGCCCCGCGAGCACCTCCAGCACGCCCTCCCCGTACGTCGTCAGCTTCTTCTCGCCGACGCCGCTGATGGAGCCGAGCTGCCCGATCGACGTGGGCCACACCGTGGCGATCTCCCGGAGGGTGGCGTCGTGGAAGATGACGTACGCCGGGACGCCCTGTTCCCTGGCCCGCTCGGCACGCCAGGCGCGCAGCGCCTCGAAGGCGGGCACCAGCGCCTGGGGCAGCTCCGCCGCCGCGGTCTTGGGCTTGCGCTCACCGCGTCCCCCGCCGGACGCCTTCACCGCCGTCGGCTTCTTCGGTTCCTTGCGCAGCGGGACCTCCCGCTCCCGGCGCAGCACGGCCGCGCTGTCGTCGGTCAGCACCAGCGTGCCGTACTCCCCCTCCACCGCCAGCAGTCCCTGGGCCAGCAGCTGCCGGACGACGCCGCGCCACTCGCCCTCGCTCAGCTCGTTCCCGATGCCGAACACCGAGAGCTGGTCGTGGTCGAACTGGATGACCTTGGCGGTGCGCCTGCCCAGCAGGATGTCGATGATCTGCCCGGCGCCGAACTTCTGCCCGCGCTCCCGCTTCAGCCGCACCACCGTCGACAGCACCTGCTGTGCCGCGACCGTGCCGTCCCAGGTCTCCGGCGGGGTGAGGCAGGTGTCGCAGTTGCCGCACCCGGCCGCCTCCGGATCCTGCCCGAAGTAGGCGAGGAGCTGGCCGCGCCGGCACTGGACCGTCTCGCACAGGGCGAGCATGGCGTCCAGGTGGGACTGGGCCCGCCGCCGGAACGCCTCGTCGCCCTCGCCGGACTGGATCAGCTTGCGCTGCTGCACGACGTCGTTGAGGCCGTAGGCCATCCAGGCCGTCGACGGCAGCCCGTCCCGCCCGGCCCGGCCCGTCTCCTGGTAGTAGCCCTCGACCGACTTCGGCAGGTCGAGGTGGGCGACGAACCGGACGTCCGGCTTGTCGATGCCCATGCCGAAGGCGATGGTCGCCACGACCACCAGGCCCTCTTCCCGCAGGAACCGGGACTGGTGCGCCGCGCGGGTGCCCGCGTCCAGGCCCGCGTGGTAGGGCACCGCCTCGACGCCGTTGCGGGTGAGGAACTCGGCCGTCTTCTCCACCGAGTTCCGGGAGAGGCAGTAGACGATGCCCGCGTCCCCCGGGTGCTCCTCGCGCAGGAAGGCCAGAAGCTGCTTCCTGGGGTCGGTCTTCGGCACGATCCGGTACTGGATGTTGGGCCGGTCGAAGCTGGCCACGAAGTGCCGGGCCGCCGGCATGTTCAGCCGCTCGGTGATCTCGCGGTGGGTGGCGTGGGTGGCCGTCGCCGTGAGCGCGACGCGGGGGACGTCCGGCCAGCGCTCGCCCAGCAGGGAGAGCGCGAGGTAGTCCGGCCGGAAGTCGTGCCCCCACTGCGCGACGCAGTGCGCCTCGTCGATGGCGAAGACCGCGATCTTGCCCCGGGAGAGCAGGCCGAGGGTGCTCTCCAGCCGCAGCCGCTCGGGCGCCAGGTAGAGCAGGTCCAGCTCGCCGGCGAGGAACTCGGCCTCCACCGTGCGCCGCTCGTCGAAGTCCTGCGTCGAGTTCATGAACCCGGCGCGCACGCCGAGCGCCCGCAACGCGTCCACCTGGTCCTGCATCAGCGCGATGAGCGGGGAGATCACTATGCCGGTGCCGGGCCTGACCAGGGACGGGATCTGGTAGCACAGCGACTTGCCGCCGCCGGTCGGCATGAGCACGACGGCGTCACCGCCCGCGACCACGTGCTCGATGACCGCTTCCTGCTCGCCGCGGAAGTCCTCGTACCCGAAGACCCGGCGCAGCGCGGCGACCGCCTCGCTGATCTCGCCGTCCGCGGCCCTGGTCCCTGCCATCTCACCGATCACGCTCGTCCCGCCCATCGTCCTGCCCCCGTACGTGCTGCCCCGTCTGTCCGGCCTGTCCATCCAGCCCGTCCGTCCGGCCCGTCCATCCAGCCTGTCTGTCCAGCCCGTCCGTCCGTCCGGCCCGTCCGTCCGGCCCGTCCGTCCGTCCCGTCCGTCCGATCCGTCTGTCCTGCCCCGACCACTGCCTCCACGATAGGGGCCCGCACCGACAGCCACGGAGTTATCCACAGGCCTCGGCCGCCACCGCCCGCTCACCGCCCCTCACCGTCGTCAAGGACACGAAGGTCGTTCACACGTTCGCGGGAGACCTGCCCGTTTCCGGCCGATAGTCTGAATGCGCCCGCGAGACTCCGTCGCATGGGAGCACTGATGAGCGTCGCACCGAAGGCGTCCAAGCCCACTTGGCCGACCCCGCCGGAAGGCGGCTGGACCGCCGACGACCTGGACCGCCTCCCGGATCTTCCTCCGCATACGGAACTGATCGACGGGAGTCTCGTCTTCGTGAGTCCGCAGACCCTTTTCCACTCACGCGCTGTCGATTTCTTCAACTGGCAGTTGCAGTCACTCGCCCCGGCGGAATTCGAGGTCGTCCGCGAGTTCACCATCGACATCGACCGGCAGAACCGGCCCGAACCGGACGTGATCGTGATCAGCGCGGATGTGGTGGAGGACCCGGAGCAGACCCGTTGCCCCGCCGACTCCGTGCTGCTGGCCGTCGAGGTCGTCTCCGCCGAGTCCGTCTCCCGCGACCGCGAGACCAAGCCCCTGAAATACGCCCGCGCCGGCATCCCCCACTACTGGCGGGTGGAGAACGAGAAGGGCCTCGCCGTCGTGCACGCCTTCGAGCTGGAGCCCACGACCGGCGCGTACACCAGCGTGGGCATCTTCCGCGAGCGGATGAAGGCGGCCGCCCCCTTCCCCCTGGACCTCGACCTCACCCGCATCAAACCGCGCCGCGGCCCCGCGTAGGGCAGCGGCCCGGCACCCCCGTGAGGGGCGCCGGGCCGTCGCCGCGGTCAAGCGCGGGTCAGCGCACGAACACCCCCGCCTGTCCCGCCAGATCCAGGAAGTACTGCGGCGCCACGCCCAGCACCAGCGTGACCGCCACGCCCACCCCGATCGCCGTCCTCGTCAGCGCCGACGGCACCGCGACGGTCGGGCCCTCGGGCCGGGGCTCGCTGAAGAACATCAGCACGATCACGCGGATGTAGAAGAACGCCGCGATCGCCGAGGAGATCACACCGATCACGACCAGCGGGGCCGCGCCGCCCTCCGCCGCCGCCTTGAACACGGCGAACTTCCCGGCGAAACCGGAGGTCAGCGGAATGCCCGCGAAGGCCAGCAGGAACACCGCGAACACGGCCGCCACCAGCGGCGACCGACGGCCCAGCCCCGCCCACTGCGACAGGTGCGTCGCCTCGCCGCCCGGGTCCCGCACCAGCGTCACCACCGCGAACGCGCCGATCGTGACGAAGGAGTAGGCCGCCAGGTAGAAGAGGACGGACGAGACGCCGTCCGGGGTGGTCGCGATGACGCCCGCGAGGATGAACCCGGCGTGCGCGATCGACGAGTACGCCAGCAGCCGCTTGATGTCGGTCTGGGTGATCGCGACGATCGCGCCGCCCAGCATGGTGACGATCGCCACGCCCCACATCACCGGCCGCCAGTCCCAGCGCAGGCCGGGCAGGACGACGTAGAGGATGCGCAGCAGGGCGCCGAACGCCGCCACCTTGGTCGCCGCCGCCATGAAGCCGGTCACCGGTGTCGGCGCGCCCTGGTACACGTCCGGCGTCCACATGTGGAACGGCACCGCGCCCACCTTGAACAGCAGGCCCATGACGATCAGCGCGGCGCCGACCAGCAGCAGCGCGTCGTTGCCCATGGTGTCGGCGAGCGCCGGGGTGACCTCCGTGACCGACCCGTCGACGACCTGCGCGATCGTGCCGTACGACATGGAGCCCGAGTAGCCGTAGAGCAGGGCGATGCCGAACAGGGTGAACGCGGAGGCGAACGCGCCGAGCAGGAAGTACTTGACCGCCGCTTCCTGCGACATCAGCCGCTTGCGGCGGGCCAGCGCGCACATCAGGTAGAGCGGGAGGGAGAAGACCTCCAGGGCGACGAACAGGGTCAGCAGGTCGTTGGCGGCCGGGAAGACCAGCATGCCGGCGACGGCGAAGAGCAGCAGCGGGTACACCTCGGTGGTGGTGAACCCGGCCTTCACCGCCTTCTGCTCGCTCTCGCTGCCCGGCACGGACGCGGCCTGGGCGGCGAAGGAGTCCACCCGGTTGCCGTGCGCCGCCGGGTCGAGCCGCCGTTCGGCGAAGGTGAACAGGCCGACCAGGCCGGCGAGCAGGATCGTGCCCTGGAGGAACAGGGCCGGTCCGTCGACGGCGACGGCGCCCATCGCGGCGATGTGCGCCTTGGTGGTGCCGTATCCGCCGGCCGCGAGCGCGACGACCGCGGCGAAGGCGGCGACGAGCGCGACGGCGGAGACGAACATCTGCGCGTGGTAGCGCGATCTGCGCGGTACGAACGCCTCGACGAGGACTCCGACGACCGCCGCCGCGACGACGATCAGGACGGGCGACAGCTGGCCGTACTCGATTTTCGGCGCGTCGATCCGGGAGATCGGATCGGCCGCCGTTGTCCACAGGCTGTGGACGGCTGTTGCGCTCACTTGGCCGCCTCCACCTCGGGCCGGGGGTCCTTCTGCTGTACGTCGGACATGGTCTGCCTGACCGCCGGGTCGACGATGTCCGTGACGGGCTTGGGGTAGACGCCCAGGAAGATCAGCAGCGCGACCAGCGGCACGGCGACCGCCAGTTCACGCACCCGCAGGTCCGGCATCGCGGCCACTTCCGGTTTCACCGGGCCGGTCATCGTCCGCTGGTAGAGGACGAGGGTGTAGAGCGCGGCGAGCACGATGCCGAAGGTCGCGATGACGCCGACCACCGGATAGCGCGTGAACGTCCCGACCAGGACCAGGAACTCGCTCACGAAGGGCGCCAGTCCCGGCAGTGACAGGGTGGCCAGAGCGCCGATCAGGAAGGTGCCCGCGAGCACCGGGGCGACCTTCTGCACACCGCCGTAGTCGGCGATGAGCCGCGAGCCGCGCCGGGAGATCAGGAAGCCGGCCACCAGCATCAGCGCGGCGGTCGAGATGCCGTGGTTGACCATGTAGAGCGTCGCGCCGGACTGGCCCTGGCTGGTCATCGCGAAGATGCCCATGATGATGAAGCCGAAGTGCGAGATCGACGCGTACGCCACCAGCCGCTTGATGTCGCGCTGGCCGACCGCGAGCAGCGCCCCGTAGAGGATGCTGATCAGCGCCAGGACGAGGACGACCGGCGTCGCCCACTTACTGGCCTCCGGGAAGAGCTGGAGGCAGAAGCGGAGCATCGCGAAGGTGCCCACCTTGTCGACGACCGCCGTGATCAGCACGGCGACCGGGGCGGTGGACTCCTGCATGGCGTTGGGCAGCCAGGTGTGCAGCGGCCACAGCGGCGCCTTCACCGCGAAGGCGAAGAAGAAACCGAGGAACAGCCAGCGTTCGGTGCTGGTCGCCATGGTGAGCGAGCCGTCGGCCCGTGCCTCGGCGATCTCGGTGAGCGAGAAGTCCCCGGTGACCACGTACAGCCCGATCACCGCGGCCAGCATGATCAGTCCGCCGGCCAGGTTGTAGAGGAGGAACTTCACCGCCGCGTACGAGCGTTGCGTCGCCGCCGCCTTCTCGTCCTCCGCCGCGGTGGCGGCAGATCGGTACGAGCCGTGGGCCCGGTCGCCGAAGCCGCCGATGAGGAAGTACATCGGGATGAGCATGGCTTCGAAGAAGACGTAGAAGAGGAAGACGTCGGTGGCCTCGAAGGAGATGATCACCATCGCCTCGACGGCCAGGACCAGGGCGAAGAAGCCCTGCGTCGGCCGCCACCGGCTGCTGCCGGTCTCCATCCGGTCCGCGTCGTGCCACCCGGCCAGCACGATGAACGGGATCAGCAGGGCGGTCAGCGCGATCAGCGCCACCGCGATGCCGTCCACGCCCAGTTCGTAGCGGACGCCGAAGTCGGCGATCCAGGAGTGCGACTCGGTGAGCTGGTAGCGGTCGCCGTCCGGGTCGAAGCGGACCAGGACGACGAGCGCGAGGACGAGCGTGGCCAGCGAGAACAGCAGCGCCAGCCACTTGGCGGCGGTGCGCCGCGCGGCCGGCACGGCGGCCGTCGCGATCGCCCCGACGGCCGGGAGCACGGCTGTCGCTGTCAGCAGGGGAAAGGACATCGGTATCAGACCGCCCTCATCAGCAGGGTCGCGGCGACGAGGACCGCCGCACCGCCGAACATCGAGACCGCGTAGGAGCGCGCGAACCCGTTCTGCACCTTGCGCATCCGTCCGGACAGCCCGCCGACCGAGGCCGCCGTGCCGTTGACGACCCCGTCGACCAGGGTGTGGTCGACGTAGACCAGGGAGCGCGTGAGGTGCTCGCCGCCGCGGACCAGGACGACGTGGTTGAAGTCGTCCTGGAGCAGGTCGCGCCGGGCGGCCCGGGTGAGCAGCGATCCGCGCGGGGCGACGGCCGGGACCGGACGGCGCCCGTACTGCGCCCAGGCCAGCGCGACGCTGATCACCATCACGGCGACCGTCGACAGGGTGACCGTCAGGGCGCTGACCGGCGGGTGGCCGTGCTGGTGCGCGGTGATCGGCTCCAGCCAGTGCAGGAACCGGTCGCCGAGGCTGAAGAACGCGCCGCCCGCGACCGACCCGACGGCCAGCACGATCATCGGAATCGTCATGACGCCCGGCGACTCGTGCGGGTGCGGCGGGGTGTACTCGCCGCGCGTCTCGGCGGCGGGCTCCACGTCCGGCTCGGCCGGGGACGGCGTCGGCGCCTCGCGCCAGCGCTCCTCGCCGAAGAACGTCATCAGCATCACGCGCGTCATGTAGTACGCCGTGATGGCCGCGCCCAGCAGGGCGCAGGCGCCGAGGATCCAGCCCTCGGTGCCGCCCTTGGCGAACGCCGCCTCGATGATCTTGTCCTTGGAGAAGAAGCCGGACAGGCCCGGGAAGCCGATGATGGCGAGGTAGCCGAGGCCGAAGGTGACGAACGTGACCGGCATGTACTTCCTGAGGCCGCCGTAGCGGCGCATGTCGACCTCGTCGTTCATGCCGTGCATGACCGAACCGGCGCCGAGGAAGAGACCCGCCTTGAAGAAGCCGTGGGTCACCAGATGCATGATCGCGAAGACATAGCCGATCGGGCCGAGGCCCGCGGCGAGCACCATGTAGCCGATCTGCGACATGGTCGACCCGGCCAGCGCCTTCTTGATGTCGTCCTTGGCGCAACCGACGATCGCACCGAACAGCAGCGTCACCGCGCCGACGACGGTGACGGCCAGTTGCGCGTCCGGCGCCCCGTTGAAGACCGCGGCCGAACGGACGATCAGGTACACGCCCGCCGTCACCATGGTCGCGGCGTGGATGAGGGCCGAGACCGGGGTCGGACCCTCCATCGCGTCCCCGAGCCAGGACTGCAGCGGCACCTGGGCGGACTTGCCGCATGCGGCGAGCAGCAGCATCAGCGCGATCGCGGTCAGCTTGCCCTCGCCGGCCTCCCCGGCGAGCCCAGGTTCCGCCACCGTGCCGAGCACCGGCCCGAAGGCGAACGTCCCGAACCAGAGGAACATCAGCATGATCGCGATGGACAGGCCCATGTCACCGACCCGGTTGACCAGGAAGGCCTTCTTCGCGGCCGTGGCGGCGCTGGGCTTGTGCTGCCAGAAGCCGATCAGCAGGTAGGAGGCGAGACCGACGCCCTCCCAGCCGACGTACAGCAGCAGGTAGTTGTCGGCGAGGACCAGGATCAGCATCGCCGCGAGGAACAGGTTGAGGTAGCCGAAGAAGCGGCGGCGGCGCTCGTCGTGCTCCATGTACGCGACCGAGTACAGGTGGATCAGCGAGCCGACGCCGGTGATCAGCAGCACGAACGTCATCGACAGCTGGTCGAGCCGGAAGGCGACGTCGGCCTGGAAGCCCTCGACCGGGACCCAGCTGAACAGGTGCTGGGTCAGGGTGCGTTCCTCACCGCCCTTGCCCAGCATGTCGGTGAAGAGGACGGCGCCGATCACGAAGGACACGGCGGCCAGCAGCGTGCCGAGCCGGTGTCCCGCGGCGTCCAGCCGACGGCCGCCGCACAGCAGTACCGCCGCTCCGAGCAGAGGCGCTGCCACCAGCAGCGCGATGAGAGACTCCACGATTCAGCGACCCCTCACAGCTTCATCAGGCTGGCGTCGTCGACCGAGGCCGAGTGGCGGGAACGGAACAGGGACACGATGATCGCGAGGCCGACCACGACCTCCGCGGCGGCGACGACCATCGTGAAGAAGGCGGTGATCTGGCCGTCCAGATTGCCGTGCATCCGGGAGAAGGCGACGAACGCCAGGTTGCAGGCGTTGAGCATCAGCTCGACGCACATGAACACCACGATGGCGTTGCGCCGGATCAGCACCCCGGTGGCGCCGATCGTGAACAGCAGGGCCGCGAGATAGAGGTAGTTGACCGGATTCACTGGGCCGCCTCCCCACTGTTCGTGCGCTCAAGGCGCTCCTCGGCCCGCTGCTCCAGGGCCTTCAGGTCACCCAGCGCGTCCGCCGACACGTCCCGGACCTGGCCCCGCTCGCGCAGCGTCCTGCTGACGGTCAGCTCGGAGGGGGTGCCGTCGGGCAGCAGACCGGCGATGTCCACGGCGTTGTGCCGGGCGTACACCCCGGGCGCGGGCAGCGGCGGGAGGTACTTGCCCTCCCGGATCCGCTCCTCGGCCAGCTCCCGCTGGGTCTTGGCCCGCTCGGTGCGCTCCCGGTGGGTGAGCACCATGGCGCCGACCGCGGCGGTGATGAGCAGGGCGCCGGTGATCTCGAACGCGAAGACGTACTGGGTGAAGACCAGGGCCGCCAGGCCCTCCACGTTGCCGCCCGCGTTGGCCTGTCCGACGCCGTTGAACTCCGTGAGGGAGGCGTTGCCGATGCCCGCGATCAGCAGGACGCCGAAGCCGAGCCCGCACAGCAGGGCCAGCCAGCGCTGCCCCCTGATGGTCTCCCGCAGGGAGTCCGCCGCGGTGACGCCGACCAGCATCACCACGAACAGGAACAGCATCATGATCGCGCCGGTGTAGACGACGATCTGCACGACGCCGAGGAAGTAGGCGCCGTTGGCGAGGTAGAACACCGCCAGGACGATCATGGTGCCGGCCAGGCAGAGGGCGCTGTGCACGGCCCGTTTCATGAACACCGTGCACAGGGCGCCGATCACCGCGACGGTGCCGAGGATCCAGAACTGGACGGCCTCCCCGGTGGAGGTGGAGTAAGCGGCGAGGGCGGTGGAGCCGGCGGCGAGCTGCGCGGTCATCGGCGGACCACCTCCTCCGACGCCGGTTCGTCCTCGCCGAAGGCCGAGGCGGCCTCCTGCGGGACCTCCCCCTTGGAGACGGCGACCTGCCGCTCGGTGCCGGGGGCGGCCTCGGTGACCAGACCCCGGTAGTAGTCCTGCTCGTCCGTCCCCGGGTAGATCGCGTGCGGCGTGTCGACCATGTTGTCGTCGAGTCCGGCGAGCAGCTGCTCCTTGGTGTAGATGAGGTCGGCGCGGCTGGAGTCGGCCAGCTCGAACTCGTTGGTCATCGTCAGCGCGCGGGTGGGGCACGCCTCGACGCACAGCCCGCACAGGATGCAGCGGGCGTAGTTGATCTGGTAGACGCGGCCGTAGCGCTCACCGGGCGAGTACCGCTCCTCGTCCGTGTTGTCCGCGCCCTCGACGTAGATCGCGTCGGCGGGGCAGGCCCAGGCGCACAGCTCGCAGCCGACGCACTTCTCCAGGCCGTCGGGATGGCGGTTGAGCTGGTGCCGTCCGTGGAACCGCGGAGCGGTGGTCTTCTCCTGCTCCGGGTACTGCTCGGTCAGCCGCTTCTTGAACATGGCCTTGAAGGTCACGCCGAAGCCGGCCACGGGATTCTGGAAACCGGGCCTGGTCCCCCCGGGTCCCTGTTCCTCAGCCATCGGACGCCTCCTTTCCCTCCGCAGATCCGCCCAGCGGTCCGTCACTGTGAGTATCGGCCCCGCCACTGACAATCAGCTCCCGCTCCCGGCGCGGACCGCGCCTGGGCACCGGCGGAAGCTCCTGTCCCGGCAGCGGTGGCACGGGGAACCCGCCGGCCATCGGGTCGAACGCGGCCGGCTCCTCGGCGGGCCGCTCGGCCCGCTTCCCCTTGTCCCGGTACAGGTCGAAGAGGAAGGAGAGCAGCAGCAGGACGATCACTGCGCCGCAGACGTAGAGCGCGATGTCGGCGAAGTCGTAGTTCTCGTTCCTCAGGGCCCGGACGGTCGCGACGAGCATCAGCCAGACCAGCGAGACCGGGATGAGGACCTTCCAGCCGAGCTTCATCAGCTGGTCGTAGCGGACCCGGGGCAGCGTGCCGCGCAGCCAGACGAAGAAGAACAGCAGCAGCTGGAGCTTGACGACGAACCACAGCATCGGCCACCAGCCGTGGTTGGCGCCCTCCCAGAAGGTGCTGACCGGCCAGGGGGCCCGCCAGCCGCCGAGGAAGAGGGTGGTGGTGACCGCCGAGACCGTCACCATGTTCACGTACTCGGCGAGCATGAACATCGCGAACTTGATCGACGAGTACTCGGTGTTGAAGCCGCCGACCAGGTCGCCCTCGGACTCGGGCATGTCGAAGGGGGCGCGGTTGGTCTCGCCGACCATCGTGACGACGTAGAGCAGGAAGGAGACCGGCAGCAGCAGGACGTACCAGCGGTCGGCCTGCTGCTCGACGATCGCGGAGGTCGACATGGAGCCCGAGTAGAGGAAGACCGAGGCGAACGCGGCGCCCATGGCGATCTCGTAGGAGATCATCTGCGCGCAGGAGCGCAGCCCGCCGAGGAGCGGGTAGGTCGAACCGGAGCTCCAGCCCGCCAGGACGATGCCGTAGATGCCGACCGAGGCGACCGCCAGGATGTACAGCATGGCGATCGGCAGGTCGGTGAGCTGCATGGTGGTGCGCTGGCCGAAGACCGAGACCTCGTTGCCGGCCGGGCCGAAGGGGATCACGGCGAACGCCATGAAGGCGGGGATCGCCGCGACGACCGGCGCGAGGACGTACACCGCCTTGTCGGCGCGTCTGACGACGACGTCTTCCTTGAGCATCAGCTTCACGCCGTCGGCGAGCGACTGGAGCATGCCCCAGGGGCCGTGCCGGTTGGGGCCGATGCGCAACTGCATCCAGGCGACGACCTTGCGCTCCATGACGATGGCGATCAGTACGGTCACCATCAGGAACGCGAAGCAGAACACCGCCTTGACGACGACCAGCCACCAGGGGTCCCGGCCGAACATCGAGAGGTCTTCAGCGGCGAGGTACGGGCTCATGCCTCCACCTCCTCGGGGGCCGCGCCGACGGTCGTCGCCGGGCCGATGCGGACGAGGGAGCCGGGCAGCGCGCCGATGTCGGAGGCGACGCCGTCACCGGCGGAGTTCAGCGGCAGCCACACCACCCGGTCGGGCATCTCGGTGACCTGGAGAGGCAGTTCGACGGCTCCCGCCGGGCCGGTCACCGCGAGGACGTCACCGTCCTTGACGCCCGCCTCGGCGGCCGTGGCGACCGACACGCGCGCGCGTGCCGCGTGCCGGGTGCCGGCGAGCGCCTCGTCGCCCTCCTGGAGGCGGCCCTGGTCGAGCAGCAGCCGGTGCCCGGCGAGCACCGCCTCCCCGGCGGCCGGCCGCGGCAGCGCGGCGGCCCGTTGCCGGGGGTCGGCGGCCGGCGGCCCCTGCCAGGGTCCGAGCCGGCCGATCTCGGCGCGTACCGTCCGCAGGTCCGGCAGTCCCAGGTGCACGTCCATGGCGTCGGCCAGCATCTGCAGCACCCGCGCGTCGGTGGGCGCCGGGCGCCGGGTCATCTGGTCGGGCTTGAGCGCGGCCTCGAAGGAGCGGACCCTGCCCTCCCAGTTGACGAAGGTGCCCGCCTTCTCGGCGACCGCCGCGACGGGCAGGACCACGTCGGCCAGCTCGGTGACCTCGCCGGGCCGCAGCTCCAGCGACACCACGAACCCGGCCTCGGCCAGCGCGGCACGCGCGCGTGCCGGATCGGGCAGGTCGGCGACCTCCACGCCCGCGACCAGCAGCGCCTGGAGTTCGCCCGCGGCGGCGGCCTCGATGATCCGGCCGGTGTCCCGGCCGGATCGGTGCGGCAGCGCGGCCACGCCCCAGACGGCGGCGACCTCGTCACGCGCGCGCGGGTCGGCGGCCGGGCGCCCGCCCGGCAGCAGCGTCGGCAGCGCGCCCGCCTCGATCGCGGCGCGCTCCCCGGCCCGGCGCGGGATCCACACCAGGCGCGCGCCGGTCGCGGACGCGGTCCGTACGGCGGCGGTCAGGCCCCCGGCGACCGCCGCCAGCCGCTCGCCGACGACGATGACCGCGCCCTTCGCGCGCAGCGCCTCGGCGGCCCGGATCCCGTCGCCCTCCAGGCCGACGCCGCCCGCGAGCGCGTCCAGCCACTCGGTCTCGGTGCCGGGCGCGGCGGGCAGCAGCGTGCCGCCGGCCTTGCGCAGACCGCGCGTGGCGTGCGTGGCCAGGGCGAACACCTCCTGCCCGTGCTTGCGCCACGCCTTGCGCAGCCGCAGGAAGACGCCGGGTGCCTCCTCCTCGGCCTCGAACCCGACGAGCAGCACCACCGGCGCCTTCTCCAGCGTCGCGTACGTCACCCCCGTATCTCCCCCGGGCTCCGTCCGGGAGGACCCCCAGAGACCACGGCTCCGGCCGGCCACCCGGGCCGCCAGGAAGTCGGCCTCCTCGGCGCTGTGCACGCGCGCGCGGAAGTCGATGTCGTTGGTGTCGAGCGCCACGCGCGCGAACTTGCTGTACGCGTAGGCGTCCTCCATGGTGAGCCGTCCGCCGGTCAGCACCCCGGTCCGGCCGCGCGAGGCCAGCAGGCCCTGCGCGGCGATCCGCAGCGCCTCCGGCCAGGAGGCGGGCTCCAGGTCGCCCTCCGCGTTGCGCACCAGGGGTGTGGTGAGCCGGTCCCGCTGCTGCGCGTACCGGAACCCGAACCGCCCCTTGTCGCAGATCCACTCCTCGTTGACCTCGGGGTCGTCGGCCGCCAGGCGGCGCATGACCTTGCCGCGCCGGTGGTCGGTGCGCGTCGCGCAGCCGCCGGCGCAGTGCTCGCACACCGACGGCGAGGAGACCAGGTCGAAGGGGCGGGAGCGGAACCGGTACGCCGCCGAGGTGAGCGCGCCGACCG
Organism: Streptomyces sp. SYSU D01066-1; assembly: GCF_054956795.1. Lineage (NCBI taxonomy): Bacteria > Bacillati > Actinomycetota > Actinomycetes > Kitasatosporales > Streptomycetaceae > Streptomyces > Streptomyces sp. SYSU D01066-1. The sequence goes on along the minus strand of NZ_JBUDHV010000001.1, from coordinate 109,302 downwards.
GGCAGATCTGGATGGTGTTCCCGGAGAAGTACGACTCGAAGGGGTCGCCCTCGCCGGTGCCGACCTGCTGGAGCGCGCCCCGCTCGATCAGCTCGATCATCGGGTCGCCCGCGACCTGGTTGGAGAACCGGGTGCAGCGGGCGCACAGCACGCACCGCTCGCGGTCGAGCAGCACCTGCGTGGAGATCGGCACGGGCTTCTCGTAGGTCCGCTTCCTGCCCTCGAAGCGGGACTCGGCGTTGCCGTGCGACATCGCCTGGTTCTGCAGCGGGCACTCGCCGCCCTTGTCGCAGACCGGGCAGTCCAGCGGGTGGTTGATGAGCAGCAGCTCCATCACGCCCTTCTGGGCCTTCTCCGCGACCGGCGAGGTGAGGTGGGTCCTGACCACCATCCCGTCGGTGCAGGTGATGGTGCACGACGCCATGGGCTTGCGCTGGCCCTCGACCTCGACGATGCACTGCCGGCAGGCGCCGGCCGGGTCCAGGAGCGGGTGGTCGCAGAACCGGGGGATCTCGATGCCGAGCTGCTCGGCGGCCCGGATGACCAGGGTGCCCTTGGGCACGCTGATCGCCACGCCGTCGATGGTCAGCGACACCAGGTCCTCGGGCGGGACCGCGGCCTGTCCTCCGCCGGAGGGGGCGCCTGTGGTCACCGTCATGCCTTCACCTCCGTACGGTGGTCGGCCCAGGCCGTCGACTTCGCGGGGTCGAAGGGGCAGCCGCGGCCCGTGATGTGCTGCTCGTACTCCTCGCGGAAGTACTTCAGCGAGGAGAAGATCGGCGAGGCGGCGCCGTCGCCGAGGGCGCAGAAGGACTTGCCGTTGATGTTGTCGGCGATGTCGTTCAGCTTGTCGAGGTCTTCCGTGCGGCCCTTGCCGGCCTCGATGTCGCGCAGCAGCTGCACCAGCCAGTACGTGCCTTCGCGGCAGGGCGTGCACTTGCCGCAGGACTCGTGGGCGTAGAACTCGGTCCAGCGGGTGACGGCGCGGACCACGCAGGTCGTCTCGTCGAAGCACTGGAGGGCTTTGGTGCCGAGCATGGAACCGGCGGCACCCACCCCTTCGTAGTCGAGGGGGACGTCGAGGTGCTCCTCGGTGAACATCGGCGTCGAGGAGCCGCCCGGCGTCCAGAACTTCAGGCGGTGGCCGGGGCGCATGCCCCCGCTCATGTCGAGGAGCTGGCGCAGGGTGATGCCGAGCGGTGCCTCGTACTGGCCGGGGCCGGCGACGTGGCCGGAGAGGGAGTACAGCGTGAAGCCCGGGGACTTCTCGCTGCCCATCGACCTGAACCAGTCCTTGCCCTTGTTCAGGATCGCGGGAACCGACGCGATGGACTCGACGTTGTTCACCACGGTGGGGCAGGCGTAGAGGCCGGCCACGGCGGGGAAGGGGGGACGCAGCCGCGGCTGACCACGGCGGCCTTCGAGCGAGTCGAGCAGTGCGGTCTCCTCACCGCAGATGTACGCGCCCGCGCCCGCGTGCACGGTGAGGTCCAGGTCGAGTCCGCTGCCCAGGATGTCCTCGCCGAGGAAGCCCGCCGCGTACGCCTCGGCGACGGCCGAGTGCAGCCGCCGCAGCACGGGGACGACCTCACCCCGCAGATAGACGAAGGCGTGCGACGACCGGATGGCGTAGCAGGCGATGACGATGCCCTCGATGAGGCTGTGCGGGTTCGCGAAGAGGAGCGGGATGTCCTTGCACGTCCCGGGCTCCGACTCGTCGGCGTTGACGACCAGATAGTGCGGCTTGCCGTCCCCCTGGGGGATGAACTGCCACTTCATCCCGGTGGGGAACCCGGCGCCGCCCCGGCCGCGCAGGCCGGCTTCCTTGACGTACGCGATGAGGTCGTCCGGCGACATGGCCAGCGCCTTGCGGAGCCCCTCGTACCCCTCGTGCCTGCGGTACACGTCCAGCGTCCAGGACCTGTCCTCGTCCCAGAAGGCCGACAGCACGGGCGCGAGCAGCTTCTCCGGGCCGGTGTCCTTGATCTCGGCGGCCAAGGTCATCACTCCCCCTCCTCGGCAGTGGGCCCCGCCGGGTCGGAGGGGCGAGGCGCGGCCTCCCCTTCGCGGGCGGTGGTGGGCGACGGGTGGGCGGGGTCGGAGGCCGATGTGTCCTGCGGCGCGTCGTGGGAGCTGAGGTGCTCGGTCGGCGAGGGCTCGTGCGGCGGCTCGTCCCGGAGCGCCGCGCCGCGCGGGTGCACCACGCGCGCGGTGGCGGACTCGCCCTTCGCCAGCCTGAGGCCGGCCAGGGAGGCGGGTCCCGCGCTTCCCCCGGCCTCGACGGCGCCCTCCCGCTCGTCGGGGAAGCCCGCCAGGATCCGGGCGGTCTCCTTGAACGTGCACAGGGGCGCGCCGCGCGTCGGCGTGACCGGCCGGCCGGCCCGCAGGTCGTCGACCACGCGGCGGGCGCCGGCCGGGGTCTGGTTGTCGAAGAACTCCCAGTTGACCATCACGACCGGGGCGTAGTCGCAGGCCGCGTTGCACTCGATGTGCTCCAGGGTGATCTTGCCGTCGTCGGTGGTCTCTCCGTTGCCGATGCCCAGGTGCTCCTGGAGCTCCTCGAAGATGGCGTCGCCGCCCATGACCGCGCACAGGGTGTTGGTGCAGACGCCCACCTGGTAGTCGCCGCCCGGCCGGCGCCGGTACATGGTGTAGAAGGTCGCCACCGCGGTGACCTCGGCGGTGGTCAGGCCGAGCAGCTCGGCGCAGAACCGCATCCCGGTGCGCGTGACGTGGCCCTCCTCCGACTGCACGAGGTGCAGCAGCGGGAGCAGGGCGGAGCGGGAGTCGGGGTAGCGGGCGATGATCTCGCGCGCGTCGGGCTCCAGGCGGGCCCGTACGTCGGCCGGGTAGTCGGGCGCGGGCAGCTCGGGCATGCCGAGTCCGACGCCCCGCTGAGGGGAACTGGTGGTCACCGGTCGACGCCTCCCATCACGGGGTCGATGGACGCCACCGCGACGATGACGTCGGCGACCTGGCCGCCCTCGCACATCGCCGCCATGGCCTGCAGGTTGGTGAAGGACGGGTCGCGGAAGTGGACCCGGTAGGGGCGGGTGCCTCCGTCGGAGACGACGTGCGCCCCCAGTTCGCCCTTGGGGGACTCCACCGCGGTGTACGTCTGTCCCGGCGGCACCCGGAAGCCCTCGGTGACCAGCTTGAAGTGGTGGATCAGGGCCTCCATGGAGGTGCCCATGATCTTCTTGATGTGGTCGAGGGAGTTGCCCAGTCCGTCCGGTCCCAGGGCGAGCTGGGCCGGCCAGGCGATCTTCTTGTCCGCCACCATGACCGGTCCGGGCTTCAGCCGGTCCAGGCACTGCTCGACGATCCTGAGCGACTGGCGCATCTCCTCCAGCCGGATCAGGAAGCGGCCGTAGGCGTCGCAGGTGTCGGCGGTCGGGACGTCGAAGTCGTACGTCTCGTAGCCGCAGTACGGCTGGGACGTGCGCAGGTCGTGCGGCAGGCCCGTGGAGCGCAGGATCGGGCCGGTGGCGCCCAGGGCCATGCAGCCGGCCAGGTCGAGGTAGCCGACGTCCTGCATGCGGGCCTTGAAGATGGGGTTCCCGGTGGCGAGCTTGTCGTACTCCGGGAGGTTCTTCTTCATCTTCTTCACGAACTCGCGGATCTGGTCCACCGCGCCGGGCGGCAGGTCCTGGGCGAGGCCGCCGGGGCGGATGTACGCGTGGTTCATGCGCAGGCCGGTGATCAGCTCGTAGATGTCGAGGATCAGTTCCCGGTCGCGGAAGCCGTAGATCATGATCGTGGTGGCGCCCAGCTCCATGCCGCCGGTGGCGATGGCCACCAGGTGGGAGGAGATCCGGTTCAGCTCCATCAGGAGCACCCGGACGACCGAGGCGCGGTCCGGGATCTGGTCCTCGATGCCGAGGAGTTTCTCGACGCCGAGGCAGTACGCCGTCTCGTTGAAGAACGGCGTCAGGTAGTCCATGCGCGTCACGAAGGTGGTGCCCTGGGTCCACGTCCGGTACTCGAGGTTCTTCTCGATGCCGGTGTGCAGGTAGCCGATGCCGCAGCGGGCCTCGGTGACGGTCTCGCCCTCGATCTCCAGGATCAGGCGGAGCACGCCGTGGGTGGACGGGTGCTGCGGACCCATGTTGACGATCAGGCGTTCGTCGTCGGCGCGGGCCGCGGACTGGACGACCTCGTCCCAGTCGCCGCCGGTGACCGTGTACACGGTGCCCTCGGTGGTCTCCCGGGGGGAGGCGTGCGAAGTGCTCATGAGTACGACCTCCGCTGGTCCGGAGCCGGGATCTGGGCGCCCTTGTACTCGACGGGGATGCCGCCGAGGGGATAGTCCTTGCGCTGCGGGAAGCCCTGCCAGTCGTCCGGCATCATGATCCGCGTCAGTGCCGGGTGGCCGTCGAAGACGATGCCGAAGAAGTCGTACGTCTCGCGCTCGTGCCAGTCGTTGGTCGGGTAGACCTCGAACAGCGACGGGATGTGCGGGTCGGCGTCGGGGGCGCTGACTTCCAGGCGGATCAGCCGGTTGTGGGTGATCGAGCGCAGGTGGTAGACGGCGTGCAGCTCGCGGCCCCTGTCGTTCGGGTAGTGGACGCCGCTGACCCCGGTGCACAGTTCGAAGCGCAGGGCCGGGTCGTCGCGCAGGGTGCGGGCGACGCGGACCAGGTGTTCGCGTTCGATGTGGAAGGTCAGCTCGCCGCGGTCGACGACCGTCTTCTCGATGGCGTTGTCCGGGAGCAGGCCCTGCTCCTCCAGCGCCCCCTCCAGTTCGTCGGCGACCTCGTCGAACCACCCCCCGTACGGCCTGCTCGCCGGCCCCGGGAGTCGGACCGGGCGGACCAGGCCGCCGTAGCCGGAGGTGTCGCCGCCGTTGTCGGCGCCGAACATGCCGCGCTGGACGCGGATCTCCTCGCCGCCCTGGCCGCGCTGACCGGGGAGGTTCTCGGTGGAGAGGTCCTTCTCGGGGTTGGCCCCGGTGCCGTTCGCGTCGCTCATCGCAGCAGCCCCTTCATCTCGATGGTGGGCAGGGCCTTGAGCGCCGCCTCCTCCGCCTCGCGGGCCGCTTCCTCGGCGTTGACGCCGAGCTTGGTGTTCTGGATCTTGTGGTGGAGCTTGAGGATGGCGTCCATCAGCATCTCGGGCCGTGGCGGACAGCCCGGGAGGTAGATGTCGACCGGGACGATGTGGTCGACGCCCTGGACGATCGCGTAGTTGTTGAACATGCCGCCCGAGGAGGCGCAGACCCCCATGGAGATCACCCACTTGGGGTTCGGCATCTGGTCGTAGACCTGCCGCAGCACCGGCGCCATCTTCTGGCTGACCCGGCCGGCCACGATCATCAGGTCCGCCTGGCGCGGCGAGCCGCGGAAGACCTCCATGCCGAAGCGCGCCAGGTCGTAGCGGCCGGCACCGGTGGTCATCATCTCGATGGCGCAGCAGGCGAGGCCGAACGTGGCCGGGAAGACCGACGACTTCCGCACCCAGCCCGCGGCCTGCTCGACGGTGGTCAGCAGGAAGCCGCTCGGCAGCTTTTCTTCGAGTCCCATGACTAAAGGCCCCTCAGTCCCATTCCAGGCCGCCGCGCCGCCATACGTACGCGTACGCGACGAAGACGGTGAGCACGAAGAGCAGCATCTCCACGAGCCCGAAAATCCCCAGGGCGTCGAAGGTGACGGCCCAGGGGTAGAGGAAGACGATCTCGATGTCGAAGACGATGAAGAGCATCGCCGTCAGGTAGTACTTGATGGGGAAGCGCCCGCCGCCGGCCGGCGTGGGGGTCGGCTCGATTCCGCACTCGTAGGCCTCGAGCTTGGCCCGGTTGTACCGCTTCGGACCGATCAACGTGGCCATGACCACGGAAAAGATCGCAAAGCCTGCCCCGAGGGCTCCCAGTACGAGGATGGGCGCATACGCGTTCACCGCTCCTCGCTCCTCTCAGTCGGCACTGACTGCTGGCGGTTTCGCCTGGGCCCGCAGCCGCCTCAGCAACCTCACGAGCCCCGCTGGTCCCGGCGAAGATCGCGAACATGTGAAGCAGGTCACAAGCCCAACTGCTCCGCATCTTATGCCTGTGGCTCTGTGATCTGCGACACGGGGTATCGCACGAGCTTTGTGATCTCCACCACCTGACGAAGGATCATGAAGTCGGATGAGCGGTGATCTTCACACAGGAAGCATCCGACCGGTCACCAGAGGTGACATTTCCCCTCGTCGCCACTGCTCAGCGGGGGCCTCTCAATATCAAGAAGGTTCCCGCGCATGCAAATTGGCGCTGGACCGGATCACTTGATAGTGGACCCGCGTTCACACCCCGGAGCCGGAGGCGGGGTCCGGAGTGAACGCGTGCGCGCGTTCACGAGCGGACGCGCGCACCCGGGTGACCGTTCCGTGACCTCCGCCACATTCATGAGAGACGCCTGAGAAGCGGGCTTGGCCATCCGCCTCAACCAGTGGTAGGCGGGGAGCAATTCGGGCGTAACGATCAAAGACCGTGATCACAGGCTTGTCGCGGCCGTCCGCTATGTCCGTTACGGCGTCAGGAAAGGGCGACCCGCCGGGCTTTCGCGGCACCGGTTGAACAACTGTGGCGCAGCACACGTTTCTTGTAGGTATGGAGGAGCTCCTGATACCGGTTGTACCCATGTCCCACACCGCTCACATACGCAGCCACCGGAAGCCCCGCCGCAGCGCGTCGACGACCGTCGCGATGCGGGCCGGAGTCGCCGGTGGCGTCCTCAGCACGCTGGCAGTGGCCGGAGCATCGGGTTCGGCGAGCGCGGCCGAGCCGGTGACGCAGACCCTGGAGCTGCCCACCCTGACGGCCGAGATGGCCGCTCAGGTCGCGCAGTCCGCGGACGCCACCCAGCAGGCCGCCGCGAACTACGAGCTGCAGGCCGAGCGTGACGCCGCGGCGGCCAAGGCCGCCAAGGAGGCCAAGGCCGACCTCAAGGTGGCCAAGGCGAAGGCCGCGGCCAAGAAGAAGGCCGCGCAGGAGGCCCGCAGGGAAGCAGCCGAGCGCGCCGCCCGCGACGCCGAGCGCGCCACCCTGACCGTCTCGGCCGACACCGGCACCGGCACCGGCACCGGCGACACCGGCGGCTCCTCCGCGAGCACCGGCACGTCCACGGCCACCGGTTCCGCCGCCGCGGTCGTCTCCTTCGTGCGGGCCCAGGTGGGCGCGGCCTACGTCTCAGGCGCCACCGGACCGTCCGCCTACGACTGCTCCGGCCTGGTGCAGGCCGCCTACAAGCAGGTGGGCGTCAGCCTGCCCCGCGTCTCCCAGGACCAGTCCGTGGCCGGCACCCAGGTCTCGCTGGACAGCCTCCAGCCGGGCGACATCCTCTACTGGGGCGGCGCCGGCAGCGCCTACCACGTGGGCATCTACGTCGGCGACGGCATGTTCGTCGGCGCCCAGAACTCGTCCACCGGCGTCGTCGAGAAGCCGCTCTCCTACGACCCGCCGAGCGGTGCGGTGCGCGTGCTCTGATCCGAGTTGTCCACAGCTCTGCACAGTCGAAGGGCCGTTGTCCACAGGGGCAGCGGCCCTTCGGCCTCTCCTGCCATGCTCGGTCTGTCGCCAGTCGTCGCACCAGCCGAAGGAGAGAGACCATGCCGAGTGTGTTCGTACCGGGGCGGTCCGTCGCCGATTACCCGCCGTTCGCGCCCGAGGCCCGGCGCGGCAGCGTGCGGCGGGTCGCCGAGGTGGGCGAGGGATGCCTGTCGGTGCCGGGCGCCGTCATGGACGTGCCGCGCCCGGACCGGGCGGTGGTGCCCGGACCGGGCGGTGGTGCGGGGGTTCGACGAGGAGGGCGCACCGCTGCTCGTCGAGGGCGGCGGTTGCTTCGCCCGGTGCCTCGCCCACGGGACCGGCCACCTGGAGGGGCGGGTGTACCTGGACCGGCTCTTCGCGCGGGAACGGAAGGCGGCGCTGCGGCAGTCGGCGGACCGGCGCGAGGATGTGTTCGCACGCCGGGCCGCCAGGGCCGCGCGGTTCACGGGTGACCGGGGCGGGGGCAGCGGGTGACCGGGCCGGGGGCAATGGACGACCAGGGCGGGGGCAATGGACGATCAGGGCGGGGGCAATGGACGACCGGGCCGGGTCAGCGGGTGGCCCGGTGCGCCGCGGCCGGGAGGCTCACGCCTTCGGGGCCACCTTGGTCAGTCCGTTGATGATGCGGTCCATCGCGTCCCCGCCGGTCGGGTCCGTCAGGTTGGCGAGCATCTTCAGGGTGAACCTCATCAGCACGGGGTGGGTCAGACCGCGCTGGGCGGCGATCTGCATGACCTTCGGGTTGCCGATGAGCTTCACGAAGGCGCGACCGAGGTTGTAGTAGCCGCCGTAGGTGTCCTTCAGGACGCGCGGGTAGCGCTGGAGGGCGGTCTCGCGCTGGGACGGCGTGGCCCGCGCGTGCGCCTGGACGATGACGTCGGCGGCGATCTGGCCGGACTCCATGGCGTAGGCGATGCCCTCGCCGTTGAAGGGGTTCACCAGGCCGCCGGCGTCGCCGACGAGCAGCAGGCCGCGGGTGTAGTGGGGCTGGCGGTTGAAGGCCATCGGGAGGGCGGCGCCGCGGATCGGGCCGGTCATGTTGTCCGGGGTGTAGCCCCAGTCCTCGGGCATGGAGGCGCACCAGGCCTTGAGGACCTCGCGCCAGTCCAGGTCCTTGAAGGAGGAGGAGGTGTTGAGGACGCCGAGACCGACGTTGGAGGTGCCGTCGCCCATGCCGAAGATCCAGCCGTAGCCGGGGAGGAGGCGGTCCTGGGGGCCGCGGCGGTCCCACAGTTCGAGCCAGGACTCCAGATAGTCGTCGTCGTGCCGGGGGGAGGTGAAGTAGGTGCGGACCGCGACGCCCATCGGGCGGTCCTCGCGGCGGTGCAGACCCATCGCCAGCGACAGCCGGGTGGAGTTGCCGTCGGCGGCCACCACCAGCGGGGCGTGGAAGGTGACCTCCCGCTTCTCCTCGCCGAGCTTGGCGTGGACGCCGGTGATGCGGCCGGTGCGGTCGTCCACGACCGGGGCGCCCACGTTGCAGCGCTCGTACAGCCGGGCGCCGGCCTTCTGGGCCTGCCGGGCGAGCTGTTCGTCGAAGTCGTCGCGTTTGCGGACCAGACCGTAGTCGGGGAAGGAGGCGAGGTCGGGCCAGTCGAGCTGGAGGCGGGTGCCGCCGCCGATGATCCGCAGGCCCTTGTTGCGCAGCCAGCCGGCCTCCTCGGAGATGTCGATGCCCATCGCCACCAGCTGCTTGACCGCACGGGGGGTGAGCCCGTCGCCGCACACCTTCTCGCGGGGGAACGCGGTCTTCTCCAGCAGGAGGACATCGAGTCCGGCCTTGGCCAGGTGGTACGCGGTGGTGGAGCCGGCTGGCCCCGCGCCCACGACGATCACATCGGCGGTGTTGTCGGAGAGGGGCTCGGTCACGGCGGGGTCTCCCACGGGTTCGGAATTCTGCGTGCCGACGGGCACCGGACATGGGCAGTCTATTCAGCGTCACCGATCACCCGGCTGAAGGGCTGCCCCGTGAACCGAGCTCTCCCCGCTGTACGGTTGCGCGTTCCCACCGACGAGGACGCCGTCGCCTGGCACCGGGTCTTCGACGACCCGGAGGTCATGGAGTTCCACGGCGGCCGGCCGGCGGAGCTGTCCGTGTACGAGGAACTCACCGCCCGCCAGCGCCGGCACGACGCGGAACACGGCTTCTGCCTGTGGACCGTCCTCGACGAGCGGGACGAGATCATCGGCTTCACCGGTGCCCAGCCGTGGCCGTGGGACTGGGGACCCAAGGGTGAGATCGAGATCGGCTGGCGGCTCGCCCGGCCGCACTGGGGCAAGGGGTACGTGACGGCGGCGGCCCGGGAGACGGTGCGGCGGCTGCGCGCGGCGGGTCTGCCGGGGGTGGTCGCGATGGTCGACGCGGACAACGAGCGTTCCATCGCGGTGACGCGGCGGCTGGGGATGCGGCTGGCGGAGGTGTTCACCACGCCTCGGTCGCAGCGTCAGGGGCACTGCTACCGCCTGGAGTTGTGACGTTCCGTAATCGTAGGGGCGACTTCCGACTACGTATCGCTACAAAAAGCTTCCGGCAGGTGTGCGGCGGGGGTTACCCTGCCCGTACCGCTGGGGGTGAGGTTCCGTGCGCAACGCACCCGAGACACCCGATACATCCGAAACGCCCGAGGTACGCGTGCCGCGTCTGGTCGGCCTGATGGCCGTGGACGCGCGCCGCGCGGCCGAGGCGCGCGGGGTGCTGCTGGTCGCCCCCGACCGGCCCGACCTGCACCGCGTGGTCGTGGAGTACGTCGTACGGCAGTACCCGCCGCCTGGGGCCGAGGTGCCGCGCGGGGCCGCGGTCACCGTGTGGTTCGACTTCGGCGCGGGTGAGGGCGGCGGGGGTGCCGGGGTGCGCGAGCCCCGGACGCCCGCACCGCCCGGCGGCGGACTGCGCCGTGCCCTGGCCGAGCCGACCACGCCGGGCGCGGAGGCCACACCGGGTACGGCGGGCGCGGCGGGCGCGGTACCGTACGTGGTCCTCGACGCGCCTTGAGGGCAGCGGTCGGCCCTTCGCCCGCGCCCGCACGACCGGACCGGTCTCCGGCCCGCGCCGCCCGACGGCCTCCGCCCGGAGCCACACCATCGGTCTTCGGCCCGGAGTCGCACGGTCGGCCTCCGGCCCGGAGCCACACGGTCGGCCTCCGGCCCACGTCCGCGCGGTCGGTGCTGCCGGAGCCGCACCGTCGGTCTTCGGCCCAGAGCCGCACCGTCGGTTTTCGGCCCGGAGCCGCACCGTCGGTCTCCGGCCCACGTCCGCGCGGTCGGTGCTGCCGGAGCCGTGCGGTCGGTGCTGCCGGAGCCGTGCGGTCAGTCCGCCTTGAAGCCCCGGTGCAGGGCCACGATGCCGCCGGTCAGGTTCCGCCAGGCCACCCTGGACCAGCCGGCCTTCCGCAGCCGCTCGGCCAGGGCGGGCTGGTCGGGCCAGTCGCGGATGGACTCGGCGAGGTAGACGTACGCGTCCGGGTTGGAGGAGACCGCGCGGGCGACCGGCGGCAGGGCGCGCATCAGGTACTCGGTGTAGACGGTGCGGAAGGGCGCCCAGGTCGGGTGCGAGAACTCGCAGATGACGACCCGGCCGCCGGGCTTCGTCACCCGGTACAGCTCGCGCAGCGCCGCGTCGGTGTCCTGGACGTTGCGCAGCCCGAAGGAGATGGTGACCGCGTCGAAGACGCCGTCCGCGAACGGCAGCCGGGTCGCGTCTCCCGCGGTGAACGGCAGCCACGCGTGGCGCTCCTTGCCGACCTGGAGCATGCCGAGCGAGAAGTCGCAGGGGACGACGTACGCGCCGGTGCGGGCGAAGGGCAGCGAGGAGGTCGCCGTCCCCGCGGCCAGGTCGAGGACCTTCTGCGCGGGACGGGCGTCGACGGCCCGGGCGACCTCCTTGCGCCACACCCGGTCCTGGCCGAGCGACAGCACGTCGTTGGTGAGGTCGTACCGGGCCGCCACGTGGTCGAACATCGAGGCGACTTCGTGCGGCTGCTTGTTCAGGGAGGCGCGGGTCACCCGCCCATTCTTACAGGCCGCGCGGGACGCGCTCACGGCAGGAGCCGCGGCCTCTTGCGCCCCGCCACGTCCTCCACCCAGCCGCAGACCAGCACGAACGACGCGATCAGCACCCACCCCACGCCGAACATGAACCACTGGCTCTCCAGCGGCAGATACGTCTCGAACGCGGGCACCTTCCAGAACTGGTCGATCAGCGGCACCGCCAGGATCAGCGCCAGTTCGTGCCAGAGGTAGATCGTGACGGCACGCGCGTTGAAGACGGTGACCAGCCGGTCCAGCCGCCGGAAGCGGGCGAGGCCCGCGAAGTCGACGTCCAGCCGCGCCTTGGAGTACATCAGCAGCGTCACGAAACCGGCCGACCAGAACGCCTGGGCGAGCGGGATGTCGTCCAGGTCGTAAGTGCCGTACTCGGCCTGGTGGGCGAAGGCGTACCAGCCGCCGTAGGCGAGCGCGGCCAGCGACAGGGCCACGACCGCGGCCGGTTTCAGCCGGGCCAGCACCCCGTCGCGGTGCGCGAAGCCGAGGACCCAGCAGAAGAGGTACGTCGCCAGGTCCAGCAGCCCGGTGCCGAACCGGTTGTCCGGCGGCTGCCAGACGAACTGGAACACCACGATCGGGGCGAGGGACCCCAGCAGCACGGGGACCGGCGCCAGCCGGAACACCCTCAGCAGCAGGGGGGAGAGGAGGACGAACCACAGGTAGGTGCGCAGGTACCAGAGGATCTCCCAGGCCTGTTCGCCCCAGGCGTTGCCCGGCGGGTCGCCGAGCGGCACGATCCAGTAGACGATCTGCCAGCCCGGCATCCAGCCGTGGATCAGCATCGCGGCGACGACGAAGACGCCCCAGAACCAGAACGGCGGCAGCAGCCGGCGCACCCGGCTGCGGATCACCTTCAGGGCCGGGCGCTCCAGCGACTTCGCCATCAGGGTGCCGGCCAGGCCGAACATGATCCCCATGGACGGGAAGACCAGCCCGGCCCAGGCCCAGCCGAAGGTGTGGTACGTCACGACGCGGACGAGGGCGACCGCGCGCAGGGTGTCGAAGTACCGGTCCCGGCCACCGGACCGGGCCGCGGGCGCCGAAGCCGGTTCCGGTTCCGGTTCCGAAGCCGGTTCCGGTGGAGCTTTCGGGTCCGTTCCCGGCTCCGGTTCCGGCTCCACCTGGGGCAGCTGCGCCGTCGACGTGACCGACGGCGCCTCTTCCCGCCCGTGCACGCCGTGCTCGCCGTACGGGCCGTAATCGCCGTACTGCTGCGGCTGCGGCTGCGGCTGCGGCTGCGGCTGCGGCGGGACGTACGGCTGCGGAGCCCCGTACTGCTGGGGCGGACCGTACTGCTGGGGCGCCCCGTACGCCTGCCCTTGGTCGCCGTACCCGTACCCGTACCCGTACTGCCCCTGGCCGTACTGACCCTGCCCGTACTGGTCCTGCCCCCGCCCCTGGCCGGGCCCGGGGCGCTGCCCGGGCCCGTGCTGGTCCCAGCTCATCCGCCGGCCCCCGCCGGCGTGCCGACCTCACCCGTCCGCTTCAGCTTCTGCCAGCGCAGCCGGCCGCCGGTGAGGGCGGTGATGCAGGAGTGGATCAGGACCAGGTACATCATCTGCCGGTAGGCGAGCTGCTGGAGCGGCATCATCAGCAGGTACCGGTACTTCTCCTTGTCCAGGCGGAAGGCGTACGCCGCGCAGAACAGCTGCACCCCCAGGACCGCCAGCCACGCCAGCAGCGCGGCCTTGAAGTCGATGAAGATCATCGAGTACGCGGTGAAGACGTCGATCAGCGGTGCGAAGACCGGCGTGATGATCTGGAAGATCACCACCAGCGGCATGCCGACCCGGCCGAAGCGGCCCGAGGGCCCCTTGTCGGTCAGGGACTTGCGGTGCTTCCACAGCGCCTGCATCGTGCCGTAGGACCAGCGGTAGCGCTGCGACCACAGCTGCTTGAGCGAACCCGGCGCCTCGGTCCAGGCGCGGGCGTGCTCCTGGTAGACGACCCGCCAGCCCGCGCGGTGCATGGCGATGGTGATGTCGGTGTCCTCGGCGAGGGTGTCCTCGCTCATGCCGCCGACCTCCAGGACCGCCTCGCGGCGGAACGCGCCGATCGCGCCGGGGATGGTCGGCATGCAGCGCAGCAGGTCGTACATGCGCCGGTCGAGGTTGAAGCCCATCACGTACTCGATGTGCTGCCAGGCCCCGATGATGGTGTTGCGGTTGCCGACCTTGGCGTTGCCCGCGACCGCGCCGACCTCGGGGTCGGCGAACGGCTGGACGAGGTGGCGCACGGTCTCCGCCTCGAAGACGGTGTCGCCGTCCATCATCACGACGATGTCGTGGCTGGCGTTGCGGACGCCGTTGTTGAGGGCGGCCGGCTTGCCCGCGTTCTCCTGGCGGATGACGCGGACGTTGGTCATGCCGAGCGCGTCGGCGGCCTCGCGGGCGATCTCGGAGGTGCCGTCCGAGGAGCCGTCGTCCACGATGATGATCTCGATCGGGTGGGTGCTCTGCGCCAGCGACTTCAGGGTGTTGGCGATGCACTCCTTCTCGTTGTACGCCGGGACGATCACGCTCACCGGGCGGGTGACGGTCGGGCCCCAGCTGAACCGGCGTTTGTTGCGCTGTCTGTAGTGCCGGCGGGCGAGGATCAGCATCATCCCGAACCGGCCCATGACGGCGACGCCCACCACCATGAGCCCGACCGAGAGCGCCGGGACCGTCCACTCGGCGACGCGGACGGCCACGACGAGCGCCTTGCCCTCGTAGAGGGTCGCGCCGGTGGCCTCGCGGTGGGCGGCCTGGAGCTGCGTTCCGCCGTCGGTGCCGGCGGGGGCCGCGGCACCGCCCTGCGCGGCCTCGGTGCCCGGCACCGCGCCCTGCCCGGCTCCGGCCGCCGCCGCGGCCGGCGCGCCCGCGCCCTGCTCCGCCATGACACCGCTGATGGTGGTGAAGGTGTAGCCCTTCGCCTTCATCTTCTCGATGTACTTCGGCAGCGCCTTGATCGTCTGCGAGCGCTCCCCGCCCGCGTCGTGGAAGAGCACGGAGGCGCCCTCGCCGTCCTCCGGCGTGGCCCACTTGATGATCTTCGAGACGCCGGGCTTCTTCCAGTCGTCGCTGTCGGTGTCGATGAAGACGCTGGTGTAGCCGTCCTCGCCGAGCTTCTCGTAGACCGGCCAGCTGTAGTTGTCGATGGCGTCCATCTCCGAGGAGTACGGCGCCCGGAACAGCGTCGTGGTGATCCCGGCCGCGCCCGCCAGCGCCAGCTGGGTCTGCTCTATCTCCCGGGTGATGCGGGCGTCGCTCTGGTAGGAGAGGTCGACGTGGGTGAAGGTGTGGATGCCCACCTCGTTGCCCTGGTCGACCAGGTCGTCGACGATGTCGGGGTAGCGCGAGACCATCGACCCGACCAGGAAGAACGTGCCCGGGACGTCGTACTCCTCCAGGATCTCCAGGACCTGGGGCGTCCACGTCGGGTTCGGCCCGTCGTCGAAGGTCAGCGCGATCGTCTTGTCCGGCACGGAGACGGTGGTGGCCTGTCCGCCGCGGAAGGACAGGATCGGCCCGCCCTCGAGCACCTCGTCGGGGACGTCGCTGGAGCTGGCGCCGGTACGGACGCGCTGGTCGCCGCCGACCTCGGCGCGCAGATAGCCGTCCAGCAGCATGACGCAGGTCAGCGCCAGCAGGAGCAGCAGGGCGAGGATGACCCGCGGCTTCTGCAACGCGGCGGCCCGGCCGGCGGCGCGTTCCATCCGGCTCGGTGCGCGGCGGCGGCCGCGGGAAGGGGGTGTCGTGGTCATGGGGTTGGCTGCGATTCCGGTCAGTCGGCGGTCGCCGAGGCGGCCGGGGCGGAAGCGGTGGCGGAAGCGGAGCCGGTCACGGCTCCGGTGGGCGGGGCGCCGCTGGGGGCGCCGGACGGAACGCCGCTGGGCGCCCCGCTGGGCAGCCCGGCCGGGGCGACACCGCCCTGCGGTTGCACGCCGCCGGGGGCGGCACCGTTGCCGCCGCCCCCGAAGGGCAGCAGCGAGGACGGGTTGATCGACGTGCCGATGCCCAGGAAGGCCAGGACCAGTACGGTCGCGTACCCGCAGCAGACGACACCGACGAGGATGCCGAGCCGGCGCAGCAGCTTGGCCCGACGTCCGGAGTTGTCAACGAACACAGGGCCGTCAACCGGTGCGACGGACCCGTTACCGCGTTTGCGGCGGCGACCGCGCGCAGCGGCGCGGCTTTCGATGGCAGGCTCGGAATGCATTCCTCAGATATTAGGAGCACTTCATGTGATCAAAACTCTGACTTCCTTGTGAGGCGTCTGTGAGAACCGGCCAGACCTGTCATTCCGCTGAGAAACCGCAGGAAAACGCGGATCTTTGCCAGGAGGAGCACAGCCGCGTGTGGCACCTTTCCGGTTCGGAGACACGTTTTGTTTCCGTCCTGGGACATACATCTTGAGAGCGGGAGCGTACGCGATGAGGAGTCCACGAAAAGCCGCGGCAGGGCTGATCTGTCTGTTCGCCTTGGCAACTGCGGGTTGTTCCACGGGAAGTGACGACTCGACAGACGCCGCGCCCGAGGCCCCGTCCTCCAGCACGCCGTCGGCGTCGTCCGGCACCACGTCGTCCACCGGCTACGCCCCGTACGTCAGCGCCACCACCGCCTCCGAACTGGACTCGGCGGGCTCCCCCGCCACGTACAACCTGGCGTTCGTGATCTCCTCCGGCAGCGGCTGCACCCCCGAGTGGAACGGCAGCCACGCCATCGACGACTCGTCGGTCGCCTCCCGCATCTCGGACCTCACCGCGGACGGCTCCTCCGTCCGGGTCTCCTTCGGCGGCGCCTCCGGCGACGAACTGGCGGCGACCTGCGACAGCGCGGAGGAACTGGCCCAGGCGTACGGCGAGGCGCTGGACGCGGCCGGGGGCGCCACCCTCGCCGACTTCGACATCGAGGGCGACGAGCTGACCGACTCCGACTCCGTCGACCTGCGTTCGGAGGCGATCGCGCTGCTCCAGGAGGAGCGCACGGACCTGAACGTCTCCTTCACCCTGCCCGTGATGCCCTCGGGGCTGGACGACGACAGCGTCGCGCTGCTGGAGTCCGCCAACGACTACGCCGTGCAGGTCTCCACGGTCAACCTGATGACCATGAACTACGGCGAGTCCTACGACGGCGACATGGGCGACTACGCCCTCACCTCCGCCAAGGCCGCGCACACCCAGCTGAAGGAGATCTTCGGCCTCTCCGACGCGAACGCCTGGCGGGGCATGGCGCTGACCTCGATGATCGGCGTCAACGACGTCGACGGGGAGACGTTCACGCTGGACGACGCGGCCGAGGTGCGGACGTTCGCCGAGGAGAAGGAGATCGCCTGGGTGTCGATGTGGTCGACCTTCCGCGACCAGCAGTGCGACGACGACACGGACTCCGACGACGCGGCGACGGACTGCAGCGGGGTCGACCAGGAGGCGGGGGCCTTCGGGGAGGCGTTCGCGGGCTGAGCCCCACCGGACCCCGCGGACTCACCGCCGCCGGTCCCCGATCCCCGCGAACCCACCACCGCCCGTACCCGACCCCCGCGAACCCACCACCGCCCGTACCCGACCCCCGCGGACTCACCACCGCCCGTACCCGACCCCCGCGGACTCACCGCCGCCGGTGCACCAGCCGCCCCGCGCACACGGTGGCCAGGCAGGCGCCGTCGGCGGCGAACACGGCGAGGTCGGCCCGTCCGCCGGCGGCCAGCACCGTCCGGCGCGCGGCCGGCAGCACCGCCACGTCGTTACGCCCCGCGGCGGCCCGCAGCCCGGCGTCGACGTGCTCCGCCAGCACGGCCACCGCCCCCGACTTCAGCACGGCGTGCACGCGTTCGCGCGGGCTCGGTGCGCCGGGCAGCGGCCCCTCGTGCACCAACCCCGGCCCGAGGATCCCCGGCCAGCGCCGCACCCGCGCGCCCGGGAACCTCGCCTCGATCTCACCGGCGGGTCCCACCGCGACGATCCGCCCGCCCTCGACGGCGACCGCGCCGTCGGCCAGCGGCGGCGCGTCCCAGTCGGTACGGACCTCTTCGGCGGCGTGAACGGTCAGCACGGCCGGCTCAGTCGGCCGCGATCAGCTTCAGCTCGGGGTGGGCGGTGCCACCCTCGATCGCGGTGGACGAGATGTGCGAGACGACGCGGTCGTCGACCGGGTCGTTCGCCGGGTCGTCGTGCACCACCAGGTGCTCGTACGTCGTCGCCCGCTGCGCGGGGACCCGCCCGGCCTTCCTGATCAGGTCGATCAGCTCCAGCCGGTTGGAACGGTGCTTGGCGCCGGCCGACGACACCACGTTCTCCTCCAGCATCACCGAGCCGAGGTCGTCGGCGCCGTAGTGCAGGGAGAGCTGGCCGACCTCCTTGCCGGTGGTCAGCCAGGAGCCCTGGATGTGGGCGACGTTGTCGAGGAAGATCCGCGCGATGGCGATCATCCGCAGGTACTCGAAGAGGGTGGCCTGCGTCCGGCCCTTCAGGTGGTTGTTCTCGGGCTGGTAGGTGTACGGGATGAAGGCGCGGAAGCCGCCGGTGCGGTCCTGCACGTCGCGGATCATCCGCAGGTGCTCGATGCGCTCGGCGTTGGTCTCGCCGGTGCCCATGAGCATCGTGCTGGTGGACTCCACGCCCAGGTTGTGCGCGATCTCCATGATCTCCAGCCAGCGCTCGCCGGACTCCTTCAGCGGCGCGATGGCCTTGCGCGGACGTTCCGGAAGCAGTTCGGCGCCGGCCCCGGCGAAGGAGTCCAGCCCGGCCGCGTGGATGCGCCGGATCGCCTCCTCGGCGCTCACCTTGGAGATCCGCGCCATGTGCTCGACCTCGCTCGCCCCCAGGCTGTGGATGACGAGCTGCGGGAACTCCTTCTTGATCGCGGAGAAGTGGTGCTCGTAGTACTCGACGCCGTAGTCCGGGTGGTGCCCGCCCTGGAACATGATCTGGGTGCCGCCCAGTTCGACGGTCTCCGCGCAGCGGCGCAGGATGTCGTCGAGGTCGCGGCTCCAGCCCTTCTTCGTGTCCTTGGGGGCCGCGTAGAAGGCGCAGAACTTGCACGCCGTGACGCACACGTTGGTGTAGTTGATGTTCCGCTCGATGATGTACGTCGCGATGTGCTCGGTCCCGGCGTACTTCCGCCGACGGATCGCGTCGGCGGCGGAGCCCAGCGCGTGCAGGGGGGCGTCGCGGTAGAGGACGAGGGCTTCTTCCGGGGTGATCCGACCACCGGCGGCGGCGCGGTCGAGGACGGTCTGGAGGTCGGCCTTCTCGGTCACCGGGCGTCCCTTTCGTCAAGGGTTGTGGACAGATCGTCCCGTGTGGACGGACCGAACCAGCGTACGCCAGCGGTCCTTCCCGGCCGACGTCAGGCCGTGACGACCCCCGTACCCCCACGCGGTCCAGACCGTCACGACCCCCGCACCCACGCACGGTCCAGACCATGACGACCCACGCACGGTCCAAGCCGTGACGACCCCCGCACCCCCACGCGGTCCAAGCCGTGAAAGCCCCCGCACCCCCACGCGGTTCAGGCCGTGAAGGCCCCCACCAGCAGACCGAGGAACACCCCGCCGATCAGGAACGGCCCGAACGCGATCTGCGTGTCGCGCGCGGCCCGCCGGGCGACGACGAGGCCGATGCCGTACAGCGAGCCGAGCAGGAATCCGGCGAAGGCGCCCAGCAGCACCGTCGCCCAGCCGTACCAGCCGAGTACCGCGCCCGCCCCGAGGGCGAGTTTCACGTCGCCGAAGGCCATGCCGGAGGGGTTGATCAGGAACAGCGCGTAGTAACCGGCGCCGAGCGCGAGGGTGCCGAGCAGGGCGGTGGTCCACGACCCGGCGTGCTCCGGCACCAGGGAGACCAGGCCCAGCAGGGCGAGGGCGCCGCCCGCCAGCGGCAGGGTCAGCGGGTCGGGCAGGCGCCGTACCCGGACGTCGACGACGGTCAGCAGCACCGCGACCGGTGCGAGCAGCAGCCAGACGGCCAGCTCGGGCCGGGTGCCGGTGGCGGCGGCGAGAAGGGCGCAGGCCGGCGCGGTGACGGCGGCGGGGACGGCGGCGCCGGGACCGTACGCCCCGCCGTCCCGGGGGCAGCGGGCCCGGCCGAGCCAGCCCTCGACCGGGTGTCCGGCCGGGCAGGTCCGCCGCCAGGCCTCGCCGGGAGGGACGGAGAAGCGGTAGGCCGCGCGGGGCAGCAGCGCGCCCGCCGCCCCGCCCCACAGCCCGGCCACGACGACGACCAGCAGTTCGACGCTCATGCCGCGGATCCGTTCCCCGGCCGTGCCGGCCGCCGCACCGGGCACCACGCCGGCGGCCTCCGGTCGGGGGCGCCGGGGCCCGGCCGGGCGGGCAGCCCGCGGGACCCCACGGCGGTGGGCCCGTCGGTCCCCAGCGGGCGCATGGCGTCCACTCCTCCCCCGGTGCGCGGTCTGCGAGCAGGGTAGTGGCCTGGTCAGGGCCGGAGCAGCTCCACCCGCACATCCGCCGGGAACCCGGTCGTCGGCCCGACCCGGCGGGCGAACTCGGCGACCGCCGCGAGCTGCGGCCGTCCGAAGCGGAAGTCGAGCGTGGTGAAGTACTGCGCGAGGGTCGCCTCGTCGAAGTCCTCCCAGCGGGCGGCCTGTTCGGCGACCTTGCCGACCTCCTCCAGGGAGAGGTTGCGGGAGGCGAGGAACGCCGCGTGCACCTTGCGGGTGATCTCCGGCTCGCGTTCGGCGTAATCCTTGCGGGCCGCCCAGACCGCGAAGACGAACGGCAGGCCCGTCCACTCCTTCCACAGCGCGCCCAGGTCGTACACCTCCAGGCCGAAGCGGGGACCGTCGAGCATGTTGGCGCGCAGCGCGGCGTCACCGATCAGGACGGCCGCGTCGGCCTCCCGCATCATCAGGCTCAGGTCGGGCGGGCAGGTGTAGTAGTCGGGCCGCACGCCGAAGCGCTCGGCCAGCAGCAGCTGGGCGAGGCGGACGGAGGTGCGGGAGGTCGACCCGAGGGCGACCCGCGCCCCGTCCAGCCGTTCCAGGGGCTTCTGCGAGACGATCACGCAGCTCATCACCGGGCCGTCGCAGCCGACGGCGATGTCCGGGAAGGCGACCAGTCGGTCGGCGTGCTTGAGGAACTCGACCAGGGTGACCGGCCCGACGTCGAGGTCTCCCCGCACCAGCTGCTCACTGAGCTTCTCCGGGGTGTCCTTCGTCAGCTCGAAGTCGAGGAGCGTGCCCGTTCTCGCGAGCCCCCAGTAGAGGGGCAGGCAGTTCAGGAACTGGATGTGGCCGACACGCGGCCGGGTGCGAGAATTGTCCACCTCGCGAGGCTAGCCCGCGCCGGAGGACCGGCGGGCGGCGGCCCCCGGGCGGCCCGAGGCTCCCGGGCGTCAGCCGGACGCCACGAGGGTTCAAACCTTCGAGTGAAGTGATCTTGAGCTCTGTTGCTTTCGGGTGCCCGCATGCTAGGCTCGCCGCAAGTTGCAGTTTGGTTTCCCTTGCAGTACAGAGCCTGCGGAGCATGTGACCGCGGGCTCTCGTCGTTCTCAGACGTATGCAGTTGTGCAGAATTAAATCTTCACACTTGCTGGTTCTGGAGCAGGGCAACCCTTTGGGCCCAAGGAGGGCTTATGGCTACCGGAACCGTGAAGTGGTTCAACGCCGAAAAGGGCTTTGGTTTCATCGCCCAGGAAGGCGGCGGCCCCGACGTCTTCGTCCACTACTCCGCGATCAACGCTCAGGGATTCCGGTCCCTGGAGGAGAACCAGCAGGTGTCCTTCGACGTCACGCAGGGCCCCAAGGGTCCGCAGGCTGAGAACGTCACCCCGGTCTGATCTGATCAGTTGATCTGATCTCCCGATCCGGATCGAGTGCAGTACCCAAGGAGCCCCGCGCCCTGTGGCGTGGGGCTCCTGCCTTTCCCGGCCAAAAACCACCGGCGCTGTCGGTGGGGTGCCTACTCTCCTTGGCCATGACCACGACCGAGGCCACCCGCGCCTTCTACGACGCCATCGCCGAGGACTACGCCGACCGCTTCCGCGGCGCGGGCGCCGGCACCCCCCTCGACCGGGCGCTGATGGGCGCCTTCGCCGAGCTGGTGGGACCGGAGGGCGAGGTGGCCGACCTGGGCTGCGGACCCGGGCGGGTCACCGCGCACCTCGCCTCGCTCGGTCTGCGCGTCTTCGGCCTCGACCTCTCCGCCGCCATGCTGCGGATCGCGCGTCGCGAGCATCCGGGGCTGCGGTTCGAACAGGGCTCCATGCTGGAGCTGGACCTGCCCGACGGCGCCCTCGCGGGGGCCGTCTCCTGGTACTCGTCGATCCACACGCCCTGGGAGCGGCTGCCGGACCTCTTCGCGGAGGTGCGGCGGGTGCTGGCCCCGGGCGGGCACCTGCTGCTCGCCTTCCAGGTCGGCGACGAGCCCCTGCTCCTGGACCGCCCCTTCGGCCACCCGGTGACCCTGGACTTCGAACGCAGGCGGCCGGGGCCGGTGGCGGAGCTGCTGGAACGGGCCGGGTTCACCGTGCTGTCGCAAACGGTGCGCATCCAGGAGGAGGAGACCTCCTCGAAGGTCCCGCAGGCCTGCCTGATCGCCCGCCGCTGACCGCCCCGCGCTGCCCGCCCCGCCAACCGGCCCCCGCCCCCTGACCACCCTGTCGCTGACCGCCCGCCGCTGCCGCCCCGCCCCTGCCCGCCCTGCGCTGCTCGCTCGGCCGCTGACCGCCGTCGCTGACCTCCCCGCCACCGATCGTCCGCCGCTGACCTCCCCGCCACCCACCGGCCCCGCCGTCAGCCGGTCCCGCCACCCACCGGCCCCTCCGTCGGCCGGCCCCTCCGTCAGCCGGTCCGGTACAGCCCCTCCACCACGTCCGCGAAGTCCCGCATGATCACGTCGCGGCGGAGTTTCATCGACGGGGTCAGATGGCCCGCGTACTCCGTGAAGTCGTGCGGCAGGACGGCGAAGCGGCGGATGGACTCGGGGCGGGAGACCAGCTTGTTCGCCTCGTCGACCGCCCGCTGGAGGACGGCGCGCAGGTCCTCGTCGTCGACGAGCAGCTCCGGCGGCACCGGGTGCTTGCCGTTCATGCGGCGCCAGTGGGTGACGCCGTCGGGGTCGAGGGTGAGCAGGGCGCTGACGTAGGGGCGGCGGTCGCCCAGGACCAGGCACTGGGAGATCAGGGGGTGGGAGCGCAGCCAGTTCTCCAGCGGGGCCGGGGCCACGCTGGAGCCGCCCGCCGTGATCAGCAGTTCCTTCTTGCGGCCGGTGATGGTCAGGTACCCCTCGTCGTCCAGGGCGCCGAGGTCGCCGGTGGCGAACCAGCCGTCCGGCGCGGCGGGCGCCACACCGCCGGCCGCCGGGTCCCAGTAGCCGTGCAGGACCTGCTCGCCGGAGACGAGGATCTCGCCGTCGGCGGCGATCCGCAGCCGGGTGCCGGGCAGCGGCCGGCCCACCGTGCCCAGGCGCGGCTTGAGCGGCGGGGTCACCGTGGCGGCCGCGGTCGTCTCGGTCAGGCCGTACCCCTCGAAGATCTCGATGCCGGCCCCGGCGTAGAAGGCGGCCAGGCGGCGGCCCAGCGGGGAGCCGCCGCAGATGGCGTGCCGGACCCGGCCGCCCATGGCCGCCCGGATCCTGCGGTACACCAGCGGGTCGTAGAAGGCGCGGGCCGTCCTCAGGACGCGTCCCGGGCCGCCGCCCGTCCCGGCCCGGCGGGCCTCCAGCGCCTCGCCGTAGCGCACCGCCACGGACTCCGCCCGGTCGAAGAGCGTCGCCCGGCCGCCGGACTCGGCCCGGGCGCGGGCGGTGTTGCAGACCTTCTCCAGCATGTACGGGATGGTCAGCAGGCACGTCGGCCGGAACGCCGCCAGGTCCGGCAGCAGCTCGTCCGGTTTCAGGCTGGGGGCGTGGCCGAGGCGGACCCGGGCCCGGACGCAGGCGACGGCGACCATCCGGCCGAAGACGTGGGACATGGGGAGGAAGAGGAGCAGCGAGGGTTCCTCGTCCTCCGCCTTGAACACCGGGTGGAGCAGCTCGATGGCGTTGTCCACCTCGGCGAAGAAGTTGCCGTGGGTGAGCGCGCAGCCCTTGGGGCGGCCGGTGGTGCCGGAGGTGTAGACGAGGGTGGCGACGGTGCCGGGGCCGAGCATGCCGCGGCGGACGCCGATCTCGGCGTCGGGCACCCGGGCGCCCAGCTCCGCGAGCCGCTCCACATGGTCCTTCTCGATGACCCACAGGTGCTTGAGGTCGGGCAGCCGTTCGAGTTCCGGACCGAGGGCGGCGGCCTGGGCGGTCGTCTCGGTGGCCAGGGCGACCGCGCCGGAGTCCTGCAGGATCCGGCGGATCTGGAAGAGGGAGGAGGTCGGGTAGACCGGCACGGTCACCAGCCCGGCGGCCCAGGCGGCGAAGTCGAGGAGGGTCCACTCGTAGGTCGTCCGCGACATCACGGCGATCCGGTCGCCCGGCGCCAGGCCCTCGGCCACCAGGCCCTTGGCCAGCGCCAGCACCTGCGCGGCGAACTCGGCGGCCGTCACGTCGGCCCACCGCCCGTTTGCCGCCCGGCGGCCGAGCACCACCGCGCCGGGGTCCGCGGCCGCGTTGGCGAACGGCAGGTCGGCGAGCGACCCGTGCCGGACCGGCGGGGCGAGCGGCGGTACGTACACCTCCCGCACGACCCCGTCCAGCCGCCGTGTCTCGGGCTCCGCGAGGACGGGTCCGGGGGCGGCGCCGTGGGAGACGGACGCGGCGGAGGGGGGAAGCGGAGTGGACACGGGCGGCTCCTGGGGCGGGCGGCGACGGCTCCGCTCGGCTGCATGACGTACGCGTGCCGGCGTTCCTCGGCGGGACCGGGGACCCGAGGGGGTCGGAGACCCGACAGGGACCGGAAACCCGAAGGGACCGGAGCCCCGACAGGGACCGGAGACCCGACAGGGTCGGGGACCCGACAGGGTCGGGGACCGGTGGGACCCGGTGGACCGGCGAGGTGGCGGCCTCGCCGGTCGGCTCGGGGATCCTACGGGGCCCGCGTGGGGAGTCGGTGCGGGTTCCGGGGCGGTCCGGGGCCGGGGTTGTGCAGCCTGCGGAGTCACCGGCAAGCGGCGCCGCCCGGAGCGGGGCGGCTCAGGCGCGTTCCAGGACGGCCGTCACGCCCTGCCCGCCCGCCGCGCACACCGAGATCAGCCCCCGGCCCGGCCCCTCCCGTTCGGCCAGCAGTTTCGCCAGGGTGGCCACGATCCGGGCGCCGGTCGCCGCGAAGGGGTGACCGGTGGCGAGCGAGGAGCCCGCCACGTTGAGGCGGGCCCGGTCCACGGGGGCCAGGCCCCGCTTCTCCCAGGCCGCCAGCGTGGCCAGCACCTGGGAGGCGAACGCCTCGTGGATCTCGATCAGGTCGAAGTCCTCGATGCCGTACCCGGTCCGCTCCAGCATCCGCGGCACCGCGTACGCCGGGGCCATCAGCAGCCCGTCCTCGCCGCCCCTCACGTCCCCGGCGGCGAAGTCGACGGCCGCCGTCTCGTACGCGGTCAGGTACGCCAGCGGTGCCAGCCCGCGCTCGGCCGCCCACTCCTCGCTCGCCAGCAGCACGGTCGCCGCGCCGTCCGTCAGGGGCGTGGAGTTGCCCGCCGTCATGGTCGGCGCGGGCCCGTCCGTGCCGAACACCGGCCTGAGCGCGGCCAGTTTCTCCGGCGTCGAGTCCGGCCGCAGGTTCTGGTCGCGGGACAGCCCCCGGAACGGGACCACCAGGTCCTCGAAGAAGCCCCGTCCGTACGCCGCCGCCAGCCGCTGGTGGCTGGTGGCCGCCAGTTCGTCCTGGGCCTCGCGGGTGATGCCCCAGGCCCGTGCGGTGACCGCCGCGTGCTCCCCCATCGACAGGCCGGTGCGCGGCTCGGCGTTGCGCGGGACGTCCGGGACGAGGTGTCCGGGGCGCACCTGGGCGAGGGCCTTCAGCCGGGCGCCCGTCGACTTCGCCCGCCGGGCCTCCAGCAGGATGCGCCGGAGCCGGTCGTTGACGCCCAGCGGCGCGTCGCTCGCGGTGTCCGCGCCGCCCGCCACCGCCGACTCGGTCTGCCCGAGGGCGATCTTGTTGGCGGCGGCGACGACCGCCTGGAGTCCGGTGCCGCACGCCTGCTGGACGTCGTAGGCGGGGGTACGGGGGTCGAGCACCGAGCCGAGGACCGTCTCGCGGGCGAGGTTGAAGTCGCGGCTGTGCTTGAGGACCGCCCCGGCGACGAACTCGCCCACCGCGCCGGGCCCCCGCAGCCCGTACCGCTCGGCCAGTCCGTCCAGGGCGGCGGTCAGCATCTCCTGGTTGGAGGCGGTGGCGTACGGGCCGTCCGAACGGGCGAACGGGATGCGCGTACCGCCGACGACCGCGACCCGGCGGGCCTTCGGGGGTTCAAGGGGACTCATCCGGACCCTGCTCCTCATCCACGCGACGACACCTGCTTACCTCCGGTAACCTTACTCCAGGGTAAGCAGACCGGACGCTGGGAGTCACGCATGGCCGACCGCTATCTGAGCTTCACCGGCACCGCGCCGGGCCGTTTCCTGACCCGGCGGCTCGGCCTGCCGCAGCCGGCGCCGCTGCGCCGCTGGTCGCCGGAGCGCCCGGCGCTGGAGGGCGGGGTCCTGCTGCTGACGGCCGGGAAGTCGGACCTGGACCTGACCTTCCTGCGCACCGCGCCCCCGGACCACCCCGCCGCCACCGCCCCGGCCACCACCACGCCCCCGGACCACCCGGCCACCACCACCCCGGACACCACCACACCCCCGAACCCCACCACCGCCACCCCGAACCCCACCACCGCCACCCCGGACACCACCGCCGCCGTCGTCCTGGACGCCACCGGGGTCCGGGACGTGGCGACGCTCGCCGAGGTGCACGCGGCCCTGCACCCGGTCGTGCGGTCGGTCGCGGCGGGCGGGCGCGTCCTCGTGCTCGGCTCCCCGCCCGACGACGGCGACCACCACCGGGCCGCCGCCCAGCAGGCGCTGGAGGGCTTCACCCGCTCGCTCGGCAAGGAGATCGGCCGGGGCAGGACCGTCAACCTGATCCGGCTCACCGACGCCCGCGCCGCCGAGTCCACGCTCCGCTTCCTGCTCTCCCCCAAGTCGGCCTACGTCAGCGGCCAGGTCGTCACCGTCGGCCCCGCCGACGGCCCGGTCCCCGTGCCGGACGATCCCGCCCGCCCGCTCGCCGGGCGCACCGCCCTGGTCACCGGCGGCGCGCGCGGCATCGGCGAGGCGGTCGCCGAGACCCTCGCCCGGGACGGCGCCCACGTCGTCGTACTGGACGTCCCCGCGGCCGAGGCGGACGCCCGGCGCGTCGCCGAACGGCTCGGCGGCACCGCCCTCGCCCTCGACGTCACGGCCGCCGACGCGGGCGGGCGGATCGCGGCGGCGGTCCCCGACGGGCTGGACGTCCTCGTCCACAACGCGGGCGTCACCCGGGACCGGCGACTGGCCAACATGTCCGCCGACCGCTGGAGTTCCGTCCTCGACGTCAACCTCGCGAGCGTGCTGCGCACCACGGACGCGCTGCTGTCCGCCGGGGCGCTGCGGACCGGCGGCCGGATCGTGGCGACGGCGTCCATCGCGGGGCTCGCCGGGAACGCCGGCCAGACCAACTACGCGGCGAGCAAGGCCGGGATCGTCGGCCTGGTCCGCGCCCTCGCGCCCCGCGCGCGGGCCGAGCACGGGGTGACGGTGAACGCGGTCGCGCCGGGCTTCATCGAGACGAGGATGACGGCGGCGGTCCCGCTGTTCATCCGCGAGGCGGGCCGCCGCATGAACTCCCTCGCCCAGGGCGGCCTGCCCGTCGACGTCGCCGAGACCACCGCCTGGCTGGCGCACCCGGCCTCGGCAGCGGTCAACGGCCAGGTCGTACGGGTCTGCGGCCAGAGCCTGCTGGGGGCCTGAGGTGACCAGTACCCTGCCGACCGCCCCCGCCCTGCCCCCGCTGCTGGCCCGGGGCGCCCTGCTCTCCCCCTTCAAACGCCCCCGCCCGGACGCCGGCTTCCCGCGCGCCCGGCTGCTGCTGCCCCGGCTGCGCGCCGACCTGACCCGGCTGACGGCGTACGAGCGGATCTGCGGCTTCCCCACCGGGGAGGTCACCCTGCCGGTGACGTACCCGCACGTCATGGGGTTCCCGCTGGCCATGCGGCTGATGAGCGCCCGGGACTTCCCGCTGCCGCTGCTCGGCCTGGTCCACACGTCGATCGACATCACCCGGCGGGCACCGCTGCCGGCCGACGCGGAGTACGCGGTCGCCGTGCGCGTCGCCGGGCTGGCACCGCACCGGCGGGGCACCGAGGCGACGGTGGTCACCGAAGTGCGGGTCCGCGGCGACGTCGTGTGGGAGTCGGCCAGTACGTACCTGGCCCGGCACCGGACGGACGCGGCGGCCCCCGAAGCCCCCCGCGAGGAGCGCGCGCCGCTCCCCGTCCGGGCCACCTGGCACCCGGCCGGGAACACCGGCCGCCGCTACGCCGCCGCGTCCGGCGACCACAACCCGATCCACCTGCACCCGCTCGCCGCCCGCCTGTTCGGCTTCCCGCGGGCCATCGCGCACGGCATGTGGACCGTCGCCCGCTGCCTGGCGGAGCACGGCACGCCGGACGCGGTCAGGGTGCGGGCGCGGTTCCGGGCACCGGTGCCGCTGCCGGGGACGGTGGTGTACGGGGCGGAGGGCGGCCGGTTCGAGCTGCGCGGGCCGGGTGACCGGCGGGTCCATCTGACGGGGAGCGTCTACCCGGCCTGAGCGGCCGGCGCCCCCTCGTACTCGCCCTCGTGCTCGCTCCCGTCCTCACCGGCGCCGTCGGCGTCACCGGCGTCGTCGGGCGCGGTCCACGGCCGGTCCGCCATCAGGTCGCCGAGCCCGGCCCAGGCGAAGTTCATCAGGGTCGCCGCCGCCTGCCTGGCGGTGACGCCCTCGGTGGCGCCCGCCCAGTCGGCGAGCGACTCGGCGGCGCCGACCAGCGCCTCGGCCAGTCCCGCGACCTCGTGTCCGGGCAGGTCGGGGTCGCGGTGCGCCTCGCGGGCCGCCGCCGCGATCAGCTCCGTCACGAACGCCACGATCTCCGCCCGCGCCGCGGCGACCTCGGCGGCGAACGGGGCGCCGTGCGTGCGGGCCTGCAGGTGCAGCACCGCCCAGCCGTCCGGGTTGCGGGCGGTGTGGTCGAAGAACGCCCGCAGTCCGGACCAGAGCTGGCCGTCGGCGGGCAGCTCGCGGCGCACCCCGGCCCGCACCGCCGCGGTCAGCGCCCCCGCCTCGCGGCGGACGCAGGCGGTGAAGAGGTCTTCCTTGGAGTTGAGGTACAGGTACACCAGCGGCTTGGAGACGCCCGCCAGCTCGGCGATCTCGTCCATCGACGCGGCCCGGTACCCGCGCCGCCCGAAGGTGCGCACGGCGGCGTCCAGCATCTGCCGCTCCCGGACGGCCCGCGGCATCCGCTTGGTTCTCCCGGCGCCCGCGCCCGCGCCCTCACCCGCACCCATACCCATCAGCGTACGGCCCGGGCGGGATGCTCCCGCCCGGGCCGTGTGTCCGATGCGCTCCGGTCCGCCGTACGCCTACGCGGCGGCCGGCACCTGCTCCGGCTCGCGGTCCCGTACGGGCTCCGGCTCGTCGATCGGGGAGCTGTGCGCCCTGTCGTACGCCTCGCGGTCGAGCAGGCCCTCGCGGGCCGAGACGATGACCGGGACCAGCGCCTGCCCGGCCACGTTGGTGGCCGTACGCATCATGTCCAGGATCGGGTCGATGGCGAGCAGCAGGCCGACGCCCTCCATGGGCAGGCCCAGCGTGGAGAGGGTCAGGGTCAGCATGACCGTCGCGCCGGTCAGACCGGCGGTGGCGGCGGAGCCGACCACCGAGACGAAGGCGATCAGCAGGTAGTCACCGACGCCGAGCTGGATGTCGAAGATCTGCGCGACGAAGATCGCGGCGATCGCCGGGTAGATCGCGGCGCAGCCGTCCATCTTCGTCGTCGCGCCGAACGGCACCGCGAAGGACGCGTACTCCTTCGGCACGCCGAGCCGCTCGGTGACCTTCTGCGTCAGCGGCATGGTGCCGACCGAGGAGCGGGAGACGAAGGCCAGCTGGATCGCGGGCCAGGCGCCCTTGAAGAACTGCAGCGGGTTGGCCTTGGCGACGCCCGCGATCAGCGCCGGGTAGACCACGAAGAGGACGATCGCGCAGCCGACGTAGATGTCGGCGGTGAAGGTCGCGTACTTGCCGATCAGGTCCCAGCCGTAGGTGGCGATCGCGTTGCCGATCAGGCCGACGGTGCCCAGCGGGGCGAGGCGGATGACCCACCACAGGGCCTTCTGGAGGAGTTCGAGGACGGACTCGCTCAGGGTGAGGATCGGCTTGGCCTTGTCGCCGAGCTGGAGGGCGGCGACGCCGGCGACGGCGGCCATGAAGACGATCTGGAGCACGTTCAGCTCGGTGAACGGGGTGATCACGTCGGTCGGCACGATGCCGGTGAGGAAGTCCAGCCAGGAACCGGTGTGCTCGGGCTTCGCCCCGTCCTGGGGGGTGAGGCCGGTGCCGGCGCCGGGGTTGGTGACCAGGCCGATGACGAGGCCGATGGCCACCGCGATCAACGACGTGATCATGAACCACAGGAGGGTGCGGGTCGCCAGGCGGGCCGCGTTGTTGACCTTCCTGAGGTTGGTGATCGAGACCAGGATCGCGAAGAAGACCAGCGGGGCGACGGCCAGCTTCAGCAGGCCGATGAAGATGGAGCCGACCTTCTCCAGGGTCGTGACCAGCCAGGAGACGTCCTGGCTCCGGGCGAGCCAGCCGAGCAGCACGCCCAGGACGAGGCCGGCGATTATCTGGGCCCAGAAGGGCACCTTGAAGGACTGCGTGCGTGAGGACACGGACATGCTCCGTTGAAGGGGGGACGGGACGCGCTGAGCCGACGTCACGGAAAGGGGGAAGCGGGGGACGTCAGGGGCGACAGCTTGCGGACGCGCACCGGCAGAGGTCCACGTGCAGCCGCGCCACGAGCGGAACGCTCACGGGCAGAGGGGACACGGCTGCAGACTTCATGCGTCGACTTTAACACCAATGCTTTGAGACGCCCATAGCCTGACTTTGAGAGGTTCCCGGCTGTCTTCCCCCGCACAACGCAAAGCGCCCCGGCGATCACCGGGGCGCTGACGCGGCGGGCGGGCCCGGCCGCCGCTACGAGGTCTGTCCCTGCGCGCGGGGGGCGTCGTCGACGCCGTCCTCCTGGCTGCGGTTGGCCTCCAGGCCGGCCTTCATCCGTTCCACCCTGGTCACCACCTGGGCGGAGGCCCGGTCGCGCTCCCCGCGCAGCACCACGAAGCTGATCGGGGCCGAGATCACCAGGGAGAGCAGCACGATCCACATGCCGTTGGAGTCACCGAGGCCGCTCGGGAAGACCCCGGCGTAGACGAGGCCCCAGACGACCACGAGGCAGCCCACGAAGATCCCGAGGCGCATCAGCGTGTAGCGGAGCATCTCAATCCACACTTCCGTTTCCGGCACAAAGGGGCACCGCCCAGTGAAGCACGCCGGAGCGCCCGCGCGGCAGCGGGGGTACGGGCCTCACCCCAGCGGCAGCGGGGGTGGGGCGTCACCCCAGCGGCAGCAGCATGGTCACGTCGTCGCGGTCGTCGCCGGGGGCCACGCGGATCGCGCCGGGGACGCGGCCGACCTCCTTGTAGCCGCAGGAGGCGTAGAACCGCTCCAGGCCGAGGCCGCCCCGGCAGGTCAGGCGTATCGCCTCGATGCCGTCGTGGGAGCGGGCCGCGTCGGCGGCGGCGGCCAGCAGGTCACGGCCGTACCCCTGGCCCTGGTGGCGGGGGTGCACCATCACGGTGTAGAGCCACAGCCAGTGGGTCATCAGCCGGTGGGTGTTGCGGGTGAGGAACGCGGTGGCGGCCACCCGCCCCTCCTCGTCGTGCCCGACCAGCAGCCGGGTGCGGCCCTCCGCCATGGCCACCAGGTGCTTGACCAGCTCGGGGCGGACCGTCTCCCGGGTCACCGGCGGCACGAAGCCGACGGAGCCGCCCGCGTTGGACACGTCCGTCCACAGGTCGAGGACGCCGTCACGCAGGTCGGCGGTGACGGCCGGGTCGAGAGTGAAAGTAAGAGGCACGACGCAATGGTAACTATTACCCCAGCGTGTCTTCGCTCTGCCGGTCCTGAGGCCCCCGGGCACAGCTCCGCGCCCCTTGAGGGACGTGCGCGGGACGTACCTCAAGGGGCGCGGGGAACCGCGCGACCGGCCACGGACCACCCGCGCCCGGCGACGAGAGCGCGACGGACGTCAGACCCGCATCGGCTGCGGCGTGTCCCGGCGGGCCGGGTCGGGGCCGTCGAACTCCCGGATGATCTCGTACCGCGTGTTCCGCTCCACCGGCCGGAACCCGGCGTCCCGGATCAGGTCGAGCAGGTCGTCGCGGGTCAGCTTGCTCGGCGTGCCGTAGTTGTCCGCGTCGTGGGTGATCTTGTACTCGACCACGGACCCGTCCATGTCGTCGGCCCCGTGCTGCAGGGCGAGCTGCGCGGTCTGCACGCCGTGCATCACCCAGAAGACCTTCAGGTGCGGCACGTTGTCGAACAGCAGCCGGGAGACGGCGAAGGTCTTCAGCGCCTCGGCCCCCGTCGCCATCCGCGTCCGGGCCTGGAGCCGGTTGCGCACCTTCCCGTCCTTCATGTCCACGAAGTCGTGCTGGTAGCGCAGCGGGATGAAGACCTGGAAGCCGCCCGTCTCGTCCTGCAGCTCGCGCAGCCGCAGCACGTGGTCCACGCGGTGGCGCGGCTCCTCGATGTGGCCGTAGAGCATGGTGCACGGGGTCTTCAGCCCCTTCTCGTGCGCCAGCCGGTGGATGCGGGACCAGTCCTCCCAGTGAGTGCGGTGGTCCACGATGTGCTGCCGCACCTCCCAGTCGAAGATCTCGGCGCCGCCGCCGGTCAGGGACTCCAGCCCCGCGTCGATCAGCTCGTCGAGGATGTCGGAGGCCGACATGCCGGAGATGGTCTCGAAGTGGTGGATCTCGGTGGCGGTGAACGCCTTCAGCGACACGTCCGGCAGCGCGGCCTTCAGCTCGCGCAGCGACCGCGGGTAGTACCGCCACGGCAGGTTGGGGTGCAGCCCGTTGACGATGTGCAGCTCGGTGAGGTTCTCGCTCTCCATCTCCTTGGCGAGCCTCACCGCCTCCTCGATGCGCATCGTGTACGCGTCCTTCTCCCCCGGCTTGCGCTGGAAGGAGCAGTAGGCGCAGGACGCCGTGCACACGTTGGTCATGTTGAGGTGGCGGTTGACGTTGAAGTGGACGACGTCGCCGTTCTTCCGCGTCCGCACCTCGTGCGCGAGGCCGCCGAGCCAGGCCAGGTCGTCCGACTCGTACAGCGCGATGCCGTCCTCGCGGGTCAGCCGCTCACCGGAGCGGACCTTCTCCTCCAGCTCGCGCTTGAGCCCGACGTCCATACCCACACCTTTCTCCGACGACTCGACCAACCGTACGCCTGCCTAGACCTCGTCCGGCAGCTCGCCCACCCTGTTCTCCCACTTGGTGGAGAGCACGACGGTGGTACGGGTCCGGGAGACGCCCTTGGTCCCCGACAGCCGGCGGATGATCCGCTCCAGGCCGTCCACGTCGGTCGCGCGCACCTTGAGCATGTAGGAGTCGTCGCCGGCGATGAACCAGCAGTCCTCGATCTCCCGCAGCTCCTTCAGCCGCTGGGCCACGTCCTCGTGGTCGGCGGCGTCGGAGAGCGAGATGCCGATCAGGGCGACGGCACCGAGGCCGAGCGAGGCGGCGTCCACCGTGGCCCGGTAGCCGGTGATGACACCGGCCGCCTCCAGGCGGTTGATGCGGTCGGTGACGCTGGGTCCCGACAGACCGACGAGGCGCCCCAGCTCGGCGTAGGAGGCCCGGCCGTTCTCCCGCAGGGCCTGGATGAGCTGCCTGTCCACCGCGTCCATGGATCGAAGCCTTCCGATATGTGATTCGAGGAGTTCTGGCTTGTGGGGGGTGAGGGTGGGGCCTCAGAGGACGGCGCTGGACCCGGAACCGGTTCCGGCCCCGGACCCGCCGCCGAGTTCGCCCGCCCAGCGGCGGTAGAGCCGGTGCGGTACGCCGGCCGCGTCCAGGACCCGGCCGGCGACGAAGTCCACCAGGTCCTGGATGTGGGTGGCGCCCGCGTAGAAGGCGGGCGAGGCGGGCACCACGGCGGCGCCCGCGTCGTCCAGGGCCACCAGGTGGCGGAGGGTCTGCCCGTTCAGCGGGGTCTCGCGTACGGCCACGACCAGCGGGCGCCCTTCCTTCAGGGTGACGCTGGCCGCCCGCTGCAACAGGTCCTTCGACAGCCCGAGCGCGACCCCGGCGACGCACGCCGTCGACGCGGGCACGACGAGCATGCCCTTGGCCGGGTACGAGCCGGAGGACGGCCCGGCGGCCAGGTCCCCCGCGTTCCAGTACCGCACCGCGTCGAGGTCGACGGCGAAGGCGCCGGGCTTGCCGTCGGCACCGCGCGCCAGCCATTCCCGCAGGTCGTCACGCCAGTGGGCGTCCCGGAAGGAGATCCCGGTCTCGTCGAGCAGGGTGAGCCGCGAGGCCCGGCTGACCACCAGGTCGACGCTCTCGCCGGCGGCGAGCAGAGCACGCAGCACGGAGGCGGCATACGGGGTGCCGGAGGCGCCTGACACCCCTACGATCCAAGGCGTACGCGCCGTCTCTCCTGGCTTGGCTGGGTTCACGGGACCGAGCCTATCGGCAGCCGTGGAACGGGAACCGGCCAAGGGGGTCCGGGCGTTGTCCGGAGGAGATGTGCGAGTGGGCGGGGACCGGCATGACGGGCAGGGCATCGGGGACGCGCAGGGCGTACTGTTCACCGGGCGGCCGGGCGAAGGCCGCGGCCGGGCTGATGGCGGCCTGGGTCGCGCTGCTGTGGCTCCTGGAGCTGGCCGACGTGGCGAGCGGTCACACCCTGGACCGCTTCGGCATCGTGCCGCGCACCCCGTCGGAGCTGGCGGACGTCGTCCCGGCGTCCTTCGTCCACTTCGGCTTCGCCCACGTCGCCGCCAACAGCGTGCCGCTGCTGGTCCTCGGCTTCCTCGCCGCACTGGGCGGGATACGCCGGTTCCTCGCGGTCTGCGCGGCCGTCGTGGTGGCGGACGGGCTGGGCGTCTGGCTGGTCTCCCCGCCGGACACCAACACGGCCGGCGCCTCCGGCCTGATCTTCGGCCTCTTCGGCTTCCTGCTGGTCAGCGGTTTCGTCGAGCGCCGCCCGCTGGGCGTCCTGGCCGGGGTCCTGGTGGCCGCGGTCTGGGGCGGCTCCCTGCTCGCGGGCCTCTCCCCCACCCAGTCCGGCGTCAGCTGGCAGGGCCACCTGATCGGCCTGGCGGCGGGCGTCGCGGCGGCGTTCGCCTTCCGGCGCCGGGGCCGGACACGGACACCGGCGGCCTGACGGGTCAGCGGCGCGGTGCGGCGGGGTCCACGGGAAGGCGGTCGGTGGGGATCTTCAGGGTGCCGAGGGGGGAGTCGACGGTCAGTGCCGCACCCCGGGGCGGTTGCAGCCGTCGCCGGAGTTTCTTGCGCCCACCGTAGCGATGCCTTCTACAGAATTCTAAGAAGAACTAGAGATCGAAGACCGTAGGATACTAGGGACACTATGGGCCGGTGATGGAGTTCGAGCCCGATATCCCCCGCTGGCGGCAGGTCGCCGCCGTCATCCGCGACCGCGTCGAAGACGGCACCTACCCACCGCGCGGGCGCGTCCCCTCGGTGCGGCAGCTCGTGGAGGAGTTCGGCGTCGCGACAGCGACCGCGGCGA
Source organism: Streptomyces sp. SYSU D01066-1 (assembly GCF_054956795.1). Taxonomy (NCBI): domain Bacteria; kingdom Bacillati; phylum Actinomycetota; class Actinomycetes; order Kitasatosporales; family Streptomycetaceae; genus Streptomyces; species Streptomyces sp. SYSU D01066-1. The sequence goes on along the minus strand of NZ_JBUDHV010000001.1, from coordinate 73,987 downwards.
AGGTGAACGTGGGCCTGAAGAAGGAGGGCCTCGTCTACACCGAGATCGGCATGGGCTCCTTCGTCTCCCCTGACGCCCCGGACATCCTGCGCAAGGCGCGCGCGGCCGCCGAAGCGTCGGACTGAACGACGCCCAGGCGTGCGGGGCGGGCAGCCGGGGCCAGGTACTCCGCGCGGAATGGAGGACGAAAGCCCGCCGAGTGTCACCGGTCCGCTCAAGTGAGCAGCTTGGTGACACTCGGGCGGAAGCTGTAGTCGGTTTTCGCCTCACCCTGTCACCACGCGGCCCCAGCGGGCCGAGTTACCCTCGGCCCGCTCAGACGAGCGGGCCAATGACACTTCCCGCGCCAGTGCGCACGACGCTGGGAACAGGGGTCTGGGGACAGGGGTCTGGGGTGGCGGCGCCGCTCCACGTGAGGGGGAGGGCGTCCTGCCGGAGCCGTCGCGCCCCGGCGAGGAGCGTCCACCCGGCGTGGGAGCCGTCAGGGCGCGCTGAACCGCGCGCCGCGCCCCGCTCCCACCGCGAAACGGCCTGACGGACGACCGCTACGGAGTCAGCCCCCGCACCAGCAGATCCAGCAGCGCGCACACGAACAGGGCGATGCCGATGAAGCCGTTGACGCTGAAGAAGGCGCGGTTGAGGCGGGAGAGGTCGTTCGGGCGCACGATGGTGTGCTCGTAGACGAACGCGCCCGCGACGATCAGCAGGCCGAGCCAGAAGAACGCGCCGGCGCCGGTGGCGAGGGCGTACCAGACGAACAGGGCCGTCGTCACGGTGTGGCAGCCCCGCGCGCCCCAGATCGCGGCCGGTATGCCGAACCGGGCCGGGACCGAGCGGACACCGACCTCGCGGTCGGTCTCCACGTCCTGGCAGGCGTAGATCAGGTCGAAGCCGCCGATCCAGACGCCGACCGCGAGGCCGAGGATCACCGCGTCCCAGGACCACTCGCCGGTGATGGCGAGCCAGCCGCCGATGGGGCCCATCGCCTGGGCGAGACCGAGGATGGCCTGCGGGAAGTCGGTGAACCGCTTGCCGTACGGGTAGACCACCATCGGGATCACCGCGACGGGCGCGAGGGCGAGGCAGAGCGGGTTGAGCAGGGCCGCCGAGCCAAGGAAGACGACGACCGCGACGATCGCGCCGGTCCAGGCGTGCTTGACCGACATCGCGCCGGTGACCAGTTCGCGGTGGGCGGTGCGCGGGTTGCGGGCGTCGATCTCGCGGTCGATGATCCGGTTGACGGCCATCGCGAAGGTGCGCAGGCCCACCATGCAGACGGTCACCAGCAGCAGCCGGCCCCAGTGGATGTTGCCGTCCAGCTCGTACATGGCCGTCAGGGCGGCGATGTAGGCGAAGGGCAGCGCGAAGACCGAGTGCTCGATCATCACCAGGCGCAAGAACGCCTTCGTGCGCCCGGGCTGCCGGGGCAGCGCGGCGGAAGCCGACGTCACAGTCCGTACTCCTTCCAGCGGCGGTCGACCTTCGCCGCCGTCTCCGGGTCGGACAGCACCATGTCCGGCCAGCCCCCGTCGCGCGTGTACCCCTCCTCGGGCAGCTTGCGCGTCGCGTCGATGCCCGCCTTGCCGCCCCAGAACTGCTGGTAGGAGGCGTGGTCGAGATGGTCCACGGGACCCTCGACGACGGTCAGGTCACGGGCGTAGTCCGTGTTGCCGAGCGCCCGCCAGGCGACCTCGTGCAGGTCGTGGACGTCGCAGTCGGAGTCGACGACCACGATCAGCTTGGTCAGCGACATCATGTGCGCGCCCCAGATGGCGTGCATCACCTTCTGGGCGTGTTTGGGGTACTTCTTGTCGATGGACACGATCGCACAGTTGTGGAAGCCGCCCGCCTCCGGGAGGTGGTAGTCCACGATGTCCGGCACGATGATCTTGAGGAGGGGGAGGAAGAAGCGTTCCGTGGCCCGGCCCAGCGGCCCGTCCTCCGTCGGGGGGCGGCCGACGACGATCGACTGGAGCAGCGGACGCTTGCGCATCGTCACGCAGTCGATGGTCAGGGCGGGGAAGGGCTCCTGCGGGGTGTAGAAGCCGGTGTGGTCGCCGAAGGGGCCCTCGGGGAGCATCTCGCCGGGCTCCAGCCAGCCCTCCAGTACCACTTCGGCGTTGGCGGGGACCTGGAGCGGGACCGTCTTGCAGTCGACCATCTCGATCCGCTTGCCCTGCAGGAACCCGGCGAACAGGTACTCGTCGATGTCCCCGGGGAGCGGGGCGGTCGAGGCGTACGTCACGGCGGGCGGACAGCCGAAGGCGATGGCGACCGGCAGCCGCTCGCCGCGCCGGGCCGCCACCTGGTAGTGGTTCCGGCTGTCCTTGTGGATCTGCCAGTGCATGCCGATGGTGCGCTTGTCGTGGCGCTGGAGGCGGTAGAGGCCGAGGTTGCGGACGCCGGTCTCGGGGTCCTTGGTGTGGGTGAGGCCCAGGTTGAAGAAGGAGCCGCCGTCCTTGGGCCAGGTGAAGAGCGCGGGGAGGCGGTCGAGGTCGACGTCGTCGCCGGTGAGCACGGTCTCCTGGACCGGGGCGTCCTTGACCTTCTTCGGCGGTAGGTGCGTCATCGCGCCGAGCTTGCCGAACGCCTCGCGCACCCCGACGAACCCGTGCGGCAGCTCGGGCTTCAGCAGCCCGCCGATCTTGCCGGAGATCTCCCCGTACGACTTCAGGCCGAGCGCCTTCAGCAGGCGGCGGTCGGTGCCGAACACGTTCATCGCCAACGGCATGTCGGAGCCCTTGACGTTCTCGAACAGCAGCGCGGGACCACCGGCCTTGTTCACCCGGTCGACGATCTCCCCGACCTCCAGATACGGGTCGACCTCGGCCTTGACACGCTTGAGGTCGCCCTCGCGTTCCAGTGCCCTGAGCAGGGAGCGAAGATCGTCGTAAGCCATGCCGTCCAGTATCCCCGAGCGGCTACGCTGAACCCGTACCGCCCACCGCTTTCGCTGGAGAGGCCCCATGCTGCGGGTGCTGATGTTCCTCGTGCCACTGGCGTTGAGCGTCTACGCGTTCATCGACTGCATCAGCACGGAGGACGAGGACGTCCGTCACATGCCCAAGCCGCTGTGGGCGATCCTCGTGCTCCTCTTCCCGCTGGTCGGCTCGCTCTCGTGGATCATCGCGGGGAAGAAGCGGCAGCCGGCCGGCGGACCGGGACGCTTCCAGGGCGGCGGCGGGGGCCGGGGCCGGTGGGTCGCCCCCGACGACAACCCGGACTTCCTCAAGTCCCTCGACGAGGACAGGGACCGGGGCAAGGGCAAGGACCGGGACGAGGACCCCAAGGGGGACTGACCGCGCCGGTCACATGAGGGCCTTGACGCGGGCGGGGGCGAGGACCTGGTCGAAGACCCGCACGTCCCGCACGGTGCCCGGGAAGAAGTCCGTGGGCTTCCCGTCGTACCAGGCCCGGCCGATCACGAACGCGCCGTTCGACGGGGTCGGCGCGGTGTCCTCGACGACCGCCTCCTCCACCCCGTCGACATACAGCCGCAGCCTGCGGTCCGTGCCGTCGCAGACGCCGGTCAGATGGGTCCACACGCCCCCGGTGGGCGCGGTGCGGCCGACGGCCCGCAGGCCGGGGCGGGAGAAGGCCCATCTCTGGTCCGTTCCGGAGTACTGGAGGTAGAAGCCGCTGGCGCTGTCGGCGTCCTGGCTGACGGCGGTGGCGAAGGTGCCGGGCACGGCGGTGAGGCGGACCCAGGCCGCGACCGTGAAACTGCGGCCCGTCCCGGTCTCCAGCACCGGACCGTCGGTGACGATCTGTCCGGTGCTCCCGTCGAACGTCGCGCCGCCGCCGTCGGTCCGCCAGGTGACGCCGGTCGTGGTGCCGTCGTGGCCGCCCTGGGTGTCGTGGGCGACGGTCCCCGAGGTCTCGTCGAGGAGCCAGTGCCCGACGGGCCGTACGCCGCTCCCGGCGGATGCGGATGCGGAGGGGCTGGGCGTCGGTGACGCGGTGGCGCCGCCGTGGGCCGGCGTGGCCGACCGGTTGAGCCAGAACCCGGTGCCGACACCGATCGCGGCGAGCGCTCCGGCGCCGGAGAACAGCAGGGCCCGTCTGCTGCGGCTCGCGGGCGGGGGCGGTGGGGGCGGCGCGGCCTGGACGCGGGTCGCGGCGGGCGCCGGGGAGACGAGGGTGGGCTGGTGATCGGCGTGCCGGACCTGCGGCATCGGCCCGGCCGTGACCGGCCGCGCGGGTCCGGTCTCCCAGGCGCCCGCCTCCGCCGCCGGCGCCCACTGGCCGCCGTAGGACAGGACCGTCGCCCCCTCTCCGCCCTGCGGGCCGATCCGGGTGAGGATCACGCGCGGGGTCGGGCGGGCGGCCGGGTCCTTGGCGAGACAGTCGGCGACGAGGGCGCGCAGGGCCGGGTCGGTGACGGCATCGACGTCGGGGGCGTTGTGCACGACGCGGTAGAGGAGGGCGGGGGTCGGTCCGCCGCCGAAGGGGTTCTGGCCGGTCGCCGCGAAGGCCAGCACCGCGCCGAGGCAGAAGACGTCGCTGGCGGGGGTCACCTCGCCGCCGTTGATCTGCTCGGGGGACATGAACCCCGGGGAGCCGGCCAGGTGCCCGGTCGTGGTGATGGACTCGGCCTCGACGCTGCGGACGATGCCGAAGTCGATGACGCGGGGGCCGTCCTCGGCGAGGAGCACGTTGGAGGGCTTGAGGTCGCGGTGGACGAGGTGGGCGCCGTGGATCGACATCAGCGCCTCGGCCAGCCCGGCGGCGAGCGCGGTCACCGCCCTGCTGTCGAACGGCCCCCGCTCGGCGACCGCCTGCTCCAGCGACGGCCCGGCGATGTAACTGGTCACCAGGTACGGCAGGGGCGCGTCCGGGTCGGCGTCGATGACCGGAGCCGTGAAGGCGCCGCTGACCATCCGGGCCGCCTGCACCTCACGCCGGAACCGGTCCCGGAACTCCGGCCGCCGCACCAGCCCCTCGTGCACCACCTTGACCGCGACGAGCCGCCCGCCCGGCGACCGGCCGAGGTACACCCGGCCCATACCGCCCGCACCCAGCCGCCCCAGCAGCCGGTACTCCCCGACAGAGCGCGGATCGTCCGGCTCCAGCGCTGACACACGTGCCTCCTGGCGTTCGACCGGCCTCTGAGCGGGAGGCCCAGCATAGAGGTCGGTCGAACATCCGACTGACCTACTCGCCTTCGAAGATCGCTTCGGCTGTGGGGGCGGTGACGGCGCGGGTGAGCCATTGGCGGAGGATCTTGGGATCGGGGCACTCCGTGACGCGGTTCCGGACGTCATCGGAGACATCGAGCCCGCGCTGCTCCAGGACGAGCAGAACGTCGGCGGCACCCTGCTGGGCACGGCCTTCGTCGCGGATTTCTTCCGAGATGTAGGACTTGTAGAAGGAGAGGTCCACGGCCACCAGATTCCTCCAGAGGTGCTTGGCCGGGCGGTTGCCCAGCCCTTGTGCGGTGAATTCGACGATCGGATCCAGGATGTCTTCGGGCACGTCACGCAACGCTGTGGACAGGGCCTTCAGTATCGCATTCACGGATGTGTCGGCGGCGTGTGTGATGGCCGCCAGGCTGGCCAGGAACAGGTCGGCGCGGGCCTCCTCCGGGTCGGTGATCACTGGCATGTTGTGTGGGCCGGCGACCACCCGGACCGCCGGTATTCACCCACCCGAGTGACGCCGCCTCACGGGCGGGAGGGGTGGGGTTTGGTGGGGTTCTTTTCCCCAGGAGTCCTTTGATGGGTGATCGCTCGCGCCACCGCAGCGCGAGAACCCGCGTTCCGGTGAACTCAGCGCAGGAACGCGGTGAACGCCGCCCAGGCGGAACGGTTCAGCAGGAGGACGGGACCGTCCGGGTTCTTGCTGTCACGGACGGGAACGGCGCCCATGAATCCGGGGGCCACCTCGACGCAGTCGCCGCCGTTGGCGTCGCTGTAGCTGCTCTTTGTCCACGGCGAGGCCGCCACCCTCCACGGCGGTCACGACTGGCTGGCCGGCCACGGCGTGGAGATCGTGCTGCTGGACGACGCCGGCGGCGAGAGCATGCTGCGCGACTTCGTCCAGCTCCACCCGGACCTGCGGCACGAGGACGTCGGTCAGACGCCCGCGTAGGAGTGCTTGCCGGAGACGAAGATGTTGACGCCGTAGTAGTTGAACAGCCAGCAGGCGAAGGCGGCCAGTGCCAGGTAGGCGGCCTTGCGGCCCTTCCAGCCGGCGGTGGCGCGGGCGTGCAGGTAGCCGGCGTAGGCGACCCAGGTGATGAAGGCCCAGGTCTCCTTGGGGTCCCAGCCCCAGTAGCGGCCCCAGGCGTCGCCCGCCCAGATGGCGCCCGCGATGATCGTGAAGGTCCACAGCGGGAAGACCGCGGCGTTGACGCGGTAGCCGAACTTGTCGAGGGAGGCGGCCGAGGGCAGCCGGTCCAGGACGGAGTCGGCGAATCGGCCGGGGGTGCCGCCGGAGGCGAGCTTGTTCTCGTAGGAGTCCTTGAACAGGTACAGCACCGTCGAGACCGCGCCGACGTAGAAGACCGCGCCGCACAGGATCGCCGTGGAGACGTGGATGTACAGCCAGTACGAGTGCAGGGCGGGGACGAGCTGGTCGCTGGCCGTGTAGAGGACGGTGACGGCGAGGCCGAGGTCCAGCAGGACCGTCGTGATCAGCGGCAGGCCGAGCCAGCGGATGTTCTTCTTCAGGAGCAGCAGCACCACGTACACGCCGACGGCGACCGTCGAGAACGTGATGCTGAACTCGTACATGTTGCCCCACGGCGCCCGCCCCACGGACAGCGCCCGGGCGAGCACGCCGCCGAACTCGACCAGGAAGGCGAGCACGGTGAGGGAGACGGCGATGCGACCGTACAGGTCGCCCTTCTCGGTGCCGCCGGCCGCGCCGGGTCCGTCCGGCACGTCACGGGCGCCGGCCGCGGACCGGACGACGACCTTGGGGCGTTCCAGTACGGCGGTGCCGCCGGCCTTGTTCACGGTGACGGCGGGGCCGGCCTTCGCCCGGGCCTCGCCGCCGGCGGTGAGCGCGGCGGCCGTGCGTCCGACCTTGCTGCGGCTGCCGAAGATCCACTCGGCGATGTAGGCGAAGAAGGCCAGGGTGTAGACCGCCATCGACGAGTAGATCAGCGTGTTGCTGATGTTCGCGAGGTTCTCGTTGGTCGCTGCGGCCAGGTGGGTCGCGTCGGCGAGAGTCACTTCTTCTCAGCCCTCTCGGCAGGTACGGAAGGATCGGGATCGGGATCGGGATCGGCGGAGGGGTCGGAGGCGGGGGCGGGGCCGGAAGCGGAGCCGGGGGCGGAGTCGGGGGCGCCCGGTGCCTGGTCGTAGAGGGCCGCGGCGAGGTCGCCGAGTTCCTCGGGGAGCTTCGCGGACTCGCTGCGGCCGAGGCCGGCCATCTCGACGACGGTGACGCCGTCGGGGCCCTGGGCGGCCCGCACCCACACCCGGCGGCGCTGGATGAACAGGGAGCCGGCCAGGCCGAAGATGGCGACGAGCGCGCCGCCGAGCGCCCAGCCGCTGCCGGGCTGCGCGGTGACCTGGAAGCCGGCCCACTCCTGGATGCCCTCGAAGGTGACCGAGCCGTTGCCGCCCGGCAGCTTCATGGTCTGGCCGACCTTGAGCTGCTTCTTGTACAGCTCGCCGTCGGAGTCCTTGAACTCCTTCAGGTTCTTGTCGTCGAGCTGGTACACGCTCTGCGGGATGCCCGAGTCCACGCCGAGGTCGCCGTGGTAGGCGGAGAGCGCGAGCATCGGGTTGAGCAGCGCCGGGAAGGTGGAGAGCATCGTCGCGCCCTCGCCGCCGTAGGTCGGCAGGAAGAACGCGTTGAAGCCGAGCTGCTCCTTGACGCCCTTGGCGTTGCGGTAGCCGTCCATCACCTTGATGGCGCCGGAGGAGGTGACGTTGGAGTCCAGCGGCAGCAGGGCGAACGCCTCGTGGTCGACGACGACGTCGCCGTCGGCGTCCTTGACGGTGATGACCGGGGCGTAGCCGTGGCTGACCAGGTAGACCTTGGAGCCGTCGATCTCCAGCGGCTCGTTGACCTTGACGGTGGTGGTCTTCTCCGCGCCGTAGGCGCCCTCGCTGTACGTGATCTTCGCTTCGAACGTGCGCGGGGTGCCCTTGTTGGGGCCGGAGGCCTCGTAGGTGCCCGTGAAGTCCTTCAGGGTGAAGCTGAACGGGTCCAGGTCGTCCTGCGACCACAGGTTGCCGGACTTGAAGTCGTCGTACTGGGTGAGGGTGTTGGAGAAGCCGTCGCCCTCCAGGACCAGTTTGTTGCCCTCGTACTTGAAGAGCTGGCCCCAGGCGAAGGCGACCAGCATCACGATCAGCGCGATGTGGAAGGCGAGGTTGCCGACCTCCCGCAGGTAGCCCTTCTCGGCGGCGACGGCGTCGCCGTCCGGGTGGGCGCGGAAGCGGCGCTGCTTCAGCAGCTTCAGCGCGGCCTCGCGGACCTCCTCGGGCGCGGCGCCGGTGCGCCAGGTGGTGTAGGCGGGCAGCCGGGTCAGGCGGCTCGGCGCGCGGGGCGGCCGGCCGCGGAGCTGGCCGACGAACTGCCAGGTGCGCGGGACGATGCAGCCGATGAGGGAGACGAACAGCAGGATGTAGATCGCCGAGAACCACACCGAGCTGTAGACGTGGAAGAGCCCGAGCTTCTCGTAGAGGGGCGCGAGGGTCTCGTGGTCCTGGTAGAACTGGTCGACCTTGGTGGCGTCGGTGCCGGTCTGCGGGATCAGCGAGCCGGGGATGGCGCCCAGCGACAGCAGCAGGAGCAGCAGCAGCGCGACCCGCATCGAGGTGAGCTGCCGCCAGAACCAGCGCGTCCAGCCGATGACGCCCATGGCGGGCGGGTGCGGCGCCTCCTCCTTGGGCGCGGTGGACAGCTGGGAACCGGCGGCGCCCAGCTCCTGGTCCTCACCGGCCTCGCGGGTGCCGTCCGTGGTCGTCTTGCTCATCGCGTCAGATCCCTACAGTGAAGCCGTTGGACCAGGTCTGCATCTGCTGCACGATGCTGTCCCACGCGCCGGTCAGCAGCAGCAGCCCGGTGGCGATCATCATGACGCCGCCGGTCCGCATCACCCAGACGTAGTGGCGCTTGACCCAGCCGAAGGCGCCCAGCGCCTTGCGGAAGGCGACCGCGGCGAGCACGAAGGGCACGCCGAGGCCGAGGCAGTAGGCCACGGTCAGTATGGCGCCGCGCCCCGCGCTGGCCTGGTCGGAGGAGAGCGCGAGGACCGAGGCGAGGGTGGGGCCGATGCACGGTGTCCAGCCGATGCCGAACAGCGCGCCCAGCAGCGGGGCGCCCACCAGTCCGGCCGCGGGCCGCTTGTGGAAGCGGAACTCGCGCTGGGTGAACCAGGGCATCAGACCCATGAAGAAGACGCCCAGGACGACCATGAGGACGCCGAGCACCTTGGTCAGGGCGGAGCGCTCCTCCTGGAGGGTCTGCCCGAAGAACCCGAACAGCGCGCCGCCGGAGACGAACACGGCCGTGAAGCCCAGGACGAAGAGGGAGGCGCCGATCGCCATCCGGCCGCGCCGGGCGTCGGCCAGGTCGGTGCCGGTGACCCCGGTCACGTAGGAGAGGTAGCCGGGGACCAGGGGCAGGACGCAGGGCGAGAAGAAGGAGACGAGGCCGCCGAGGAGCGCGATCGGCAGGGCGAGCAGCAGCGCGCCGCTGCGCACGGTCTCGCCGGGGTCGGCGGCGAGGGTCGACATGGCGACAGTCACGTCACTTCTCCGCCAGGACCGGCTTGAGCATCTTGCGCAGCTTCTCCTCGCTGAGCGCCTGGAGGGTGCGCGCGGCGATCTTCCCGTCCCGGTCTATGACCAGGGTGGAGGGGATGGCCTGCGGGTTGAGGGTGCCCTTCGCGAAGCGGAGCATCAGCTTGCCGGCCGGGTCGTACAGGCTCGGGTAGCTGATCCCGTACTCCTCCTCGAAGGCCTTGGCGGGGCCGGTGGAGGTGTCGCGGGTGTTGATGCCGACGAACTGGACGCCCTGGTCCTTGACGTCCTGGTAGACCTTCTCGAAGTTCTTGGCCTCGGCGCGGCAGGGCGGGCACCAGGAGCCCCACACGTTGAGGACGACGACCTTGCCCTTGTAGTCGTCGACGTCGAGCCGCCCGCCGTCGACGGTCTCGCCGGACAGGTCGGGGACGGCGGTGCGCTCGCCCTTGTCCACCGTGGCGACGCCGTCCGCGCCGGTGATGTAGTTGGTGTCGCCGCCGCCGCCCGAGGTGCCGCCGGAACCGCACGCGGACACGAGCAGCGCGCCGGCGACGGCGCCGGCTGCGGCCAGGGCCGCGCGGCGGCGGACGCGAGCGGTGGTGCGGTTCGAACCCAGGGGCCCCGGGGAGGTCGAGGAACCCAGGGGGGAACGGCTGGCGGCACTCATGTGAAAAGTTTCGCATGTCCGATCCGAGGATCTTGCGCACCCCCCTCACGACCGCGAACCAGCACCTCAGGCGCCGGTGGGGGTGGTGGGAGTGGTGGAAGGGGACCGGCCGGCTCCCGTGACGCGGGCGGCGGTGCGCCGCGTCACGGGATCCGGGGGCCCGGCCTCAGGCCCCGTACGCCTTGCTCTCCCCCTTCACCGGCTTGGCGCCGGCGAGCAGGTGGGCCGGGACGAGGTCGCGGGCGGGCTCGGAGTAGCCGACCGACACGATCCGGTCGCCCTGGTACGTGAACGTCGTCAGGGACGCGAGCGTGCACTGCCGCCTGCGCGGGTCGTGCCACAGGCGGCGCCGCTCGATGTAGGACCGCACGATCCAGATCGGCAGCTGGTGGCTGACGACGACGGCCTCGTGCCCGCGGGCCCGGTCCTTGGCCGCGTCCAGCGCCGCCTTCATCCGCACCACCTGGTCGACGTACGGCTCGCCCCAGGACGGCCGGAACGGGTTGACCACGTGGCGCCAGTTGGCGGGGCGGCGCAGCGCGCCGTCGCCGATGCCGAAGGTCTTGCCCTGGAAGACGTTGTCGGCCTCGATGAGCCGCTCGTCGGTGTCCAGGTCGAGGCCGTGCTCCTTGGCGATCGGCGTCGCCGTCTCCTGCGCCCGCTCCAGCGGCGAGGCGACGACGTACGTCACATCGCGCGGGGCCAGGTGCTCGGCGACCCGGTCGGCCATCCGCCGGCCCAGTTCGGACAAGTGGTAGCCGGGCAGCCGGCCGTACAGCACCCCGTCGGGGTTGTCCACCTCGCCGTGCCGCATCAGATGGACGACGGTGATGTCGTGGTCGCGGTCGGCGCTGCTCATGCGGTCGCCTCCGCCGCCGCCCGGGCCGCCGCCGGCAGGGCGTCGGCGATCTTCTGCACGGCCCGCTCGTCGTGCGCGGCGGACACGAACCAGGACTCGAAGGAGGACGGCGGCAGGTAGACGCCGTCCGAGAGGAGGGAGTGGAAGAAGGCGGTGAAGCGGAACGACTCCTGCGCCTTGGCGTCCGCGTAGTCGCGCACCGGGCCGTCGGTGAAGAAGACGGAGAACATGTTGGAGGCGGTCTGGATCGTGTGCGCCACCCCCTCCTTGGAGAGCGCCTCGCCGACCAGGCCCTGGATCTGGGCGGAGGTGGCGTTGATCCTGTCGTACACCGCCTCGTCGAGGAGCCGGAGCTGGGCGAGACCGGCGGCGGTGGCGACCGGGTTCCCGGAGAGGGTGCCGGCCTGGTAGACGGGGCCGGCCGGGGCGAGGTGCGCCATGACGTCCGCGCGCCCCCCGAAGGCGGCGGCGGGGAAGCCCCCGCCCATCACCTTGCCGAAGGTCATCAGGTCGGGCACGACGCCCTCCACCCCGTACCACCCGGCCCGGCTGGTCCGGAAGCCGGTCATCACCTCGTCGGAGACGAACAGCGCGCCGTTGGCGGCGCAGGCGTCCTTCAGCCCCTGGTTGAAGCCGGGCAGCGGCGGTACGACGCCCATGTTGCCCGGCGACGCCTCGGTGATGACGCAGGCGATCTCACCGGGGTGGGCGGCGAAGGCGGCGTGCACGGCGTCGAGGTCGTTGTACGGCAGCACGATCGTGTCGCTCGCCTGGGCGCCGGTGACGCCGGGGGTGTCGGGCAGCGCGAAGGTGGCGACCCCGCTCCCGGCGGCGGCGAGCAGCGAGTCGACGTGGCCGTGGTAGCACCCGGCGAACTTGATGACCTTGGTGCGCCGCGTGAACCCGCGCGCGAGCCGGATCGCCGACATGGTCGCCTCGGTCCCGCTGGACACCAGCCGCACCTGCTCCAACGGCGCGACCCGCTCGACCATGGCCTCGGCGAGCGCGACCTCGCCCTCGGCGGGCGTGCCGAACGACGTCCCGCGCGCGACCGCCTCCTGCACGGCGGCGACCACCTCGGGGTGCGCGTGCCCGAGGATCATCGGACCCCAGGAGCAGACGAGGTCCACGTACTCCCGGCCGTCGGCGTCGGTCAGGTACGGCCCGGTGCCGGACACCATGAACCGCGGGGTGCCGCCCACCGCGCCGAAGGCCCGCACCGGGGAGTTGACCCCGCCGGGCGTGACGGCCGCGGCACGGTCGAACAGCGCCTGCGAGGCCGGTGCTTCGTATGGATATGCCAGTTCGCTCATGACCTGCGACTTCTCCGACCTTCTCGACCTTCTCCGACTTCCGGACCCCGGTTGCGTGGGTGACCTCCTCAGGGTAGGCCAGCGGCTGGAAGAGGTGCCGGGGGCGGGCGCGGGGGGCCGCGGGGGTGCCCACGACGACCGCCGGCCTGTCCGGTGGCCCGGCCCGTGACCTGTCCGGTGGTCCGGCCCGTGACCTGTCCGGTGGCCCGATCCGTGATCTGCCCTGTGGTCCGATCCGTGGTCCGGCCCGTGGGCCGAACCGTGATCTGCCCCGTGAGCCGAACCGTAATCCGAGCCGTGAGCCGAACCGTGATTCGAACTGTGAGCCGAAGCGTGATTCGAAACGTAATCCGACCCGTGACCTGACCGATGATCGGACAACCGTTACCGGAGCCGTGTCGTCTGCAAGACTGGGAGCGGACCGGAACAGGCCGTGAGCCGGATACAGCGGATACACCCAGTTCACAGGGGCGTGCGGACAGGATGTCTCACCGCACGTTTCGGCGGGCGGCCGTGGGGGAGGTCACTGACACGATGATCGGGTTGCGCGGCTGAGGCCACGCGTCCTAGAAAAGCAGTCGGGTGGAGATATGCATCGCGGTGGCGGACTGGGCGAGGGGACCGACGACCTGGGTCCTCGACGCGCCCGGCGGGGCAGGCACCGACGCGAGGCGGAGGAAGCGACCGAGGCACGTCAGGCACACGCTGGACCGAATGAGCCCGAGCGGCTCGACCGCGGGGTCGACCGGCTCAGGACCGGGAGCAGGAATGGTGGTCGGGTGGGGGTGACGTACAAATACTTCGGTGCGCCCGACGGCGCGACCGCGGCCCGCGTCCCGATCTCCATGCGCCCCGAGGAACTCGGCGGCGACGAACTCGGCATGAACGGCATGTTCACCAAGATCAAGCCGGAGACCATGGCGGCCATGGTCCTCACCGGCATCGAGGGCGTCCCCCTCCACCGGGTCCCCCCGCTCGAACTCGTCGTCCTCCACCCCGACTACGCCGTCGTGAAGCTCCCGATGACCGTCGTCGACCCCCTGCGCGGCATAGGTGAGGAGGCGGTCGGCGCGGCGGCCTTCATCTGGTCGACGGTCCCGGACCGGGGCGGGCCGCGGGACGCGTTCAACGTGTACCGACTGCTGCACGAGTGGCAGGACTTCAGCCACCGGCTGCACGAGGCGGGACACCAGGCGTACTGCCTGGTGTGGCCCTGAGCCGGGGTTTTCAGCGACCAGGCGGGGTCTTTCTGTGGGCCTCGCCCTTTTCCGCGCCGGGGACGGGCCGTCAGGTGCCCGGGGCGCACACAGAGCGCGTTGGTTCAGTCAGGGGCGCTGATGTGCCCTGGGCGGGCCCGTGCAGCGAACGGCGGAACCCAGTCGTGTGCCGCGGTACGGCCGGTCACCGCTCCCGGGGCAGGGGGCCCACGTCGGTGTGCCGGCCCGGGCGCGCGGCGGCGTGCCGTTGGCCGGGGCCGGGGCCCGAGCGGGCGGCCAGGGCGTCGGCGACGGCGCCGGTGGCGAAGGCGTACACCGTCTTGTGGAGCAGGTCGACGACCAGTTCGCGGCGCGGCCAGGTCTGCGGCGGGGCACCGACGCCGGTGGCGTTCTCCAGGATCTGGTCACTGGTGATCCGTACGACGGTGAACTTCGCCGACGACCAGGGCCCGCGCAGCCCGGCGTGCGACATCACCGACCTGAGGACGCCGAGGAGGGCGCCCTGCCCCACGTGCATGGCCAGGTTCACCGCGACGGGCTGACGGCCGGGATGCTCGCGCATGCCGGTCAGGCGTTCCAGGGTCCGGGCGGGTACGTGGGAGTCGGGGCGGCCGGTCAGCCGCTGCTCCGCCTTCTCGCCGAGCGTCATCACCAGCACCCCGGCCGTGCCGGCCAGCAGTCCCTGCCACAGCGCGCGCTTCATCATGCCGCTGCGGGTACCCAGCGCCGTGTGACTCACCTGTCGCCGGCGCACCGGCACCTCAGCACTCCGGCGCACCGGCACCCCGGCACCCCGGCGCCTCAGCACCCGGCACCCCGACACCCCGGCACCCCGGCGCCTCAGTACCCGGCACCCCGACACCCCGGCGCCTCAGCACCCGGCACTCGGGCGCCCCGGCACCCCGGCCCCGGATCGCGTCACCGCCTCGCCGCGGAGGTCCTGGGGGCGGGCGTCGTCCGTCCGGGTCCGGCTCATCGCGCCGACGCGCGGAGCGCGCCGGCGGCACGCTCCGGAGGCCGGGCGGGCCCGGACCGACGCGGCGCCCCGCCGCCCGCTCCCCAATGCCCCCAGCCGTCGCCGTTTCACGTGGATGACCGCGGTAACCCGGCGCATGACGGTGGCCACCGGGACACCGGGAACGGAGGGCATGTCCATGAGGAAACTGTGGTGGGCGGTTCCCGTCGCGGCCGCGGGCGCGGTCGCCGTGCGGCGGTCCCGGTCGGCGGGCCGGGACGGGGAGCGGGCGGGCGAGCGCTGGCTCACCGTGACGGTCAACCGGGCGCCCGCGGAGGTGGGCTCCGAGGGGAAGCCGCCGCCGCCCCTGGACGACCTCGCGGAACGGATCGACGTACAGATCCGGCCGGCACCGGGCGACCGCGGTACGGAACTGGCCGCGCGGTTCAAGGAGCCCGTGCCCGCCGCCTCCACCTCCGTGCCCGCGCGGCTGGCCGGGCGGGACCCGCGTCAGGAGCTGCGGCGTGCCCTGCGCGACGCCAAGTCCCTGTTGGAGGCGGGTGAGGTGCTGCGGCCCGACGCGCCGCCGACGAGCCGCCCCACGCCGGGCGGCAAGCTGGTCGAGGTGTTCACCCGTCGCTCCGGTGGGGAGGGAGTGCTGTGAGGGCGCTGTGCTGGGAAGGCGTGAACAAGCTGTCCGTCGAGCGGGTCCCCGATCCGGAGCTGCGCAACGACCAGGACGTCATCGTGCGGCTGATCGCGGGCACCACCTGCGGCTCCGACCTGCACCTCATCGGCGGTTACATCCCGGCGATGCGCGCCGGGGACGTGATCGGCCACGAGTTCGTCGGGGAGGTCGTGGAGACCGGCTCCGCCGTGCGCGGGCACGAGGTCGGCGACCGGGTCGTCGTCTGCTCCTTCGTCGGCTGCGGGCGCTGCTGGTACTGCGCCAACGACCTGTGGTCCCTGTGCGACAACACCAACACCAACCCCGGTATCGGACAGGCCCTCTTCGGCTACGAGACCGCCGGTATCTTCGGCTACTCGCACGCCATGGGCGGACTGCGCGGCAGCCACGCCGAGTACGTCCGCGTCCCCTTCGCCGACTACGGCGCCTTCAAGGTCCCCGAGGGCGTCGACGACACCAGCGCCCTGTTCGTCTCCGACTCCGTGCCCACCGGGTGGATGGGCGCCGACCTGGCCGGGGTGAAGCCCGGTGACGTGGTCGCCGTCTGGGGCTGCGGCGCCGTGGGGCAGATGGCCGCCCGGGCCGCCTTCCTCAAGGGCGCCGAGCGGGTCATCGCCATCGACCGCATCCCCGAGCGGCTGGCCATGACCGAGCGGTACACCGGCGCCGAGACCCTCGACTACACCGCCACGGACGTCGCCGCGGAACTGCGCGAACGCACCGGCGGACGCGGCCCGGACGTGTGCATCGAGGCCGTCGGCATGGAGGCGCACGGCGACGGCCCGATGCACCTGTACGACCAGGCCAAGCAGCAGCTCCGTCTCCAGACCGACCGGCCCACCGCCGTACGCCAGGCCATCCACGCCTGCCGCAAGGGGGGCACCGTCTTCATCCTGGGCGTCTTCGCGGGAGCCGTCGACAAGTTCCCCCTGGGCGCCGTGATCAACAAGGGGCTCACCGTGCGCGGCGCGCAGATGCACGGGCAGCGCTACATCCCGATGCTCCTGGACCGGCTGGCCGCGGGTGAGATCGAGACGGCGCACCTGGCGACCCACACCCTCTCGCTCGACCAGGCACCCGAGGCGTACGACATGTTCAAGGAAAAGACCGACGGCTGCGTACGCGCCGTCATCCGCCCCCGGCCATGAAGAACCACATGATCGTCAGTCGGATCGCCCACGGACTCGCCCGGCGCCTGGCCCGGTGGCGGTCGGCGCCCGCCCTGCATCCCCACGGGGTGCTGTGCGCGGGGACGCTGACCGTCACCGCCCCTGCGGGCGCCGGGTGGGGCGTGCCGTGGCTGGACCGGCCCGGCTCCTACCCGGTGACGGTGCGCTGGTCGCGGGCGCTGGGCCTGCCCCGGGGACTGCCGGACGGCCTGGGACTGGCCGTCCGCGTCGAGGACGCCGACGGGCCGGGCAGCACCCTCGACCTGCTGTTCACGTCCAGCCGCCCCGGCCGGTTCGGCCGCCACCTGCCCCTCCTGCGGCCCGACGCCCTGAAGGGGCCGTACTCGACCCTGCTGTCGTACCGGGTGGGTGACCGGGAGCGCGTGCTGGCGGCCTTCCCGGTGCACGGCCCCGGCCTGTGCCGAGAGGACGTGCGGCCGACGCTGTGGCAGGAACTCGCCCGCCGGCCCGTCCGGTTCGCGCTGCGGGCGGCCGCCCCGGACGAGCCCTGGCGCACCTTCGCCACCCTGACCCTGGAGGCCGTGCGCCCCGCTCCGGCCGCCCGGACCGTGTCCTACGACCCGTACGCCCACCACCTGACCGCCCTGCACCCCACCGGGCGGCTGCGGAACCTCCGCGACGCCGCGTACGCCGGTTCCCGCCGCGGACGGACCGGCGACGACCGCGACACGTGACGGCCGGGGCCCCTTGACGACCGGGGCCGCTGACAGCCGGGCCCGCTGACGGACGGGAACACCGCGCCGGGCCCGCCCCCGCACGCCGAAGCGCGGTGAACAGCTCGCCTCGTTCAGCGGCGGAGTCCCCCTTGCTGTGAACTCCCGCTCTGGTACGTCACGGGGTGGGAGGGGCGGGACGGGTCGGCTCTGTTCGATGGGCGGTTCCAGGCGGTGGTGGGGTCCTGGGTGGGGAGGTTCCGGGTGGTGGGGTCCTGGGTGGTGGCGTGAACGTAGTGGACGAACGAGTTCCTCGGTTCCTGGGCGTGGGGTGCGGGCTGCCCCTGCGTGACGCCGGGGTCGCTCGGGGCCGCGGCCAGGCCGGGCATGTCGTAGGGGAGCGGCGGGACGGCCGGGTCGGCGGCGAGGGTGGCGAACCCGTTGTCCCAGTACGTCTTCTGTGCAGCTTCGGCCATGCCCACCTCCACTTCGTGGAAGCCCTCCCGCACGAGCGCGTCGCTCACCCCGTCGGTCACCACCAAGCCGGGATCGACGAGGAGCTTGAGCCCCTCCCAGAGGCGCTGTTCGGACGACCACGGGCCCGGGTGCTCGATGGCGGTCACGATGACCTCGCGGCCCGATCCCGGTGCCACCACCTGCGGATCCAACGCGATGCTCAGTCCCGGCGGGGGCTGCTCCGGCAGGTCGGGCAGCGCCCGCCGGTATTCGGCGTAGACGTCGATGGCGGCCCTCTGCAGCGGATCCCGCTCCCGCCACACACCGGCGGACATGTCCTCGGGCGGAAGAAACGTCACGTTCCCGCCGGCCAGGGCGCCTTGGTTCCGGTTGTGGGACAGGAGCACGGATGCGGCATCGGACGGCTCCGGGCCCCCATCCCGTAGCATCCACTTCCCCGTGCCGGGGTTCTGCTCGAAATGCAGGTTGTGTCTCCAGACCGCCCTCTCCAATACGGGATCCGGCCGGTTCCTCCGCCCATCACGTCGGGCGGAGTCCAGGAAGATGCCGAGGAAGACGGGATTCTTCACCTCGGGCACTCTGTCCGGCGCGGCGTGCGGGCCGGGCAGGTCACCCACGTTCCGCCGGTTCAGCGCTTCCGCGTACACGGAATCGGGGTGCCTCGGGCGTGCGTTGGGACCCCCCGGAATCCTGTACCTCGTGTCGTCGTCCTGGTAGGGCTCCATCCCGTGATCCGCCAGCGCCTCCCACAGCGCCGCACTCGGCTCATGCGCCAACCCCTTGTACTTGAGGGTGTGGAACAGGCTCCAGACGTAGAACGGTTCCGCTATCCCGTCCACGTGGTCGGGGACGCCCTTGCCGGGCAGTCGGTCCGTCGCGTAGCGCCGCAACACGGTCGCGTACGCGTCATCGGTCTCGTGCAGGCTCAGATCCTTGCGGTTCCTGACCAAGCCCGTCCCAGGACGGTTTTCCGGCATGGAGGTCTCCTTCAGGGGCGGCGTACCTGCTCCCCCCTACGGCCCCCGCTCCTGGACGGTTCACCGAGCCGTGCCCGGTCCGGCCGGTCCTTGGAAGACCGGAAGGGCGTACGGTCGCCGCCACCCGGTCGCGGTCCGTCCAGGGGAAGGACCGGGCGAAGACCGCGCCGGCGGGCGCGGGCCGAACTGTCCGCGTGACTCGGGACGTTCACGCGCCGCCCCGCTCACCCCCGGCCGGGCGTCCCCGCGTCCGGCCTCCTAGGCCGTCCCGGAGTCCAGGTCCACCCCGGCGACCTCGCCGAACAGCGGTGCCCGCGAACAGCGTGCCGCCCCGCTCCCGGCCGTCCGTCCCGCCCGCCTCCCCGTTTCACCCGGCCGTCCCCGCGCGCCGCACGCGCTCCCGGGCAGGGCGCGACGCCGCTCGTGTCCCTCCGAAGGGTCCCCGGCGATCGCGGCGGACCGGACCGGCCGGTCCGCGGAGCTGCTGGAGTTCCGCGCGACGCACGGCGTCACCGGCGGCGTCGAGCCCCTCCCCCGGCCCGGGTGAACGAGTCCCACGACCGCCCGCGCCGGGGCGACGTGCGCCACCGCTTCGTCCTGGACCTGTCCGACCCGGACACCCTCTCCGAGGAGGACGCGGTCAGCTCCCCACGGTGAACCCGATCACCGTCCCGCCCCCCTCCCGCCGGTACGCGAACGGCGCCCCGCCGTGCGCCAGGGCCACCTCCCGCACGATCGACAGGCCGAGGCCGGAGCCGGGGCGGGAGCGGGCGTCGGGGGCGCGGTAGAAGCGGTCGAAGACGCGGGTCAGGTCGTCGTCGGCGATGCCGGGCCCCCGGTCCAGGACCTCGACGCGCAGGGTGCCGGGCCGCGCGGGTCCCGCGACGGCGACCTCGATGGGGGCGACGCCGTCCGGGTCGAACTTGGCGGCGTTCTCGACCAGGTTGGACAGCGCCCGCGTCAGCATGGCCGGCCGCCCCTCCGTACGGGTGTCCCCGCAGGTCCGCACGGTGATCTCGCGCCCGAAGCGGCGCCGGGCCAGGGCGGCGGCCTCGTACGCGATCTCCGCCACGTCGACCTGTTGCGGCGGCTCGGCGTCCAGCTGGCCGGCCGCCAGGTCGACCAGCTCGTTGACCAGGTCGGTCAGCTCCCGGGCCTCCTGCCCCAGGTCCGCGACCAGGTCCTCGCGTGCCCCGGGCGGCAGCTCGTCGATCCGCCGCAGCAGCGAGATGTTGGTCCGCAGGGAGGTCAGCGGGGTCCGCAGCTCGTGCCCGGCGTCCTGCACCAGCCGCCGCTGGTCCTCCTCCGACTGGGCGAGCCGCCCCAGCATCCGGTCGAAGGCGCGGCCCAGGCGCCCCACCTCGTCCAGTCCGCTGACCGGCACCACCTGGGCGCCGAGCCGCCGGGTGCGGGCGACGTCCTCGGCGGCGGAGGTCAGCGCCACCAGCCGCCAGGTGATGCGCCGGGCCAGCCACCAGCCGAACAGCCCGGCCGCGGTCACCACCGCCGCCATCAGGATCAGCGACTGCCGTTGCAGCACCCGCAGCAGGTCCTCGGTGTCGCTGAACTCCTGCGCCACCTGCACCGCGCCCCGGCCGCCGCCCAGCGCCACCGTCGCGATCCGGTACACGTCGTCGCCGACGTCGATGTCCTCGTGCTGCACCATCCGCCCGGCCGCCCGCGCCCCCGCCGTCTCCCGGTCCGTCCCGGTCACCGGCAGCCGGGGCCGGGACGCGTCGGTGACCGCGCCGTCCGGCCCCAGCACCTGCACGTCCGTGCGGGCCGGGCGGACGATGTCGTGACCGGGCGCGGCCGAAGAGAAGTCCTCCGGTGTCATCCGCTGCTGCCGGACCTCGTCCCGCAGGTCCTGCACGATCTGGCCGAAGACGGTCTCCTGGTCGACCCGGACCAGCCGGGCGGCGGCGTTGTACGACACCACCCCGACCAGCACCGTGACCACGGCCGTGACCGTCGCGAACGACACCGCGAACGTGGTCCGCAGCGACGTCAGCCGGGGCCGCCGGCCGGTCGCCGGCCACGGTCGGTCGTCCTGCGCCACGGATCAGCCCTCCCGCAGCACGTAACCCACGCCGCGCACGGTCTGGATCAGCTGCGGCGCGCCCGGCTCGTCCAGCTTGCGGCGCAGGTAGCCGACGTAGACGGCGAGGTTCTTCGAGCCGGGGCCGAAGTCGTAGCCCCAGATGCGGTCGTAGATGGTGGCGTGGTCGAGGACGACTCCGGCGTTGCGGACCAGCAGTTCCAGCAGCTCGAACTCGGTCCGGGTCAGCTCCAGCTCCCGCTCCCCGCGCCAGGCGCGACGGGCCTGCGGGTCCATGCGCAGCCCCACGGCCTCCAGGCGGCCGGGATCGGACCTCGCCACGTCGCCCACGGCGCCCGCGCCCCCGCCAGTCCCGGTCCCGGTCCCGGTCCCGGCACCGGTCGTCCCTGCGCCGGTACGCCGCAGCAGGGCGCGCAGCCGGGCGAAGACCTCCTCGACGTCGAACGGCTTGACCACGTAGTCGTCGGCGCCCGCGTCCAGTCCCGCGATCCGGTCGGCGGTCTCCACCAGCGCCGTCAGCATCAGGATCGGCGTCGGATCGCCCTCGGCGCGCAGCGTCCGGCAGACCTGGAGGCCGTCGACGCCGGGCATCATCACGTCCAGGACCAGCACGTCGGGCCGCTCGCGGCGGGCCGCGGCCAGCGCCTCGGCGCCGCCGGCGACCGCGAGGACCCGGTAGCCCTCCAGGGTGAGGGCGCGCTCCAGGGCGTTGCGGATGGCGCGGTCGTCCTCGGCGAGCAGGAGCGTCGGGGGCGTCGGGGCGGCGGGGGCCGGCTGGGCTGTCTGGAACACGGGTCCAGTCTGCCAAGCCGGCGGGCGGCGCACCGGGGCACGGGCCCCGGTGCCGCGCTTCTCACCGGCGTCGCACCGCCCGCTCCTACGGCTCCCGCAGCGCGGCCAGCCGCTCCTCGAAGGGCGTGACCTCCTCGAACGAGTCCCGCCGCGGCGCCGGCACCGCCCCGGACAGCCCCGTCATCAGCGCCGCCAGCTCCCGCCCCGCCCGCGCGATCCGCCCGTCCAGGCCCTCGGCGCCCCAGTCCTCGGCGGCGGCGTACACGCCGGTCGGGACGACGACCGCCTTGAGGTGGGCGAAGAGCGGGCGCAGGGCGTGGTCGAGGACGAGGGAGTGCCGGGCGGTGCCGCCGGTCGCGGCGATCAGCACCGGCTTGCCGGCGAGGGCGTCGGGCGCGCTGACGCTCAGCGCGTCGAAGAAGGACTTGAACAGCCCGCTGTACGAGGCGGAGAACACCGGCGTGACCACGACCAGCCCGTTTGCCCCCGCCACCGCCTCGAAGGCCGCCGCCAGCTCCCCTTCCGGGAACCCGCTGGTGAAGGTGTGCGCGATCGGCACGGCGAGGTCGCGCAGCTCGGTCACCGCCACGTCGGCCGGGGCGTGGCCGGCGACGGCGGCGGCCAGCCGGTCGCCCAGCAGCCGGGTGGAGGACGGGACGCCCAGCCCCGCGGAGACGACGACGAGCTTCATTCCGAGGTCACCCTTTCCCTGGTGGTGGCGAGCAGCGAGCTGTGGGTCGGCGCGTCGGGCACACCGGCCGGCCGGTCCTTGGCGAACTCCTCGCGCAGCACCGGTACGACCTCTTCCCCGAGCAGGTCGAGCTGCTCCAGGACGGTCTTCAGCGGCAGTCCGGCGTGGTCCATCAGGAACAGCTGGCGCTGGTAGTCACCGGCGTACTCGCGGAAGGCGAGGGTCTTCTCGATGACCTGCTGCGGGGAGCCGACGGTCAGCGGGGTCTGCTCGGTGAACTCCTCCAGCGACGGCCCGTGCCCGTACACCGGGGCGACGTCGAAGTAGGGGCGGAACTCGCGTACCGCGTCCTGGCTGTTCCTCCGCATGAACACCTGCCCGCCGAGCCCGACGATCGCCTGCTCGGGGGTGCCGTGCCCGTAGTGGGCGTAGCGGGTGCGGTACAGCTCGATCATGCGTTTGGTGTGGTCGGCCGGCCAGAAGATGTTGTTGTGGAAGAAGCCGTCGCCGTAGTACGCGGCCTGCTCGGCGATCTCCGGGGAGCGGATCGAGCCGTGCCAGACGAACGGCGGTACGCCGTCCAGCGGGCGGGGCGTGGACGTGAACTGCTGGAGCGGCGTGCGGAACTTGCCCTTCCAGGTCACCACGTCCTCGCGCCACAGGCGGTGCAGCAGGGCGTAGTTCTCGATGGCGAGGTTGATGCCCTCGCGGATGTCCTTGCCGAACCAGGGGTAGACCGGGCCGGTGTTGCCGCGGCCCATCATCAGGTCCACGCGCCCGTCGGCCAGGTGCTGGAGCATCGCGAAGTCCTCGGCGATCTTCACCGGGTCGTTGGTGGTGATCAGCGTGGTGGACGTGGAGAGGATCAGCCGCTCGGTGCGGGCCGCGATGTAGCCGAGCATGGTCGTCGGCGACGACGGCACGAAGGGCGGGTTGTGGTGCTCACCGGTCGCGAAGACGTCGAGGCCGACCTCCTCGGCCTTCAGCGCGATGGCGACCATGGCCTTGATGCGCTCCCGCTCGGTCGGCGTACGGCCCGTGGTCGGGTCGGGCGTGACGTCACCGACGGTGAAGATGCCGAACTGCATGGTCGATCGACCTCCAGGTTGTTGACCATTCAACTATACCGCTGAACGACGGCCCGGCCGACGGTATTCCGCCACGGGGCCGCGGGGGTGCGAAGCTGCCCGCATGCTGATCGCCCGCTCCACCGCCCTCTTCGTCCTCGCCGCGCTGTTCGAGATCGGCGGCGCCTGGCTGGTCTGGCAGGGCGTACGGGAACACCGCGGCTGGCTGTGGGCGACGGGCGGCGTCCTCGCGCTGGGCGCCTACGGCTTCGTCGCCACCTTCCAGCCCGACGCCCACTTCGGCCGCGTCCTCGCCGCGTACGGCGGGATCTTCGTCGCCGGTTCCCTCCTGTGGGGCGTGGTGGCGGACGGCTACCGCCCGGACCGCTGGGACATCGCGGGCGCCCTGGTCTGCCTGGCGGGCATGGCGCTGATCATGTACGCCCCCAGGGGAGACTGAGGGGCACCCGCCGACGCCGGTACGGGCAACCCCTCAGGGGCGCGGGGAACTACGCGACCGGCCCCGACGCACCCGCGACCGGCACCTGCCGGACCACCCCGCCTATTCTTGCAACACCCCGTCGCCGCTAAGGAGCCCCGCATGACCACCCCCCAGCCCGCGACAGCGTCCCGCATCGCGATCGTCACCGGCGCCAGTTCCGGCATCGGCGCCGCCACGGCGCGGCAGCTCGCGGCGGCCGGCCACCGCGTCGTCCTCACCGCCCGCCGCAAGGACCGCATCGAGGCCCTGGCCGAGGAGATCACCGCGGCCGGCCACTCGGCGACCGCCTACCCCCTCGACGTCACCGACCGCGCGGCCGTCGACGAGTTCGCGTCGGCGTTCAGGACCATCGGCGTCCTGGTGAACAACGCGGGCGGCGCGCTGGGCGCCGACCCGGTCGCCACCGGCGACCCGGAGGACTGGCGCCGCATGTACGAGACGAACGTCATCGGCACCCTCAACCTCACCCAGGCCCTGCTCCCCAAGCTGGAGGCGAGCGGCGACGGCACGGTCGTGGTCGTCTCCTCCACCGCCGGCCACGCCACCTACGAGGGCGGCGCGGGCTACGTCGCCGCCAAGCACGGCGCGCACGTCCTCGCCGAGACCCTCCGCCTGGAGATCGTCGGCCGCCCGGTCCGCGTCATCGAGATCGCGCCCGGCATGGTCAAGACCGACGAGTTCGCCCTGACCCGCTTCTCCGGCGACGCCGAGAAGGCCGCCAAGGTCTACGAGGGCGTGGCCGAGCCCCTGACCGCCGAGGACGTCGCCGACACCATCACCTGGGCGGTCACCCGCCCCTCCCACGTCAACGTCGACCTCCTGATCGTCCGCCCCCGCGCCCAGGCGTCGAACACGAAGGTGCACCGGGAGGTGTGACCCGCCTCCCGGCTCCCGGCTCCCGGCTCCCGGGGTCAGCCCTTCACGCACACGACCTGCTTCAGCTTGGCCACGACCTCCACGAGGTCCCGCTGCTGGTCGATGACCTGCTCGATCGGCTTGTAGGCACCCGGGATCTCGTCCACGACGCCGGAGTCCTTGCGGCACTCCACGCCCCGCGTCTGCTCTTCCAGGTCCTTGGTCGAGAACCGGCGCTTGGCCGCGCCCCGGCTCATGCGCCGGCCGGCGCCGTGGGAGGCGGAGTTGAAGGACTTGTCGTTGCCGAGGCCCCTGACGATGTACGAACCCGTCCCCATGGAGCCGGGGATGATCCCGTACTCGCCGGAACCGGCCCGGATCGCGCCCTTGCGGGTGACGAGCAGGTCCATCCCGTCGTAGCGCTCCTCGGCCACGTAGTTGTGGTGGGCGCTGATCTCCGGTTCGAAGGCCGGCTTCGCCTTCTTGAACTCCTTGCGGACCACGTCCTTCAGGAGCGCCATCATGATCGAGCGGTTGTACTTCGCGTACTCCTGCGCCCAGAACAGATCGTTGCGGTACGCCGCCATCTGCGGCGTGTCCGCCACGAAGACCGCCAGGTCGCGGTCGACCAGGCCCTGGTTGTGCGGCAGCTTCTGGGCCACGCCGATGTGGTGCTCGGCCAGCTCCTTGCCGATGTTCCGGGAACCGGAGTGCAGCATCAGCCAGACGGAACCGGCCGAATCCACACAAATCTCGATGAAGTGATTCCCCCCGCCGAGCGTCCCCATCTGCCTCCCGGCCCGCTCGTGACGGAACCTGACCGCCTCCGCCACCCCGTCGAACCGCCCCCAGAAGTCGTCCCAGCCGGCCGTCGCGAACCCGTGCAGCCGCCTCGGGTCCACCGGCTCGTCGTGCGCCCCCCGACCCACCGGGATCACCCGCTCGACCTGCGACCGCAGCCGGGACAGGTCCCCCGGCAGGTCGTCCGCCGTCAGGGACGTCCTCACCGCCGACATCCCGCAGCCGATGTCCACGCCCACCGCCGCCGGGCACACCGCGCCCCGCATGGCGATCACCGACCCGACGGTCGCGCCCTTGCCGTAGTGCACGTCCGGCATCACGGCCAGACCCTTGATCCAGGGCAGCGTCGCGACGTTCTGGAGCTGTCGCATCGCCCCGTCCTCGACCGTCGCCGGGTCGGCCCACATCCGGATCGGCACCTTCGCGCCCGGCACTTCCACGTACGACATGAGGTCCTCGTTCCCCCGGAAACACAACGTAAAGAAGAAAGCGCAAAAACCGTCACCAGTACTGACGAAAGGGATCTCGGACCGGCGTCCGCGGCAGCGCGTGCGATACACATTGTCCCCAGGACCCACCCCCGTGCGGCAAGCGATTAACCAGCGGGGACACTGAAGGACCCGCCACCGGCCCCACCGTCGACGTAAGGAGCCCGACCGTGCAGCGGAAGGCGTACGTATCCGGCGCCGTCGCCCTCCTCGCGGCGTTGCTGGCCGGCTGCACCGGCGGCTCGGACGGCGGCACGACGGACGATTCCAACCCGGGCGGCTCCGGCGCCACCTCGGCCGCCGCCCAGCCCGGCCGGTACCACACCCTCCCGGAGCCGTGCTCGGCGGTCGGCGAGGAGTCCCTCGACTCGCTGCTGCCCGGCATCCGGCAGCTCACCGACGGGGAGCAGCGCGCGAAGGCGTACGAGGGCGAGGCGACGCCCGCCTACGACAACGACCGCAAGGTCGGCTGCCGTTGGAAGGTCGACTCGTCAAACGCCACGGACCACCTGCTCGTCGACTTCGAGCGCGTGGTCTCCTACGACAACGCGGTCAGCGACGACAGCCAGGCCGAGGAGCTGTTCGCGGCCGAGGAGGAGGACGCGGACCTGCCCGAACCGACCGTGACCGAGACGCGGTCGGCGCCGGAGTCCGCGACGGAGTCGCAGACGGCGTCCCCCTCCGGCGCGTCCTCCGCGTCACCTTCCGCCCCGTCCTCGGCCGCTTCCTCCGCCCCGGCCTCCTCCGGGTCCGGCTCCCCGTCCGGCGCGTCGGCCGAGGTCACCCCCGCCGATCTGCAGCCGCGGCTGCTGGAGGGACTGGGTGACGAGGCGTTCCTCGACGACGAGCTGAGCGACTCGGGTTCGACGGCCCAGCGGCGCACGGTGACTGTGGTGTTCCGCACGTCGAACGTCATCGTCACCATCGAGTACACCGAGCAGCCGGCCCTGGTCGGTGTCGTCCCCGACAGCGAGGAAATGCAGGACAAGGCCCGGAAACTGGCCTCCCGGCTGGCCGACTCCCTCAGCGGCTGACGCCCGTTCGGCGCCGGCCGCGCGCGTTCGTGAAGCCCGCGAAGAAGGACCGCGCGGTTTCCTCACCGCGTACGGTGGCCCACCAGAACCGTTCCGAGGGCCTGAACGTCCCAACGCCAAGAACACGAGTGTCATGAGTGAAGGAACCATGCAGCGACGAGTGCAGCGAGACCAGCACGACCGACAGGTGAGGCGTCTGAGCCGCGTTCTTGTCGGCGCAGCCGCCGTCCCCGTGATGCTGGTCGCCGCCGGCTGCTCCTCCGACTCCGGCTCCGACGAGGGCGAGTCCGCGAGCGGGAACAGCGCGTCGGCCACCGCGTCGGCGACCGCGAGCCCCTCCCCGACGGTGCGGGCGGCGGCGTACGGGAAGCTGCCGGAGCCGTGCGACGTGCTGACCAAGAAGACGCTGAAGGAACTCGTGCCGGAGGCGAAGTCCGGCAAGGAGGGCTCCTCCTCCGACGTCGCGATGCGCGGCAGCTGCTCCTGGGACAGCCTGGACAACAACGGCGTCAAGGGCTCGCAGTTCCGCTGGCTGAACGTCTCGCTGCTGCGCTTCGAGTCCGACACCACGCGCGGCGCGGGCGACGACCTGGCGCACGACTACTACGAGAAGCAGGTCGAGGACGCCCAGAACACCGACGGCGCCAAGAGCGTGCAGAGCGACCTGTTCGCCGGGGCGGGCGACGAGGCCGCGATCGTGCGGTACGAGCTGAAGAAGGAGGAAGGCACCTTCAAGCAGCAGACCGCCGTCGCGCGCGTCGAGAACGTCGTCGTCACCATCGACTACAACGGCGCCGGCCTGGCCGGTGACGAGTCCCCGGACGCCAAGGGGCTGGTGACGGACGCGAAGCGGGCGGCCAAGGAGGCGGTGGCCGCGGTGTCGGCCGCCAACGGCGCCTCGGCGAGCGCCTCGCCCTCGGGCAGTACCTCGGCCGGCGCGTCGGACGACGACTCCGACGACGACTCCTCGAAGTCGAAGTCGTCCTCGAAGTCGTCGTCGAAGTCTTCCTCGAAGAAGAGCTGACAGTCCGGCAAAAGCCACTTTCCCCCACCGGCCACCCGCCCTCCCGCACACATGTGCCACTCTGTAGCGCGCAACAGCAGGCACTGGGAGGGGAGTACGGGTGGCCGCGCCACTTCAGCTGACACGGATGCACCGCGTTCTCATCGGGGTCGTCGTCTTCGGTGCCGTCATCATCGCGGGGATCGGTTTCGCCGGCTCGTACGCGGCCGTTCTCGACCTGGCCATGCAGAAGGGCTTCGGGAAGTTCAGCTACGTCTTCCCGATCGGCATCGACGCCGGCATCTGCGTCCTGCTCGCCCTGGACCTGCTGCTGACCTGGATCCGCATCCCGTTCCCGCTGCTGCGCCAGACGGCGTGGCTGCTGACGGCGGCGACGATCGCGTTCAACGGCGCGGCGGCCTGGCCGGACCCGCTGGGCGTCGGCATGCACGCGGTGATCCCGGTCCTGTTCGTGGTGGCCGTCGAGGCCGCCCGGCACGCCATCGGCCGGATCGCGGACATCACCGCCGACAAGCACATGGAGGGCGTCCGCCTCACCCGCTGGCTGCTCTCGCCGCTGCCGACCTTCCTGCTGTGGCGCCGGATGAAGCTGTGGGAGCTGCGCTCCTACGAGCAGGTCATCAAGCTGGAGCAGGAGCGCCTGGTCTACCAGGCCCGGCTCCGCTCCCGCTTCGGCCGCGCCTGGCGCCGCAAGGCCCCGGTCGAGTCGCTGATGCCGCTGCGCCTGGCCCGCTACGGCGTCCCGCTGGCGGAGACGGCCCCCTCGGGCCTGGCGGCGGCGGGCATCGAACCGGCCCTGCTGCCCCCGGCGCCCCCGCAGCAGACCCCCCAGCCCCAGCTCCAGCACCAGATACCGGCGCGGACGCGGACCCAGACACAGGGCCAGGACCAGGCCCAGGACCAGGACCAGGCCCGGGACCAGCCGCAGGTGGCGCCCGCCCCGGAACAGCGTCCCCAGCCGGCCTCGGCGCCCGGCCCGGAGCAGCAGCCGCCGGTGGTGGACGAGAGCAGCCCGTGGTTCAATGCCCCGCGCCAGACCGAGTACCGGGGCGGCTACGACCCGACGTACGACCCGGCCGAGCAGTACGCCCAGTGGTACGAGGAGCAGCAGCAGGCGGAGGAGTACCGGGACCAGTACGAGGAGGAGCCGCCGGTCGAGCCCTCCCCGGAGGAGACCGGCAGCTTCCCCATACCGGTGTCGCCGGGCCGTACCCGTGAGCTGGGCGAGGGCGGCGGCACCCCGGTCCGGGAGCCGGACGAGGAGGACTACTACCAGGTCTTCCGCAAGTCGGTCCCCGGCGGCGGCTATCCGACGCCGCGGGAGTTCGGCGAGAACGTGGAGGCCGAGTTCGGCAAGGCCCTCCTCCCGGAGGAGGCCAAGCGCATGGTCAACCGCTTCACCAACCGCTACAACGCGGAACTGGAAGAGGACCACATCGCCTGACCGCGCCCAGGATCCTCCCCTTCCCGCCCGGCCGCGTCACCCGGTCACGGGCCCGCCGGTCCGGCGCAGGCCCAGCCGCCCCCGGGTCGCCGCCAGGATCACCGCCGCCGCCAGCGCCGACGCGAGCAGGAAGGCGTAGGTCGTGGTCCCCGCCTCCGCCGACGGGAACATCTGCGACCACGCCACGGAGAAGAAGTTGTTCACGCTGGTGTGCAGCAGCATCACCAGCGGCATGCTCTCGCGGGAGCGGTTGAAGGCCCAGGTCATCACGGTACTGAAGGCGAGCGTCGTCCCCATGAAGGCCAGCACCTGGGCGGGGTCGGCGTCCGGGCCGCCGCCCCACTCGGTGAGGAACAGCGGCAGGTGCCAGGCGCCCCACACCACCCCCACCACCAGGGTGGCGACCAGCGGGCCGAAGCGGCGCTGCATGTGCGGCATCGCGAACTCCCGCCACCCCGGCTCCTCGGCCAGCCCCGTGGTGACCATCTGCAGGAGCAGTCCGGGGACGTACGCGGCGAGCACGGCGGCCGACGGCGGCACCGGGCTCTGCCCGGTCAGCGCGACGGTGGTGACCGTCAGCGCGGCCGGCACCGAGAGCGCCACGACCAGGAACCAGGACCAGCTCACCCTGAGCTTGGTCATCCGGACCCGCCACGCCCGCAGTCCGGCGCGTCCCTCCGTGCGGGCGGTGACCAGCAGCGCCGAGCCGATCGGGCCGAGGTAGGCGCCGGGCAGGACGCCGAGCAGCTGGCTGCCGAGCGCGCCGCCGGGGAAGGTCCAGTGCCACAGGCCGAGCCCGTTGCCGGAGAGGATGTACGGCGTCCAGGCCAGCCAGCTCAGCCCCAGGGCCAGCGCGAAGAACCAGGTGAGCGGTCGGCGGCGGATGGCGGAGGGGCGTGGTGCCGGGGCTTGCTGGGGGAGGCTGGTGAGCGTCACCGGGGTTGTCCCTTCGGAGAAGGCCGGGCGGCGGCCCGGCGGCGGCTGGGCGGCCTTCCGGCACCGCCCTCGCGATGCCTCCAGCACACCAGCGCCAAGCTCCCCGATCACTGCCGCGCACGCCCCGACTCCGGGTACAGCAGGCTGTACCGCCCCCGTCACCATCCCCCGGCCGCCCCCGTCACCACCCCGCTGTCACCACCCCCTGCCGCCCCTGTCGCCGCCCCTGCCTCCCCCGTCACCACCCCCGGCCGCCCTCACCCCCACCCCGCCCCGGACAACACGAAGGGGGCACCCGGCACTCACCGGGCACCCCCTCACCGTGCGGGAAGCGCTACGCCCCGAGCAGGGTCCGCACCCTCTCCTGCCCCACCGCCAGCAGCAGCGTCGGCAGCCGGGGACCGGTGTCGCGGCCGACGAGGAGGCGGTAGAGCAGGGCGAAGAAGGTGCGCTGGGCGGTCTTGATCTCCGGCGGGAGGTCCTTGGGCGTGGCGTCGGCGGGGAAGCCGGCCTGGACCTTGGGCACGCCGTAGACCAGGTGGGTCAGCCCGTCCAGCGACCAGTGGTCGGCGAGCCCGTCGAGCAGCAGCCGCACCGACCGCGCGGACGCCTCGTCGAGGGAGGCCAGCAGCTCGGTGTCGGGCCGCTCGCGCACGATGGTGCGCTGGTCGGCGGGGACGTGGGTGTTGATCCACGCCTCGGCCTTGTCGTAGCGCGGGCGGGCCTCGTCCAGCGACCCCAGCGGGTCGGCCGGGTCCAGCTCGCTGAGGATGCGCAGCGCCTGGTCCTCGTGCCCGGCGGTGATGTCCGCGACCGAGGCGAGCGTGCGGTACGGCAGCGGCCTCGGCGTCCTCGGCAGGTCGCCGGCGGCCGTGCGCACCGCGCGGGAGTGCGCGGCGACGTCGGCGGGCAGGGCGGTGCCGTCGGCCACCTTGGCGTCCAGCCGGTCCCACTCGTCGTACAGCCGCTGGATCTCCTGGTCGAAGGCGATCTTGAAGGACTGGTTGGGCTTGCGGCGGGCGTACAGCCAGCGCAGCAGCTGCGGCTCCATGATCTTCAGCGCGTCGCCGGGGGTCGGCACCCCGCCCTTGGACGAGGACATCTTGGCCATGCCGCTGATGCCGACGAAGGCGTACATCGGGCCGATCGGCTGCTCGCCGCCGAAGATGCCGACGATCTGCCCGCCGACCTGGAACGAGGACCCCGGCGAGGAGTGGTCCACCCCGCTCGGCTCGAAGACGACGCCCTCGTACGCCCAGCGCATGGGCCAGTCGACCTTCCAGACCAGCTTGCCGCGGTTGAACTCGCTGAGGCGGACCGTCTCCGAGAAGCCGCACGCCGTGCAGGCGTAGGTCAGCTCGGTCGAGTCGTCGTCGTAGGCGGTGACCGTCGTCAGGTCCTTCTCGCAGTTGCCGCAGTACGGCTTGTACGGGAAGTACCCGGCGGAGCCGGAGCTGCCGTCGTCCTCGGCGGCGGCGCCGGAGCCCTCCTCGGCCTCCAGCTCGGCCGCGTCCACGGCCTTCTGCTGGGGCTTCTTGGTCTTCGGCCTGGTGCGGTACTGGTCGAGGATCGCGTCGATGTCGGCGCGGTGCCGCATGGCGTGCAGGATCTGGTCGCGGTAGGCGCCGGAGGTGTACTGCGCGGTCTGGCTGATGCCGTCGAACTCCACGCCCAGCTCGCCGAGCGCCTCGATCATCGCGGCCTTGAAGTGCTCGGCCCAGTTCGGGTGTGCCGAGCCCTTCGGGGCGGGGACGGAGGTGAGCGGCTTGCCGATGTGCTCGGCCCAGGAGTCGTCGACGCCGGGGACACCGGCCGGGACCTTGCGGTAGCGGTCGTAGTCGTCCCAGGAGATCAGGTGCCGGACCTCGTGGCCGCGGCGGCGGATCTCGTCGGCGACCAGGTGCGGGGTCATGACCTCGCGGAGGTTGCCCAGGTGGATGGGGCCCGACGGGGACAGGCCGGACGCGACGACGACCTTTTTGGCGCCCGGGGCACGGCGCTCCGATTCGGCGATGACCTCGTCCGCGAAGCGGGAGACCCAGTCGGTGGTCTCTGTGCTCTGAGCCACGATCGGCACGTCCTTACTTTCCTGCACTGGTTCGAGCTGGGGTGACGGTCCATTCTCACAGACCGCGTCGCGCTCGGGAAAACGGCTTTGCCGGCCGGGAGAGACCCCGTGAGAGACTGGACGGGTCTATCGGTCCCCACGAGGAGAACGGCACACCTTCCTATGGCCTCGGTCACGTCCCTCAGCGACTCCGTCCACCAGCACCTCGCGTCCGCCCTGTCGGCCACCCGGCCCCAGGACGCCGGCGCGGACCCGCTGCTGCGCCGGAGCGACCGGGCGGACTACCAGGCCAACGGCATCCTGGCGCTGGCCAAGAAGGCGAAGGCCAACCCGCGCGAGCTGGCCACCGAGGTCGTCGCGCACCTCACCTCGGGCGGCACCGCGGGCGGTCTGATCGCGGACGTCGAGGTCTCCGGCCCCGGCTTCCTGAACATCACGATCAGCGACCGGGCCATCACCGAGAACCTCGCGGCGCGGTACGCGGACGACACCGGCCGCCTCGGCGTGCCGCACGCCGCCGCGCCGGGCACCACGGTCATCGACTACGCCCAGCCGAACGTGGCGAAGGAGATGCACGTCGGCCACCTGCGCTCGGCGGTGATCGGCGACGCGGTCCGGCAGATCCTGGAGTTCACCGGGGAGACGGTGGTCCGGCGCCACCACATCGGCGACTGGGGCACCCAGTTCGGCATGCTCATCCAGTACCTGGACGAGCACCCGCACGAGCTGGACCACAAGGACTCCCGGGTCTCCGGCGAGGAGGCGATGTCCAACCTCGACCGCCTCTACAAGGCCGCGCGGGGGCTGTTCGACTCCGACGAGGAGTTCAAGACCCGGGCCCGGCGCCGGGTGGTCGACCTCCAGGCCGGGGACGCGCACACGCTCGCCATGTGGCAGAAGTTCGTGGACGAGTCGAAGATCTACTTCTTCTCCGTCTTCGAGAAGCTGGACATGGAGATCCGCGACCCCGACATCGTCGGCGAGTCGGGGTACAACGACATGCTGGCCGAGACCTGCCGCCTGCTGGAGGAGTCGGGCGTCGCCGTCCGCTCGGAGGGCGCCCTGTGCGTCTTCTTCGACGACGTCAAGGGCCCGGACGGCAAGCCGGTCCCGCTGATCGTGCAGAAGTCCGACGGCGGCTACGGCTACGCGGCCACCGACCTCTCCGCGATCCGCGACCGCGTCTTCGGCCTGAAGGCGGACACGCTGCTCTACGTGGTCGACGCCCGCCAGTCCCTGCACTTCAAGATGGTCTTCGAGACGGCCCGGCGGGCCGGCTGGCTCGGCGAGGACGTCAAGGCCGTCCAGCTCGCCTTCGGCACCGTCCTGGGCAAGGACGGCAAGCCGTTCAAGACCCGGGCGGGCGAGACCGTCCGCCTGGTCGACCTCCTCGACGAGGCCATCGACCGCGCCTCGGCGGTCGTGCGGGAGAAGGCGCGGGACCTGTCCGAGGAGGAGATCACCGAGCGCGGCACCCAGGTGGGCATCGGCGCGGTGAAGTACGCGGACCTGTCGACGTCGGCCGGCCGGGACTACAAGTTCGACCTGGACCAGATGGTCTCGCTCAACGGCGACACCTCCGTCTACCTCCAGTACGCCTACGCCCGCATCCGCTCCATCCTGCGCAAGGCCGACGGCACCGGCCCGGCCGCCCACCCGGAGCTGGCGCTGGCGGCGCCCGAGCGCGCCCTGGGCCTGCACCTGGACTCGTTCGCCCAGACGGTGGCGGAGGCGGCGGCGGAGTACGCCCCGCACAAGCTGGCCGCGTACCTGTTCCAGCTCGCCTCCCTCTACACGTCCTTCTACGACAAGTGCCCGGTGCTCAAGGCCGAGACGCCCGCGCAGGTGGAGAACCGCCTGTTCCTGTGCGACATCACGGCCCGCACGCTGCACCGGGGGATGGCCCTGCTGGGCATCAGGACGCCCGAGCGGCTCTGACGCCCCGGTCGTGACACGTGCCGCGGCCCGTCCCCCTCTTCCCGGCGGAGGGGGACGGGCCGCGGCACGTGTGCGGCGGGCGGGCTCGGCGCAGCGCCGGCCACCGCTCAGCCCTTGCGGCCGACCCCCGCGTACACGTTGATGTCCGCGTCCGTGACGTCGTCGATGTCCCGGTACCGGACCTTCTCGATCTCCTCCAGGCCCGCCAGGTAACCGGGCTCCGGCTGCTCGGGCACGGGTGCCGCGTGGTCCGCCCGCCAGTGGTGCACCGGCACGACGCCCGGCTCGGCCAGTTCCAGCCCGTTCTCCGTGAAGAACCGCTCGACCTCGCCCTTCGACCGCAGCACGAAGGTGAACCCCCGCTCGGTGTAGGTCCGTTGCACCGCGCGGATGCTCTCCGGGTTCAGGTCCTCGGTGAGGTGGCTGAGCACGATCCGGCTGCCCGGCGGCAGCGCGTCGATCAACTTCCGCACCACCGGGTACGCCTCCTCGTCCGCCACGAAGTGCAGGACGGCGACCAGGCAGAGCGCGACCGGCCGGTCGAAGTCGAGCGTCCTGGCGGCCTGTTCGAGGATTCGCGCCGGGTTCCTCAGGTCGGCGTCGATGTAGTCCGTACGTCCCTCGGGCCCGCTGGTGAGCAGGGCGCGGGCGTGCGCGAGGACGACGGGGTCGTTGTCGACGTACACCACCCGGGAGTCGGGGGCGATGCGCTGGGCGATCTGGTGGACGTTCTCGGCGGTGGGCAGGCCGGTGCCGATGTCCAGGTACTGCCGGATGCCGTCCTCCCGGGACAGCGCGGTCACCGCGCGGCGCAGGAAGTCGCGGTTGTGCCGCACGTCCAGGTAGCCGCGCGGGTTGGCGGCCAGCCCGGCCGCCGCGGCGTCGCGGTCGGCGGGGTAGTGGTCCTTGCCGCCGAGGAAGACGTCGTAGACGCGGGCGGGGTGCGCCTTGCTGCTGTCGATCCTCCTGCGCAGTTCGGCGGGGTCCTGGCTGAGGGCGTCACCGGGCATGGGAGTCTCCGGGAGGTCACGAGGGACGGGACGGCCCGATCACCTTACGCCGCACGCCTGTTGAACCTTCACCGGTCCCTCGCCGTTTCTCCTCTCCCCCCTCCCCGCCGCGCCTCCCCGCCGCGCCTCCTCGTCATCCCTCCTCGAACCGCACCCACTCGCTTCCGCCCAGCGGCCAGCCGTAGTAGGAGGTACCCGAGGCGCTGGTGCGGAACGGCTTGCCGTGGTCGTCGATCCGCAGCGTCCCCTTGCGCGACCCGCTGGACCAGTCCAGCTCCAGCTGCCAGCGCACGTCGTGCCCGCTGGTGTGGGCGGTGACGTAGAAGACCTCGGGATCGGACTCGGTCACCTTGTACGGGAAGTTCCGCTGCCCGTTGACCGGCGTGGCCAGCGGGTTGCCCAGGTCCAGCGAGACGTCGAACGACTTGGTGCCGACCCCTCCCCCGCAGCCGACGCCCATCGCGTACTCGTTCCAGGTCAGCGGCGCGTCACTGCTGAGGACGCGTACGTGCAGGGCGTTCAGGACGACCGTCTCCTCGCCCGTGCCCTGCACGGTGAGGGCGACCTGCTGCCGGTCGGCGGCGACGGCGCCGAAGGAGGCGATCCAGCCGGCCGAGTCCTGCTGGGCGGGCGGCTCCAGCACGTTCTGGGGGCTGCGGTCGACCAGGAAGCTCTGGTCGCAGGGGTGGTCCCAGTAGTGCGGGGTGGTCTGCACGGTGACCGGGACGGGGCCGTCGGCCGCCGGTGCCGCCGCCGACGCGGACGCGGACGCGGTCGCGGCCCCGCTCTTGCTCGCGGCGGTCCGCGGGCCGGTACCGGCACTCGCGGTGGCCTTGGCGCTCGCGCTGGGGGAAGCCGACCGGCCGGCGGTCGGTGACGGGGCCGAGGAGCGCGCGGAGGGCTGTGTGGAGACGGTCGCCCCGACGGCGTCCGCGGTGTCCCGCCCCTCTTCCCCGTCCGGGAGCAGCCCGATCACGAGCGCCACGGCCGCGGCCAGCCCGACCCCCGTGCCGGCGGCGTACAGCACACGCTTGCGGGAGCGCCCGCCCCTTTCGCCGTCACCGGCAGTCGCCTCCCCGACCACGGTGACTTCGGCGGGGTCGCCCTCCGGCTCACCGTCGCCCGCGCCGGAGGCGGCAGCCGTCGCGTCCGGTACGGCCGCTTCCTCCGACGGCTCCCCGCCACGCGCCGCAGCACCCGCGCCCGTACCCACAGCGCCCGCGCCCGCACCGGCACCTGCACCGGCACCGGCACCCGCAG
The DNA here is from genome assembly GCF_054956795.1 of Streptomyces sp. SYSU D01066-1. Taxonomy (NCBI): domain Bacteria; kingdom Bacillati; phylum Actinomycetota; class Actinomycetes; order Kitasatosporales; family Streptomycetaceae; genus Streptomyces; species Streptomyces sp. SYSU D01066-1. The sequence goes on along the minus strand of NZ_JBUDHV010000001.1, from coordinate 37,315 downwards.
CGCCCGTACCCGCGCCCGCACCAGCACCCGCAGCACCCGTACTCGCAGTCGCACCACCGGACTTGGCGGCACCGCCCCCCTGCTCCCCCTGTTCCCCCCGCTCCCTCTGCTCCGCCGCCCCGTCCGTCTTCACCCCGCGCAGCGCGTCCGCGCGGATCCAGCGGCGGTGCAGTTCCAGCAGTTCCTCGGGCGTCGCCCGGCACAGCCGGGCCATCCGCTCGACGGAGGCGAACTCCGTCGGTACGACCTCGCCCTTGACGTACCGGTGAAGCGTCGACGCGCTCATGTGCAGCCGCTTGCCCAGTGCCCCGTAGCTGAGGCCCGACCGTTCCTTCAGCTCCCGCAGCAGTCCCGCGAAATCGTCCGCAGTCACCGTTTCTCCCGCTCCCCTTGTCCCCGCACCGCGTCCCAGGACAGGGACGTCTCTCCAGGTCAGAGTGGTTCCAGACGTCCCAGCGTCCCGCGTGTGCCGCCGCGGCTGGCGACCGGGACGGCCGCTGCCGCAGGCTGTGACCAGTCAAGCAGCCGCTCCCGGCGACGGTCGAGCGGCGCCACTCCCACCCACCTGTGAAGGGGATCACCTCATGTCCGCACGCACCACTCGGGTCCGTCTGTTCGCCGCCGCCACCGTCGCCCTGGCCGCGCTCTCCCTGACGGCCTGCGACGACGGCTCGGCCACCGGCCTGCGCACCGCGTCCGCCTCCTCGGACACCACCGCGCGGACCGGCACCGACGACACCGCGTCCACCGGCACGAGCGACACGAGCGGCACGAGCGGCACGGACACCACGACCGGCACGACCGGCACGGGCACGACCGGCACGGACACCGCCGGCAAGCAGGACGGCACCACCGCCGGCTCCCAGAAGACCACCGGGAACGACGCCGACTCCACGGTCCCCGGCGACTGCTCCGCCGACGACGTGCAGATCACCGCCACCGAGGTGTCCCGCCCGGTCAACCACCTGCTCCTGACCGCCACCAACACCGGCTCCAGGACCTGCTCCCTGCCCACCTACCCGGCGGCCAGGTTCGGCGAGGCCCAGTCCGTGCCGCCGGTCATGGAGGACAGCAAGCCGCAGGCGCTGACCACGCTGGAGCCGGGCGGCTCCGGCTACGCGGGCGTCCTGCTCTCGGCCGGCGACGGCAGCGCCGCGAACGGCCACACGGCGACCACGCTGACGATCCCGTTCGACGACGGTTCCATCGCCACGGTCAGCCTGCCCGCCGCCGGCGTCCACGTCGACGACTCCCTGTCGGTCACCTACTGGCTGACCGACCGCGCCACGGCCCTGACCTACTAGGGACACCGCGCCGCGTGCCGCGCGAAGTCGGGTACGTCCGGTCAGCGCAGGGTGCGCGCGACCTCCACCGCCCAGTAGGTCAGGATGTTCCGCGCACCGGCCCGCTTGATCCCGGTCAGCGACTCCAGGATGGCCCGGTCCCGGTCGATCCACCCCTTCTCCGCGGCGGCCTCGATCATCGAGTACTCACCGGAGATCTGGTAGGCGGCGACCGGCACGTCCACGGCCTCCGCCACCTTCGCCAGGATGTCGAGGTAGGGCCCGGCCGGCTTGACCATCACCATGTCGGCGCCCTCCTCCAGGTCCAGCGCCAGCTCCCGCAGGGACTCGCGCACGTTGGCGGCGTCCTGCTGGTAGGTCTGCCGGTCCCCCTTCAGGGACGACCCGACGGCCTCCCGGAAGGGCCCGTAGAAGGCGGACGCGTACTTGGCCGTGTACGCGAGGATGGCGACGTCCTCCCGCCCGATCTGGTCCAGGGCGTCCCGGACGACCCCGATCTGCCCGTCCATCATCCCGCTCGGCCCGACGACGTGCGCCCCGGCGTCGGCCTGCACCTGGGCCATCTCGGCGTACCGTTCGAGGGTGGCGTCGTTGTCGACGCGGCCTTCCCCGTCCAGCACCCCGCAGTGCCCGTGGTCCGTGAACTCGTCGAGACACAGGTCGGACATCACGAGCAGCTCGTCGCCGACCTCGCCGCGCACGTCCCGCAGCGCGACCTGGAGGATCCCGTCCGGATCGGTCCCGGCCGTCCCGAGCCCGTCCTTCTTCTCCTCCTCCGGCACGCCGAAGAGCATGATCCCGGAGATCCCGGCCTCCACCGCCTCGACGGCGGCCTTCTTCAGCGTGTCCCGCGTGTGCTGCACGACCCCCGGCATCGCGGCGATCGGCACGGGCTCGCCGATCCCCTCCCGCACGAACGCCGGAAGGATGAGATCGGCGGGATGCAGCCGCGTCTCGGCGACCATCCGACGCATCACGGGGGTGGACCTCAGCCGCCGGGGCCGGCTTCCGGGAAAGCTTCCATACGTCGACATACCACCTACGCTACGCCCGCCCCCACGATGCCTTTGCCGACGCGCAGTCGGCCCACGCCCACCCGCCCCGCCACCACCCGCCCCGCCACCACCCGGTCCCCACCACCCGGCCCGCCGCTGACGGGCACGCGAGCGGGGGCGGGGCCGCGGCTCCTTCAGAAGACGCCCTCGCGGGCGCACCACTCGGCGAATCCGCCCGGCTTGAAGGGAAGCCGGTAGTCCCCCGCGAGCAGGTCGTCCGCCACCGCGGACACCAGGGGAACCGTGAGGAGGCCGGCGTGGATGGCGTCGCAGAGCAGGCCCAGGGTGCGGCGTACGGTGACGTCGCGCGCTCGCGCGGCCTTCACGGCCACCCGGTCGTCGACGACCGCCACGGCGTCCGGCAGGGTTTCGGCCGGCGCGAGCACCCCGCACTCGCCGACGTTGCGCCCGTCCGGGCCGACCAGCTGGCTCTCGTAGCGCGCGAAGGCCCTGTGCAGGACGGGTGTGTCGAGGAGGACCGTTTTGATCCAGTCGGCGTCCAGGACGGAGCTCAGGTGGGGGTGCTGCGCGACGCCGTTGCGCAGTTCCTCGGCGACCACGTCGGGGATCACCACCCTGTGCTCCTTGAGCACGACTTCGAGCACGCGTAACCACTGCGCCCGGGCGAAATGACTCAGCGGTCCGGTGTCCAGCACATAGGTGCACTGCCCACCGGTCACGACGTCACGTCCCAGATCTCCGTCTCCGGCAGCGGGGGCAGGTCGGGGAGGGAGTCGCGCCGGAAACTCCCGCGCAGCAGCCCGAGAGCGCGGTCGGCGGTGACCACCTCGTGCCGGTAAAGCTTCAGAACGGCCTGTTCGTAGGGGCGCGGCAGAGCCACCGGGGCCAGCTCGTCGCGGACCACGAGGTTCTTCTCCACGATGTCGGCCTGCTTGGTCTGGATCCGCCGGATCGCGGCGGCGCGGTCGCCGTCCGCCAGTCCCGTCTCGACGAGTCTGCGCGCCAGGGTCGCCATGTCCACCCCGTAGTGGCTGGCGGCACGCACCGCCGCGTCCCGCCACGTCTCCTCCGGGATGTCCAGCCAGTCCGCCCAGCGTTCCCGGAGGTCCGCGCCGGGCAGGAGCAGTGCCCGTGCGAAGCGGTCCAGCCTGGCCTCGATGCCGTGGGCCTCCGCGGCGGCCACCCGCCAGTCCAGGGAGAACTGGTCGGCGACGAGGTAGTGCCCCAGTTCGTGGGCGGCGGCGAGGCGACGCCGGCCGACCCGCCAGTGCCCGTTGACCAGCGCGACGCCACCGCGTCTCAGCAGCACCGTGCCGGCGTCCGCCCCCTCTCCGAGATCCACCGAGAACACCAGGAGGCCCAGGACCGCGGCCCACCGCGAGAACTCGTAGACCGGCTGCGACGGCTCCAGCCCCATCAGCCGACGGGCCGAGGCCGCCAGTTCCTCCGCCTCCTCCCCCGTGGCCGGGTGCGGTACGGGCCCGGGCTGCCCGGCGACCAGGTCCGGACAGCGGGAGGTGACGAACTCGGCGTCGCGGACCAGCGAGTCGAGTTCCGTGTCGATGTCCTGGACGGCCGCCCCGGGCCGGGCCCTGCGGTAGGAGGCGAGCGCGGGCGGGGCCTCCTCCACGAACCACTCCACCCGGTGTCCCAGTTCGCGCGCGATCGAGACGAGTTCCACGGCGGACACCCGACGACTGCCCGACTCGATCTTCGCCAGTGCCGTGCGGTCCATGCCGACCGACGCCGCCAGCTGAGCCTGAGTGACGCCGCGCTCCGCTCGCGCCTGGGCTACCCGCTCACCGATCTCCATGTGTGCGAAATTAGCACCCCGCCCCGGTTTTCGTCACCGAATGCGCACAATCCGTCCCTGAGGGTGACGCGCGCCCGCGATCGGACGTCACCGCCGGTTCGCCCCCGGCCGCACCGCACCGCACCGCGCACGGCGTGCCGCACCGTGCACGGCGTGCCCGGGGAATCCCGTCCCGATCGGTCCCGGCATTCCCCCCGCGCCCGCTCCCGTGTGCCTCACCGACGCGCGGCCGGCCGGGCCGCTCTCAGCCCTTCGACTGGGTGAAGCGGATGCGGTTGCCGAAGGGGTCGCGCAGCCCGCAGTCGATCCCGTACGGCCGCTCGGTCGGCGCCTCCGTGAACTCCACCCCCTTCTCCAGCAGCGTCTCGTAGGTCTTGCGGCAGTCGTCGGTGGTGAGGATGAGCCATCCGCCCATCGCGCCCTTGGTCACCAGCTCGCGCACCTGCTGCGCCGTCTCCTCCGACATGGCCGGAGCGCCCGGCTTCTCCAGCAGGATCTCCCGCCCGGGGTGGCCGGGAACGCCGACGGCGAGCCAGCGCATGAAGCCCATGTCGACGTCGGCCGTGACCTCCAGCCCCAGCTTGCCGACGTAGAAGTCGAGGGCCTCGTCCTGGTCGAGGACGTATATCTGCGAATGCGTGATGGCGTTGAACATGACCGCCACGCTACTGAGCGGAGCGCCCGGATACTTATCCGAAACTGCTCAGCCGCTCAGTCGCTCGGCCGCGTCCACGCCATCGTGAAGCAGGTCGGCACGCGCGCGGCCACCGCCGCCTTCCGGTACTCCCGCGGCGACCGCCCGACGATGTCCCGGAACGTGCGGCTGAAGGTCCCCGTGCTGCCGAACCCGACCTCGAAGCAGATGTCGGTCACGCTCCGCCCGGTCTCCCGCAGCAGGAACATCGCCCGCTCCACGCGCCGCCGCTGCAGGTACCGGTGCGGGGTCTCCCCGAACGTCGCCCGGAAGGTCCGCGCGAAGTGCGCCGGCGACACGTGCGCGATCCGCGCCAGCGCCGGTACGTCCAACGGCCGCGCGTACTCCCGGTCCATCGCGTCCCGCGCCCGCAGCATGCGGCGGTTGCTCTCTTCGACAGCCCGGCTCACGGCGCCATTTCACCACGGTCACCGTCCCTGACGACCCGCAGGGCGGGCGGCGGCATCGCGAACTCGCCGAGGTCGAAGGCGGCGTCCCGCCACTGGCCGGCCAGGTACAGGAGCCGGTCGGTGTCGTCGGTGAACGGCGGTCGCGCCGCCCCCGGCACGGCCGGGGCCAGGACCACGGCGGCGAGCCGGACCGCCCACAGCGCGGCACCGGCGTGCGGTTCCACGCCGTGACCGCCTGCCCCTTCGTCCCTGAGCACCTCCAGAAGCGAGGACATCTGCAGGAGCGTGCTGTGGGCGTGCCAGTAGGCCGCCCGCATCGTCTCGTCAGCCACGGTCGGCGTCCCCTCTCGCCCGGCGGTCCCGGCAGTCCCGGCACCAGGAACCCTCGGGGGCGCGGAAGGGGCGACCGCAGTACCCCGCGCAGTTGGTCATGGGATACCAGGGTCTCGTCTCGTGCTCCTGACGCGTCGCCAGGACGACCGTCTCCGGCACGGGCGGCAGAGGCGGCGGCAGCGTCTCCTTCAGCCGGTACGCGAGGAATCCGGCCGGATGTTTCAGGAGAACGGGCACGTCATGGGTCAGGGCGTGGTGCACGGCCGTCCTGTTCGCCCCGTTCTCGAACCACGCCACGACGGCGGGCACCAGCCGCCGCACGTCCTTGCGCGACAGCGTGAACCGGCTGTCGGACCGCCGCAGCCCGACGAGCAGCGACTCGGCCTTCTCCTCATGCTCGCTGCGGGGCGGCTCGGCCTCCTCCACGACGGGCTCGGCCTCCACGACCGCGGGTACTTCAGGGGCGGGGGCAGGGACGGGGACAGGGGCCCTCCGCTCCCCCGGCACGTCGTGAGCGAACGTCCGCGTGACGAACCGCCCCCCGTCGACCCGTTCCCGCACCCGCTCGATGTACCCGCTGGCCTCCAGCTCCCGCAGCGCGAACCCGATCCGGTCCCGCCCCTCGGGGAAACGGGCGGCGAGCGTACGGATGTCGGAGGCGCCGCCGTCCGGCAGCGACAGGATGTACACGGCCAGCCCGATGGCGACCAGCGACAACTGGCGGTGCTGGGCGAGGTGGTTGCCGATGATGGTGTACCGGTCGGGTTGGTACGTCCGTACGTGCGTGACCCCCGAGGGGGCGGCGGTACGGGGAACGCCCTCACGCGAGCGTTGGGCAGGGATAAGCTGTCGCGCAGCCATAAGGGAAGGGTTTCGCTTCCTACTTGGTGAGGCCCTCGCCCTGGGAGTGCTAGTCCCTGGCGGGGGCCGCATGTGTCATATGCGGCGGCGGAGTTGCCTGGTCCCGAGAGTGCCCGCCCGCGCGGCGCCCGCGCCAGCCCCGCCAGCCCCTTTCACCCACCCGAGTGACGTACACCGGGTTTGGTTGGGTTGGGAAGGGTTCTTTCCCCGAGTTCTTTGGTCTTTCACCGCCCGCCGCTCCGGCCTCCGCGCCACCGGCTCCCGTGTTTCCGGGCTCCGGTCAGACGGGATCGATCTCGGCCCACACCGTCTTGCACGGCACGGGCCCGCCGACCACCCCCCACCGATCCGCCAACTCCCCGACCAGCACCAACCCGTACCCCGACTCCCCGTCCGCCGCCTCCCCCTGACCGGGCAACCGGTCCCCCCGCGCGTCCACGACCTCGATCCGCAGCACCCCGCCCTCGCCGACGGAGAGACCGAGCCGGAAACTCCGCCCCGGTACCCGCCCGTGCAGGACGGCGTTGGCGGCGAGTTCGGCGACGACGAGCCGGGCGGGGTCCAACGGCAGCCCCCACTCATTCAGCTTTTCGACGGCCAGCAAGCGGGCGAGGCGCGCACCGCGCCGGGTCGCGGAGAGCGGCACGGTGAAGTGCCGAGTACGGGTGATGTGTCGGTTCACATCACAGAGCGTGTCGACGCATGCGTAGCCTGTGAAGGGAATCACCCCGTGCGGACGAGAGCTGTCCAGGTGGCGGCCGGTTTCCGTCCGGGACGTACGGCGACGGGAGGGCGGTAGGCATGGGCGAGTGGGACGTGGCTCCGGAGGACGACGAGGCCACGGGCGTGATCAGGACGGTGGCCCGGCAGTTGAAGCTGTGGCGCGAGTCCGCCGGCCTCACCCAGCCGGAGTTCGGAGCGGCCATCGGGTACGGCGAGGAGCTGGTCTCGTCCGTCGAGCGCATGAGACGCATCCCCCGCCCCGAGTACCTGGAGGCGGCGGACGAGGTCCTGAACGCGGGCGGCAGGATCGCGGCGCTGCAGAAGGACCTGGCGGACGTCCGGTACCCGAAGAAGGTACGGGATCTGAAGAAGGTGGAGGACGACGCGACGGAGCTGTGCGCTTACAACAACTCCGTCGTCCACGGGCTGTTGCAGACGGAGGAGTACGCGCGGGCGGTACTCGGCGCGCGTAGACCACCCTTCACGGACGACAAGCTGGAGCAGCACCTGGCAGCCCGCATGGTTCGCCAGGAGATCGTCGACGGCACTACAGGCCGCCCTGTCTTCAGCTTCGTCCAGTGCGAGTCGACCCTCCGGCGGCTGATCGGAGGCAAGATGGTGATGCGCAGGCAGCTCGAACGACTGTTGGAGGTCGCTGGCTTCTGCAACGTCGACCTCCAGGTGCTCCCGCTGAGCTGTGAAGAGAACTCGGGACTCGACGGTTCGTTCCGGTTGCTCCGCTTGAAGGACGGCACAACGGTCGGGCACGTGGAGGTGCAGCACATCAGCCGGGTGATCACCGACCAGAAAGAGGTGCAACTCCTCGACATGCGTTATGGGATCATCCGGGCGCAGGCTCTCAGCCCCCGGGAATCAACGGCCCTCATCGAAAAGGTACTCGGAGAAACATGCAGTGGATAAAGAGCAGCTACAGCACGTCTGACGGCCCCGACTGCGTCGAGGTGGCCACTCCCGATCTGGAGCTGGACCACGTCCTTGTGCGCGACTCGAAAGACCCTCACCGAGGCCATCTCGCCGTCACCCCCACCACCTGGGCGGCCTTCTTGCCGTACGCCTCTGGCCACTGACGTACTCACCGCCCTCCGGACCACCCTCCCGGAAACCGATGACACTTCGACCCGAAGTGTCATCGACTCGGCGGCAGGGCCCGGCGTCGACGCGTGGCCCGTCCCCCGGCGCCCCGGGTGACGGGCCACGCGCTTACGGCCTCGGGGGACATCGGTGCAGCGGTCGGCGCCGAGAACGATCATGGTCAGGGCGTGAGCGCGTTGCCCCGGTTCTCGTACTCCCGGCGGGCTTCGCACTGGGCCGGGACCGCGGGGAAGCCCTGGCCGCGCCGTACGGTCACCCCCTGGTCGAGCGTGGCCCGCGCGGAGGGAGTAGGCGACCTTGCCCGGCATGCCGGGTGCGACCGGCGACTCCGGGACCGGGGCATCCTCCTCCAGGACCAGGTCCTGCCGGGCGGTCGACCGCTGGTCGGTCGAGACCCGCTTGTAGAGCGGGTTCGCCACCGGGGCCCTTCCGTTCGGAGAACCGGACCCTGTCCGTCGTCAAACCCTGTCAGCAATCGTCATCGGATCTGATGGGGTTCGCGCCGCCCCGAACCCCTGGATCGCACGGATTCACTGGACGCGTCGGCCGCCTGTCACCAAACGGTGGTGAGCTCAAGCGGTCAGCGCATCACCGTGGTTCAGGGTCAGTGGTAGGCGTGGACGACGGCGTGGCCCTTGCCGCGGCCGATCATCCACTTGTTGACCGGAGTGGTGATCAGGAAGGCGACGGCGAAGCCGCCCAGCAGAGCCGACCAGAACAGCCCGTCGGACAGGTGGGCGTCCATCGCTCCGGGCGTCAGCGCGATGATCACGTTGTCGACGAGTTCCATGACCGCGATGGAGACCGTGTCCGCGGCGAGCGCGATCTTGACGGCGCTCTTGAAGTCCAGGCCGGCCCGGCGGACCGCGAACAGCGTGAACGAGTAGCCGAAGACGAAGGCCAGGGCGATCGCCAGGATCATGGTGGGCACATTGCCCCACAGCAGGGCCGTGCCGATGACCATGCCGAGGACCTCGCCGATGGCGCAGCCGGTGAGGCAGTGCAAGGTCGCCTTGGCCGCGGTCGGCCACGACGCGCCCGACCGCCCGTGGCCACTGTGATGGCCGGCGTGGTGAGCGGCGTGGTCGTGCACGGTGGGTGTGTGGTGTGCGCTGTGGTCCATGTCCTTCATCCCCATTCCCCGTCCAGTGTGTCCCGCTGCCGGGCTCCACACCACGAACGCCATACCCCCCAGGGGTATTCCCCTAGGGGGTGTTCGGGTGTCGTCGGCGGCTGATGGAGGACCGTCCAGGTCCGGCCGGCGTCGGTGCTGCGGACCAGGCCCAGATGCGGGGAGCGGGCTTCGGGGTCGGCGGGCGAGGGGTGGCCCGAGGCGAGGAACGTGCACGGGCCGGTGACGGTGAGGTGAGGTGAGGTGAGGTGAAGCCCATCGTGTCCCGGTGGCGGTCGGCCACCCGCTGGGCGCTGTCGCCGGTGAGGCGGAAGACGCCGTGGCGGCCGGCGGCGTGAACGGTGTCGGCGGCCGGGTCGAGACCCGGGCCGTGCGGGTGGCCGGCCCCCGGGTCCGGCGCCGCGGACCGGGCAGCGGTACCGGCGGTACCGGGGGCGGAGCAGGCGGCGGGCAGGAGGCCGGCTGCCGTCAGGAGGCAGGCGGCGCGAGCGCGGCGGCGGGGTACGCGGACAGGGCTGGTCACGAGGGGTCCAGACTGTCGTGCGGGAAAAGGCGGGAAGAGCGGCGACGCGACGACTGGGTGCGCCGGGCCGGGGGCGGGCGCGGGAAGCGTCCCGCCCCCGGCGGGCCGGCGGGCGGGGTCAGTTCTTGCCGAGCAGCTTGTTCATCCGGGTGATCTCGGCGGTCTGGGAGGCGATGATGTCCCCGGCCATCTTCCGGGCCGGTTCGTAGGCGCCGTCGGCCCGCTCGGTCTCGGCCATGGCGACCGCGCCTTCGTGATGCTTGATCATCATCTCCAGGAAGGCGGTGTCGAACGCCTTGCCCGAGGCGTCCTTGAGCTGCCGCATCTCCTCAGCGCTCATCATCCCGCCCCCGCCGTGCATGGAGTGGTCCATGGTGCCCTCGGCGGGGACCTCCTCGCCCCACGAGGCCAGCCAGCCGGACAGCGTCCTGATCTCCGGGTCCTGGGTCTTCTTGATGTCCGCGGCAAGCGTCTTCACCTCGGCCGACCGTGCCCGCGACGGCGCGAGGTCGGCCATCTCCACGGCCTGGCGGTGGTGGGGGATCATCCCCTTGGCGAAGGTGACGTCGGCCGCGTTGTGCTGACCTCGTGAGGCCGGTGCCGACTCGGAGGGCGACTTCGTGCTGTGGCCGTCGTGTCCGGCTGTGCTGTCGCCGTCTGTGCCGCAGGCGGTCAGGACGAGCGCGGCCGCGCCGGCGGCAGCGACAGCGGCGGTACGGCGGACGAGGGAACGCGTGCTGTTCATGGTGGTGCGACTCCTTCACGCCGCCCCAGGCACTGGGGCGCGCGGATGTGGTGGAGAACGAGGGCGTGCGAGGGCGCGGCACCGGTCACCGGCAGGAGCCGGGACACACAGGAGGGTGCCGTGCGGGTCGCTCTACGTCCGCAGGAGTTGCAGCTCGGACAGGTCGGGCGGGGCCCGCTCGCTCACGGCGGACGCCGGCGCCGCTCCCATCGGGGTGTGGGCGGCCGGGGCGTCCATGAGAGCCGCGGTCAGCGCGGGGGGCGTGTAGGGCACGCCGACCCCGGCGGCCGCGCAGATGGCGTCCGCGTGATCCAGGTGACCGGCGCTGCCCTTGGTGTGCGAGCGGTCCTCGGCTCCCTGGTGATCACCGGCGGGTGCAGCCGTCACCATCTGGTGGCCGGCGTCGGCGGGTGCAGCCGTCACCGTCTGATGGCCGGCATCGGCGGGTGCAGCCGTCACCGTCTGATGGCCGGCGTCGGCGTGCGCCGCCGGCGCACCGCCGGGGGGCAGGGCGTGCATGCCGAGCACGCCGGCCAGCACAGTCAGGACCAGCAGCGCGAACAGCCGCCCGGCGGAGCGGCTGCCTGAAAGGCTGCGTACGGTCACCGTTTCATCGTACGGTGCGGCCCTTCACCCGCGGGCCGCTGCCGGCTCCAAGCGGACGAAGCGACGGGCGCTCGACTGCTCGCCCCGACCGGCGCTTCAGCCTGGTCCGCCGCCCTCGTCGTCCTCGTCCAGCCCCTGAGCTTCCCCCGTTGTGCGGGAGGTGCTGACTAGCTGGTCAGAAGGGGTCGGCAGGGTTTCGGGTGCACCGGTTCGGCCGCTGCCTGATCGGCGTAGTGCTTCTCCTCGAACTCGACGGGGCTGAGGTGGCCGAGGGACACGGTCCAGACAGTCTCACCGTCATTCATTCCGCGGCCGGACCTGACTTCCGCGACGTCCTCCAGTACTGGCGTCGCTTCTCGTCCCGCACCACGACGCCGAGACGAGCCAGTTCCCCACGAAGTTCCCAAACGTCCTCGTGGAAGCGCCCCTTCTTCTCCAGCGACTCCTGGCGGGCCTTGAGGATGGCGTTCGCACCCTCCGGGAGACCGGGAGCACCCGGGACCCGGCGGCGGAACTCGTCCTGGTGAGGATCGACGTCCGCCCACACGTAATGGTGCTCGGTAAAGGCGTCGGCAACGCGGCCGAAGTCCAGATCGCACTCGTGCCGAGCGAGCCCGCCACCGTCGTGGCCGAGCAGGACGAGTTGCTTGCCGTCCCGGAACACTGCGGCGGCGTCTCCGCGGTCGCGGCGAGCACCTCGGGCGCGGGAAGGCTGTCCGCGTCGTCCAGGCCGGGGTCGCGGAGCCAGGTGATGTCGAGGTCGGCCTTGTCGCGGGCGGCCGGTTCCTCGTGGGTGAACGCCTTGAAGCGTTCCGTCCCCGCACTTGGAGCGGTCCTCGTCGGGCCGGCAGCACTGCACGAAGTCCTCAAGGCGGGCCCGGGTGAGCGGGTTCTGCTTGAGGGTGGAGGGCTGGGCGGTACGAAAGGCGTAGACCCAGGGCTTCTCGGTCCACGGCTGCTTGGGACGGGCCGGCTTGCGCTCGAAGAGGACGTTGCCGGGGACGACGACGGTCGTCCGCCCATGGATCTCCAGGAAGGGAGACAGGACCGCGCAAGTGCTCTTTTGAGCGCCCCGGTGACACCCGGGGCCTGAATGCTCACACTTCGCCGCAACGGGTTCCGCTCTCCCGCGCACGGGGGAGCGGGTGGTACAGCGCCCTCCAGGGGCGTGACCGCGCGGGTTCACCCGCCCGTGCGCGGGGGCCGGACGGACGGCCGGGAGGGGTGACGGCCGCAGCAGGCCGGGCGCCGGGCAGCACACGGCGGACGCGGCACCGGCGAAGCGGCACACGGCGGACGCGGCACCGGCGAAGCGGCGCGCGGCGGGCGCGGTACCGACGGGCGGCCCCTCGCCCGCCGGTCACCGCGCGGACCCGTCGCCTCGCCCCTCACGCCCGCCGGCCGCGCGGCGCGCGCGGCCGTCAGCCCGGTGGCGCCGCGTCGCCGCTCCCGGACGCGGCCGGGGGCGACGGCTGCCGCAGCAGATGTGCGACGAGCCGCTCCTTGGCCAGGGCGAGGTGGCGCCGGTAGGTGCCGTAGGGCACCCCGAGCCGTCGGGCGGCGGCCTTGTGGGTGCGGGAGGCCGTGATGTAGGTGGCGGTGAGGGCCTCGTGGGCCTTGACGCCGGCGGGGTCGGTCTGCATCGCGTCGACGGCGGTGAGGATGGCGGCACGCAGGTCCGCGGCCGGGTCGGACGAACCCGGCGGCACCAGGGGGGAGTCGAGCAGGACGCTGGTGGCGAACGCGCGGGGCGTGTGCCAGGTGCGCAGTGCCTCCAGCACGCCCTCCGCGAACGCCGCGCGCGGCACCCGGCCGCCCGGACCGCCCATGGCGTCGGCCGCGGGCCAGGTCGCCACCGGCGCGACCCCGGCGCGCGCCCGGTGCCGCGCCCACTGTTCCACTGTCTGCCGCCGCCAGTCCCGGCCGAAGACGTGCTGCCGCCGCCCGCCGACGTCCACGGCCACCAGCTCCGGCAGCCCGGCCCCGGCGAGGTGGCTCCCCCACCGGTCGGCGTCCTCGAAGACGGTGAAGGTCATCGCGCGTCCCCTGGCCCGCATCTCCTCGCCGATGGCACGCCGGCCGATGAGCTCCATCAGCGGCGAGGGCCGCTGGTGCCCGCCGGCCTGCACCGCGAAGCGGCGGATGCCCAGATGCTCGCCCGGCCCCAGGGGCGCGACCGCCTCCACGAACTCCCAGACCGCCGCGATCACCGGGTCCTCGGCGTGGTCCTCGGGCAGGGACGCGTCCAGCCGCAGGACGGCCATGAACGACACGGGCGTGCGGGAGCCCGCGTAGCGGTGGACGCGGAACGCCTCCGGCTGGCGGCGCACCCAGTGCGCGACCGCCGCCGCCGACGCCGGGCCCTCCTCCTTCTCGGCCATGCGTAACACGCCCGGCACGTCCTCGGGCCGCAGCGCGGTCTCCTCGATGTGCGGGTGCGCCCGGTGGGTGTACGGGTCGTCCGGGCCCCCCTGGCCGCGGAAGAGGAACATCCACTCCGCGACCCGCGCCGGCACGTCCTCCTCGGAGGCGTCGCGTACGGCGCGCAGGCCGGCGAGTGAGACGCGGACGCGGACGTCGTCGTAGCGCTCGGGGTTCCGCCAGCGCAGGTCGGCCGCCAGGGTCGCCCGCACCGCGTCGTGCGGGTACAGCCCCTCGGGCGTGGCCTCGATGTAGGGCAGCTGACGCAGCCAGCGGAACACCGCGTCGGTGTCCTCGTCGCCCAGCACCGCGCGCAGCAGCGGCTCCCGGGTGACGCGGGCCTGCGCGACGACCTCCAGGGCCCGCCGGTGGGCGGCGCCGGGCAGGCCGCCCACGAGCCGCTCGACCAGGGTCGTCAGGACGTCGCCGGCCGGCTCCCACGGCACGCCGGGCGCCCCGGCAGGCATCGAGGCGGCCAGGGAGAGGGCGAGCGGATTGCCTCCGGCGAAGGCGACCAGGGCGCCGCGCCGCTCGGCGGGAACCCCCCGGGCGGCGAGCAGGGCGTGGGACCGGGCGGTGTCCAGCGGACGCACGGCCAGCGCGGTGAACAGCCGCGCCCAGCCCGGGTCCAGACACCATTCCGCGTCGGGGGCGACCCGGCCGGCCAGGATCACGGTCGCGCGGTCGGCGAGCCGCAGCAGGAAAGTGTCGCGCAGCCACGCCTCCAGGGACTGACACCGCTCGAAGCTGTCGATGAGCAGCACCGCGCCGGGCTCGGCACACGCCGGGGCCGCCTCCTTGGCCAGCCGGCGCGGATCACCGCCGAGGAACCGGCCGTCCACCTGCACCACGCGGCGTCCGCCGAGCCCGGCCCGCCACGCGGCGTGGCGCAGCAGCGAGGACTTGCCGATGCCACCGGGACCGTGCAGGTAGGCCACGAGCGGGGCGTCCGCCGCGCCCGACAGCATCCGGTCGAGCACCGCCCGCTCCGGCTCCCTGCCCACCAGTGCCCCGGCTCGCGCCGCGGCCAGCCGGTCCGCCAGTCCCACCGCGCCCAACCCGCGCTCCCCGGTTCGTAGCAGTAGCAGTTCGAGCAGCGCGAGGAGTGAGGAGTGCGGTCACCCACCGCCCAGGCCGGCGGCCTGTCCGCGGCCGGGACACCGGGCCGCTCGTCACGGTCACCCCCTGGGCACGGCCACGTCCGTGACCGCGGCGGGACGGGCCCCGGGGCCTGGCCCGGCCCCGCCTGCCCCAGGGACTTTCGAAGGCCGCCCGGACCGGTGCGCGCCACCCAACCCGGTGCACGCCGCCCGGCCCGATGCGCGCCACCCAACCCGGTGCACGCTGTCCGGCCCGACGCACGCCCCCGGTCCGACGCGCACCGCCCGGCCCGGTGCACGCCGCCCGGCCCGACGCGCACCGCCCGGCGGCCGGGCGTGCCGGTCCCGCGGGCTGCAGGAACTACAGGAACTCGCTCCGGTAGGCCGAGGCCAGCTCGGCCGCACGGCGGCGGCGCTCCATGACCTCGTCCTCCGACAGCCGCGGCGGCGGCGCGTCCTTGCCCTCGACGACGTCGCCGATGCGCAGGAAGTACTCGTCCTGGCCGGCCGGGGTGCACATGCACAGCATGCGGGCCGGCGCACCCGAGACGTTGCGGAAGTTGTGCGGCGCGTTGGCCGGGATGTTGACCGTGGACCCGGCCCGCACCGTGTGCTTCTCGCCGCGGAAGGTGAACTCGATCTCGCCCTCGAGGATCGTGAACATCTCCTCGAAGTCGTGCCGGTGCGGGGGCGGGCCGCCGCCGTCGGGCACGCGCATGTCGATCAGGCAGTACCGGCCGTCGGTCTGCTCGCCGGTGATCAGCATGGCGTACGTGTTGCCCACGAGCGAGACGTACGTCGTGCCGGGGTCGTCCGGGTTCGCCACGGTCAGCGACCGGGACGGGTCGTCAGCGGGAATCATCGCGGTGGTCTCCTGGGGGGGTCGGTCGGGGGGGTCGGTCGGGGGGGAGTCGGTCACCGGACGCGACGAGGACTCCGCCACCGGACGAGGACTCCGCCACCGGACGGTGCGCCCGCGGCGGCGCCGGCGTACGGCGCCACCGTGCGGCGTGCGGCGCCGGCGTGCGGTATGCGGCGCCGGCGTACGGCGACCCGGCGGTGACACCCGCGGGCGGCGGACCGTTGACGGTTGAATCACGGCCAAGCGTAGGAACGGCCGTACGCGGAAGGCATGTACGTTTGCGACATCAGACGGGATCCCGGCGACACGTTCGCCGGCGCGGAGGGCACATGAGCGACAGACCGCGTTTCCTCGGTCCGAGCGACAGGATGGGCACGTTCACCGTCGACGCCGGGTCCACGGGCACCGGCCGCAGGACGTGGGAGCCGTTCGTCGACACCTGGAACGACCGCATGGGAGACCTGTACCCCCTGCCGGAGTTCAGCACTTCCACCCTCGACGGCTTCCAGGGGACCA
Organism: Streptomyces sp. SYSU D01066-1; assembly: GCF_054956795.1. Classification (NCBI taxonomy): domain Bacteria; kingdom Bacillati; phylum Actinomycetota; class Actinomycetes; order Kitasatosporales; family Streptomycetaceae; genus Streptomyces; species Streptomyces sp. SYSU D01066-1. The sequence continues at coordinate 21,143 of NZ_JBUDHV010000001.1, read as the reverse complement.
TGCGCTCGGTGGCCCTGCGGGACACCGCCGTGAACGAACTCTGGGGCTCCTCACCCCTGAGCACCCGGGCGGTCGGTGCGCACGAACACGACCACGTCAGGCTGTACTTCGTGCTGCGCGGCGCGATGACCCTGCGGGAGCCGCACGACCAGGGCGGTGACGCCCGCGTCTCGGCCGGCACCTACTTCGCGCACCACGTCGTGACCGAGAACCACTTCCACACCACGCCCGAGATCGGCAGCCGCATCTTCATCTTCCCCGGCGACGCCCTGCGGTCCCTGGTCGCCGGGAAACCGCGCGCCGGCCGGGCCACCTCGCCCGCGGCACAGATCCTCATGGCACACACCAGCATGGTCCAGCGGACCGTGGGCGACCTGGGCCCCGCGGCCGCGCACGCGGCCCGCAACGCCCTGCTCGAACTGGCCAAGGGGCTGCTCCTCGACCACTTCGACGACCGCGAGCCCGCCTTCACCCCGGCGCTGGCCCAGGCGGCCAGGGACCTGGCCGACGCCCGCCTCACCGACGCCGACCTGTCCCCGGCCGCCGTCGCCGCGCACCTGCACGTCTCCCTGCGCACCCTGCAACGGGCCTTCGCGAGTCTGGACGAGTCGTTCAGCGCCTACATACGCCGCCGGCGCCTGGAGGAGGCCGCCGCGGCGCTCACCGCCCCCGGATCACGCCTCACCGTCTCCGAGGCCGCCGCGCGCTGGCACTTCACCGACAGCAGCCACTTCATCCGCGCCTTCAAGAAGCGGTACCAGGCGACACCGGCGCAGTTCGCGCGTCGGCCGACGACCTGACGGCTCGGCCCGCCGCCCCGTCCGGGCGCACCGGCGCCCGCCGCGTCCTCACGCGCCGCCCCTGCGGCGGCGGGACGCGGCCGAGCGGGGCGGCGTCGAGCGCATGTGGTCGCGCACCGGCGCCAGCAGGCCGGCGAGGGTCTTGACGTCGTCGCGCGAGAGCGGCTCGAACAGGAGGCTGCTGACCACCTCGACGTGCCCCGGCAGCACCTTCGCCAGCAGCGCGCGTCCGGCGTCGGTGAGGGTGACGGTGACGCTCCGCTCGTCGTCCGGCGAGGGGGCGCGGACGACCAGGCCCTCCTTCTCCAGCAGACCCACCTGGTACGTCAGACCGCTGCGGCTGTAGACCACGCCGTCGGCCAGGTCGGTCATGCGGTGGCTGCCCGACGGCGAGTCCCCGAGGCGGGCCAGCAGCTGGAACTGCACGTAACTGAGATCGCCGCTCTCGCGCAGCTGCCGCTCGACCGCGTGCCGCAGCAGGCTGGTCACCTCGATGAGATCGAAGTAGGCGCCGAGCTGCACGGGGTCGAGCGACGGCGGTGAATCAGGCATGCCCCGAGTCTACTGCTTCGAATTCGAAGGGTGCGGGACGCGCATGGCCCCGGGGTCCCCGGGCACGCGAACCGCGTTGCCCGTCAACCGAGTTGGAGGCAAACGTGAGTAACCGTACGTGGCGGATCGTTCCGACGAGCCGGGTCATGAGCGTCCTCTACCTGCTGATCGGCGTCGCGCTGGCGGTCAACGCCGCGCACCGGCTGGAGGATGACGTGACCGTGCTGCCCCTCCTGTCCGGCCTCGCCGCCGTGGCGCTCGTGGCCGTCGCCGTCGCCGGCCTGGTCCGCCCCGGCTCCCGCGTCCGGACGCGCTGACGCGCCGGCGCTCCCGTGACGGGGCCGCGCCGCCCCGGGTGAACCGCGTGGGCAGTGTTGGGCCCTACTGAGCACCGCGGACCGTGGCGGCCGGGTGGTGGCGCGGCGCAGGGTTGCGGAAGGAGGACGGCGCCGCCGTCCGCGCGTCCCGAGGACCGGCCATGGACATCCCCCCGCACCGCCCGCCGCGCGGAACAGCGGCGGACCGAGCGGACCGGCGGGAGCGACGGCCCGGCCGCGGGGACGCGCCCATGAGCACGGTGCCGGTATGAGCACCGCCGCGTGGAGCCCGGTGTCCCTGACCGTCGTGAGCGCCGGCGCCGACGCCCCGGGTCCGACCCGCCTGCTCGCCGACCGGGTCACGGAGGCGGTGTGCCGGTCACTGGCGGCCGGGGGCGCGCGCGCCGACGTGGAGGTGGTGGAGCTGCACCGGCTGGCCGCCGACCTCGCCCGGTCCGCCGCCCGCGGTCACGCCGGCCTCGACCTGCGGGAGGCGGTCGCGGCGGTCGCGGCGGCCGACGGGCTGGTGGTGGCGACCCCGGTGCTCGCCGCGTCCCCGAGCCCGGTGTTCGACGCGTTCCTCGCCCTCCTCGGCGACGGGCTCCTCTCCGGCATGCCGGTGCTCCTGGCGCTCGACAGCGGCTCCCGCCGACAGCCGCCCGACCTCACGCGGGCCCTGCGCGGGCGGCTGACCGGCGCGCACGCGGTCCCCGTGCCCACGGTCGTCGTCGCCACTCCCGCCGACCGGGGGGCCGCGGCCCACGACGACGCGGGACGGCTGCACGCCCACGTCGACCGGGCCGCCGCCGAACTCGCCGCCGCGATGCGCTCGTGGCGGCGATGACCGACCCCCCTTGCTTCGAATTCGAAGCAGATGTATTGTCCTCGACAGGTACTTCGAATTCGAAGCACCTCGGATCACGGTGAAGGTGAGAACAGCCATGAAGGCAGTGCGTTTCCACGAGTACGGCGAGCCCGGCGTCCTGCGTCACGAGGACGTGGAGCGGCCCGTCCCCGGCGCCGGCGAGGTACGCGTCCGCGTCGCCGCGACGTCGTTCAACTCCGTCGACGGCAACATCCGCGCCGGATTCATGCAGGGCCCCATCCCGGTGACGCTGCCCCACACCCCCGGCCTGGACGTCGCGGGCACGGTCGACGCGCTGGGCGAGGGCGTGGACGGCGTCGCGGTCGGCGACGACGTCATCGGCTTCCTGCCGATGACCGGCACCGGAGCCGCCGCGGAGTACGTCATCGCGCCGGCCGAGATCCTGGCCCCGGCGCCCGAGAGCGTCCCCCTGGCAGACGCCGCCGCGCTGCCCGTGGTGGGCCTGACCGCCTACCAGGCCCTGTTCGACCACGGCAGGCTGACGGCCGGACAGCGCGTCCTGGTCAACGGCGCCGGCGGCGCGGTCGGCGGCTACGCCGTGCAGCTGGCCAAGAACGCCGGCGCCCACGTCATCGCCACGGCCAGCCCGCGCAGCGCCGAAGCGGTCCGGGCCGCCGGCGCCGACGAGATCGTCGACCACACCACCACCAGCGTGACCGCGGCGGTGACCGAACCGGTCGACCTCGCCCTCAACCTCGCACCGGTCGACCCGGCCGAACTGGCCGCGCTGGTCACCCTGGTCCGCCCCGGCGGGACCCTCGTGAACACCACGGTGTGGATGCCCGCCCCCAGCGACGAGGAGCGCGACGTGCGGGGCGTCGACCTGTTCGTCCGCAGCGACGCCGACCAGCTGGCGGCGCTGGCGGCCTCGGTCGACCGCGGCGAGCTGCGCGTCGACGTCGCCGAGCGGGTGCCGCTGGCCGAGCTGCCGGCGCTGCACGCGCGGGCCGCCCAGGGCGCGGTGCACGGCAAGGCCCTCGTCGTCCCCGCCGCCGCCTGACACCGGTCCGCCACCGAGAGGAAAGGGCCACGGCACTCAGCCCGTGCCCCGGAATCGCCAGCACGCCGGCCCCGAGGGCCGGCGCGCTGGCGGACACCCCTCCCCGGCCCGCTCGAAGACACCCGCGCGGCACCGCGCCGACCGCGCGAGCACACCACCGGACCCGACACCGGCACCGGCACCGGGCGCGAGACCCCGGCCAGGACACCGCCACCGAACGAGCGCCTTGGCCCGTGAACGACCGGACCCGTCGACACCTCGACCCGTGCACACCCCGGCGCACGAACGACCGGGCCCGTGACCAACCCCGGCCCGTGAACGAACGGCCCGCCCCATGAACGATCGGGCCCGTGACCAACCCCGGCCCGTGAACGACCCGGCCCGTGAACGAACAGCCCGCCCCATGAACGATCGGGCCCGTGACCAACCCCGGCCCGTGAACGACCCGGCCCGTGAACGAACAGCCCGCCCCATGAACGGCCGGACCCGTCAACACCCCGATCCGTGAACACCCCGGCGCGCGAACACCCCGGCCCAGGAACGACCGGGCCCGTGACCGACCCCGCCCCCACCACCCGACGGCCGGAACCCCGCGGAGCCCCGCCACCCGCCCCCGGGCGGTGACGGAACGGGGCGCCCCCGCAGGGGCGCCCCGCCTCAGCTGGTCGTCGTCGACCGGCGCCGTCTCGACCCCGGCCGCCGCTCGCTCGGCCGCGTCACCGGATCCCCCGCCTCCAGTGCCGCCGCCCGGCGCCGCGCCCCGAACTCGGCCAGCGCCTCCGCCAGCTTCAGCACCGACGGCTCGGGGGCCATGACGTCCACCCGCAGCCCGTGCTCCTCCGCCGTCTTGGCCGTCGCCGGACCGATGCAGGCGATGACCGTCACGTTGTGCGGCTTGCCCGCGATACCGACCAGGTTCCGCACCGTCGACGACGAGGTGAACAGCACCGCGTCGAAGCCACCGCCCTTGATCGCCTCCCGCGTCGCGGCCGGCGGCGGCGACGCCCGCACCGTCCGGTAGGCGGTGACGTCGTCGACCTCCCAGCCCAGCTCGATCAGCCCGGCGACCAGCGTCTCCGTGGCGATGTCGGCGCGCGGCAGGAAGACGCGGTCGATCGGGTCGAAGACCGGGTCGTACGGCGGCCAGTCCTCCAGCAGCCCCGCCGCCGACTGCTCCCCGCTCGGCACCAGGTCCGGCTTCACGCCGAAGGCGATCAGCGCCTTGGCGGTCTGCTCGCCCACCGCCGCGACCTTGATCCCGGCGAAGGCGCGCGCGTCGAGCCCGTACTCCTCGAACTTCTCGCGGACCGCCTTGACCGCGTTGACCGACGTGAACGCGATCCACTCGTAGCGGCCGGTCACCAGGCCCTTGACCGCCCGCTCCATCTGCTGGGGCGTGCGCGGCGGCTCGACGGCGATGGTCGGGACCTCGTGCGGCACCGCCCCGTAGGACCTCAGCTGGTCGGAGAGCGACGCCGCCTGCTCCTTCGTACGCGGCACGAGCACCTTCCAGCCGAACAGCGGCTTGGACTCGAACCACGACAACTGGTCGCGCCGGGCGGGGGCGGAACGCTCACCGACCACGGCTATCACCGGTCGGCCGCCCTCCGGGGACGGCAGCACCTTGGCCTGCTTCAGCGTCTGGGCGATCGTGCCGAGCGTCGCCGTCCAGGTGCGCTGACGGGTCGTCGTACCGGCGACCGTCACCGTCAACGGCGTGTCCGGCTTGCGGCCCGCCGACACCAGCTCACCGGCCGCCGCGGCCACCGAGTCCAGCGTCGTCGAGACCACCACCGTGCCGTCGGAGGCGCCGACCTCCGTCCAGCACCGGTCCGAGGCCGTGCGGGCGTCCACGAACCGCACGTCCGCGCCCTCGGCGTCCCGCAGCGGGACACCGGCGTACGCGGGGACGCCGACGGCGGACGCGATGCCGGGAACCACCTCGAAGGGCACCCCGGCGGCGGCGCACGCCAGCATCTCCTCGGCGGCGTACGCGTCGAGCCCGGGGTCCCCGGACACCGCACGCACCACCCGCCTGCCGCCCCGCGCGGCCTCCATGACAAGATGTGCGGCATCCCGCACGGCGGGGACGCCCGTGGCTGTCGACGAGCCGTCAACAACCGCCAGCTGAGGCGTGCCTGTGCCCGGGACCGGACCACCGGACGGGTCCGGGTCGGTGTGCACTTCGGCCACGCCGTGCCGGGCATGCGTGCGCACGACGTCGAGCACCTCGTGCTCGGCGACGAGGACGTCCGCGTGCGCCAGCGCCTCCACGGCGCGCAGGGTCAGCAGTCCCGGATCTCCGGGTCCGGCACCGAGGAAGGTGACGTGCCCGTGTTCCGGACCGGCGGGAAGGGTGGTGGGGCTCAATGTTCTCGCTCCCCCATCAGACCGGCCGCGCCCTGGGCGAGCATCCCGGCGGCGAGTTCGCGGCCGAGAGCCAGTGCCGCCTCGTGCGTTGCGGGCACGGGACCGGTGGTGGACGACTGCACCAGCGTCGAGCCGTCGGTCGTGCCGACGACGCCGCGCAGACGCATTTCCTTGACATTCTGCCCGTCGGCCCGGGGGTCCCCCCGCTCGAGCGGAGCCGAGAGCGGGGAAAGGTCGGCCAGCGCCCCCACGGGTGCGCTGCAACCGGCCTCCAGGGCGGCGAGCAGTGACCGCTCGGCCGTTACGGCGGCCCGGGTGAACGGGTCGTCGAGTTCGCCGAGCGCTGCGATCAGCTCCGCGTCGGACGCGGTGCACTCGATCGCCAGTGCCCCCTGGCCGGGGGCGGGCAGAACCGTGTCGACCGACAGGAAGTCGGTCGCCTCGTCGCTGCGGCCGATCCGGTTCAGCCCGGCGGCGGCCAGTACGACGGCGTCGAGCTCGCCCTTGCGGACGTACCCGATGCGGGTGTCGACGTTGCCCCGGATCGGCACCGTCTCGATGTCCAGGCCGTGCGCGCGGGCGTACGCGTTGAGCTGCGCCATGCGCCGGGGGGCGCCGGTGCCGATGCGCGCGCCGCGCGGCAGGTCCGTGAGCTTCAGCGCGTCCCGGGCGACGATCACGTCGCGCGGGTCCTCGCGCTCGGGTACGGCGGCCAGCACCAGGCCGTCGGGCTGCGCGGTCGGCAGGTCCTTCAGCGAATGAACCGCGAAGTCGACCTCACCCCGCAGCAGCGCCTCGCGCAGCGCGGCCACGAACACCCCGGTGCCGCCGATCCGCGCGAGCTGCTCCCGCGACACATCGCCGTACGTGGTGATCTCGACCAGTTCGACGGGCCGTCCGGTCACCTGGCTCACGGCGTCCGCCACCTGCCCGGACTGGGCCATGGCGAGCTTGCTGCGCCTGGTCCCCAGTCTCAGTGCCTTCTCGGTCATGCCGGTCCTCGGTTCTTTCCAGTGCTGTTCCCGGCCCGGGAGACGGAGGCCACCGTCTCGGGGTCGAGGTCGAACAGGGTGCGGAGCGCGTCCGCGTACCCGGCGCCGCCCGGCTCGGCCGCGAGCTGCTTGACGCGCACGGTCGGCGCGTGCAGCAGCTTGTCCACCACACGGCGGACGGTCTGGGTGATCTCGGCGCGGTGCTTGTCCCCCAGGTCGGGCAGCCGCCCCTCCAGCCGGGCGATCTCGCTCGCCACGACCTCGGCGGCCATGCTGCGCAGCGCCACGACGGTGGGGGTGATGGTCGCGGCCCGCTGGGCGGCACCGAACGCGGCGACCTCGTCCGCGACGATCCGCCGGACCTGGTCCACGTCGGACGCCATCGGAGCGTCCGCGGACGCCTCCGCCAGCGACTCGATGTCGACCAGCCGCACCCCGGCCAGCCGGTGCGCGGCGGCGTCGATGTCGCGCGGCATGGCCAGGTCGAGGAGGAAGAGGACCGGCTCCGGGCGCGGCGCCTCGGCGACCGGTTCGGACCGGCGTATCTCGGGCACCCGCCCGGCGGTGGCCGCGGTCGCGGCGAGCGCGGAGATCAGGTCGGCGTCGGCGCTCTCCCGCGGCTGGTCCACCGCGGTCCCGCCCGCGGCCCACGCCCCGTGCTGCTCCAGCGCGGCGGCGTCCAGGCCGGCCACCGCCGCCTCCCCCAGGACGGAGAAGCCGGCCTGCGCGGCGGACAGGTCGAGCGGGCAGCCGTCCTCGGCGCCGGCACCGGCCGGCGGCAGCGGCGCCCCGGCGACCGGCGCGTGCGGCGCGGGCGCGATCCGCACGGGCTCGCCCGTACGTCCCTCGACCGCCGCGGCGACCGCGTCGACGGTGAGCACCAGGCCGGTCGCGCCGGTGCAGGAGACGGTGACGTCGGCACGTGTCAGCTCGGCCGGCACCGCGTCCATCGGTACCGCGCGGGCCACCACGTCCGTGTCGTCGCCCTCGGTCAGGATCCGGGCCAGCCGCTCGGCGCGCTCGAAGGTGCGGTTGGCGACCACCACCTCGGCCACCCCGGCCCGCGCCAGCGTCGCGGCGGCCAGCGAGGACATCGAACCTGCGCCGATGACCAGCGCCTTCTTGCCCCGGGCCCAGCCGGAGACCTCCGCGCCCGCGGCGAGCTGCTCCAGGCCGAAGGTGACCAGGGACTGCCCGGCGCGGTCGATGCCGGTCTCGGAGTGGGCGCGCTTGCCGACCCGCAGCGCCTGCTGGAACAGGTCGTTCAGCAGCCGCCCGGCGGTGTGCAGCTCCTGGGCGCGGGCCAGGGAGTCCTTTATCTGCCCGAGGATCTGGCCCTCGCCGACGACCATCGAGTCCAGTCCGCAGGCCACCGAGAACAGGTGGTGGACGGCCCGGTCCTCGTAGTGCACGTACAGGTGGGGAGTCAGCTCCTCCAGGCCGACCCCGCTGTGCTGGGCGAGCAGCGTGGACAGCTCGGCCACCCCGGCGTGGAACTTGTCCACGTCGGCGTAGAGCTCGATCCGGTTGCAGGTGGCCAGCACCGCGGCCTCGGCGGCCGGCTCGGCGGCGACCGTGTCCTGGAGCAGCTTGTTCCGCGCCTCCGCGTTCAGCGAGGCCCGCTCGAGGACGCTGACGGGGGCACTGCGGTGGCTGAGTCCGACGACGAGGAGGCTCATGCCGGCATCACGGCGGGGACGTCGCCCCCGTCAGGGCCCTGGTCGGCGGAGGCGGCGGAAGAGGAGGCGGCGGAGGCGCCGGCGGCGGCGCGCTTGCGGGCGGCGGCGGGCGCGGCGGCCCCGGCCGCGGCCTCCTCGCCGGCCTTGCGCTGCTCGTGGAAGGCGAGGATCTGGAGTTCGATGGAGAGGTCGACCTTGCGCACGTCGACGCCGTCCGGGACGTTCAGCACGGTCGGCGCGAAGTTCAGGATGGAGGTGACCCCGGCGTCCACCAGCCGGTCGCAGACCTGCTGCGCGGCACCGGCGGGGGTGGCGATCACGCCGATCGAGACGCCGTTGTCCTGGATGATCCGCTCCAGCTCGTCGGTGTGCCGCACCGGGATCCCGGCGACCGGCTTCCCGGCCATCGCGGGGTCGGCGTCGATGAGGGCGGCGACCCGGAAGCCGCGGGAGGCGAAGCCGCCGTAGTTGGCGAGCGCGGCGCCGAGGTTGCCTATACCGACGATCACGACCGGCCAGTCCTGGGTCAGGCCCAGCTCGCGGGAGATCTGGTAGACGAGGTACTCGACGTCGTAGCCGACGCCCCGGGTCCCGTAGGAACCGAGGTAGGAGAAGTCCTTGCGCAGCTTCGCGGAGTTGACTCCCGCCGCCGCCGCCAGCTCCTCGGAGGAGACCGTGGGGACCGAGCGCTCCGACAGTGCGGTCAGCGCGCGGAGGTACAGCGGAAGCCGGGCGACGGTGGCCTCGGGAATCCCTCGGCTGCGGGTCGCCGGTCGGTGTGTTCGGCCAGTTGCCACGGTGCTCCTGCGGGTAGAGCGGGGCTGTAGGCGGTCATACGTCCCTACATGACCGCCCCGTCGAATGCAGGCTATGTCTTTGTGAACGCGTGCACAAAGATGGTGTCCGATTTGCCCGGCCAACGTGACCGGGGTCACGCGCCCCCGGCGCGCGATCGTGGAACCGGTGCGCTCGCGCACTCGTTCCTCTCCTATTGGGGGCAAAGCCGTACACGCTCCTCACGATCCACGCCCCCGAGACCACGTCACCATCGATTTTAAGCGACCATCCGATATGTCTTGGACTACTCGGACCAGTCGGACTACTCGGTCAGTGTCCGGTCAGTGCCCTGCGCAGGCGTTCCTCGTTCACACGCCAGAAGGTGTGCTGGCGGCCGTCGACGAGGACCACGGGGATCTGCTCCCAGTACGCGTCGTGGAGCCGGCGGTCCTCGGTGATGTCCTTCGCCTCCCACGGGACGCCGAGGTCGGCGCAGACCTTCTCGACGACGAGCTGCGCGTCGTCGCACAGATGGCAGCCGGGTTTGCGGATGAGGGTGACGAGATGGTCCTCGGAACGGGACGGGTGCTCAGGACGCGGCGGCGTCCCCCTGCGGAAGACGGGGCTCATACCGGCCATTCTCGCGCGCCCCGCGCCGTACGGAAGTCCCGCTCCCGAGGCACCGCGACGCGCCGGGCGGAGAACTCCTTTAACGGTACGGTCGCGCAGAGTTCACGGCCTCCCACCCTCGCGACTCCGGACCGCCCGAACAAACTGGCTATGCTCACGGGCATGGCCGCTCTCGGATGGCTCACTCCCCGAAGGCGCTCCGCCACCGCGCGCAGCGTGCTGGCAGGCGAGGCGTCGGCGGAGGCAGCCCGCAAATCCACCCAGGACCTCCCGGCACCCGACGTCGCCGGCGAGCCGGACTTCCCGGTGCACGGCGACGACCGGGCCGCCGCCTTCTTCGACCTGGACAACACGGTGATGCAGGGCGCCGCCCTGTTCCACTTCGGGCGCGGCCTGTACAAGCGCAAGTTCTTCGAGACCCGCGACCTGGCCCGGTTCGCCTGGCAGCAGGCGTGGTTCCGGCTGGCCGGCATCGAGGACCCCGAGCACATGCAGGACGCCCGCGACTCGGCGCTCTCCATCGTCAAGGGCCACCGCGTCTCCGAGCTGAAGTCGATCGGCGAGGAGATCTACGACGAGTACATGGCCGAGCGCATCTGGCCCGGCACCCGCGCCCTCGCCCAGGCCCACCTGGACGCGGGCCAGAAGGTCTGGCTGGTCACGGCCGCCCCGGTGGAGATCGCCCAGGTGATCGCCCGCCGCCTCGGCCTGACCGGCGCGCTCGGCACGGTCGCGGAGTCGATCGGCGGCGTCTACACCGGCAAGCTGGTCGGCGAGCCCCTGCACGGCCCGGCCAAGGCCGAAGCGGTGCGCGCCCTGGCGGTGGCGGAGGACCTGGACCTGACCCGCTGCGCGGCCTACAGCGACTCGCACAACGACATCCCGATGCTGTCCCTGGTGGGCCACCCCTACGCGATCAACCCTGACTCGAAGCTGCGCCGCCACGCCCGGGAACTGGACTGGCGCCTGCGGGACTACCGCACCGGCCGCAAGGCCGCCAGGGTCGGCATCCCGGCGGCGGCCGGCGTCGGCGCCGTGGCCGGCGGCACGGCGGCGGCCATCGCCCTGCACCGACGCCGCCGCTGACCCGCACGGCCCCGCCGACCCGTCCGGCGTACCCGCACGGCCCCCGGCCGGTCCCCCGTCGCACACCCGGGCACGACACGCTCCGTTACGAAGCCGAACCCAGAATCTTTCGGTCAACAACCGGTCAATCTCCGGCGCCCGATCGGCCGTCATTCGGTTACGTAAGCGACGTAATCGATGATTTGAGCAACTGGGTGTAGCAGCGCCTGTACGAAGCGTTATTCTCCTCAGACGCATTCCGGTACCCCTCCGTCGCTACGACGGGTGAAAGGTCCCGCACTGCACGTGATGGAAGCTCTGCCTCTGGGAGTCCCGTGTACCCACACGTCGGGGTTGACGCCTCGGGCCTGGCTACGCTGCGCGCAACGGTCAAAACGCTCCAGGACCTGTTCCGCGACTACGTCCCCCCCGCGTACGCCGTCCCCGCGCTCGCCGCAGCCACCGCCCCCGCCGGCCCGGCCTACGCGCTCGCCGAGAGCGGCGCCGCCGCCGTCGGCAGACGCGGACGCGCCTCCGGGGCGACCGCCCGCCGCCCGGCCGCGGACAGCGACAGCGCCCGGATGATGGACCTGGTGGAGCGCGCCCAGGCGGGCGAAGCCGACGCCTTCGGACGGCTCTACGACCAGTACAGCGACACCGTGTACCGGTACATCTACTACCGCGTGGGAGGCAAGGCCACCGCCGAGGACCTGACCAGCGAGACCTTTCTGCGCGCCCTGCGCCGCATCGGCACCTTCACCTGGCAGGGGCGCGACTTCGGCGCCTGGCTGGTGACCATCGCCCGCAACCTGGTCGCCGACCACTTCAAGTCCAGCCGCTTCCGGCTGGAGGTCACCACCGGCGAGATGCTCGACGCCAACGAGGTCGAGCGCTCCCCCGAGGACTCCGTCCTGGAGTCCCTCTCCAACGCCGCCCTGCTCGACGCCGTGCGCCGGCTCAACCCCCAGCAGCAGGAATGCGTGACGCTGCGCTTCCTCCAGGGCCTCTCCGTCGCCGAGACCGCCCGCGTGATGGGCAAGAACGAAGGCGCCATCAAGACCCTCCAGTACCGGGCCGTGCGCACCCTCGCCCGGCTGCTCCCCGACGACGCCCGCTGATCGCCCAAGTCGCCCAGGACCGCGGCTCGTTGACTCCCCGGTCCGCTTGCCCGCCCCGCGTAACCCAAGTGCCGCGCCACTCGTTGTGCGGGATGCAGGCTCCCTGTGGTCACTCCCTGGCCGACTTCGATCACGCGCTCGTGTGGCCCCGGCCTGGCTGTGCAACCCTCAGGACCCCCTGGGGAGTCGACCGTCATGACGAGAGGAGGTGCCGCCAGTGATCGCGAACGTATCGGCGCACCGGCGGGCGAACGCCTTCGCCCAGGCTCTGGAGGAGCAGCCCGACCGCGGCCCGGCGGCCGAGCAGTCCGAAGAACCGGCACCGGCCGCGGCCACCGCGGACCGGACCGAGCAGGGCCGCATGGTGGCCCTGACCGCCGGTCTCGACGCGCTGCCCAAGCCCGAGCTGGACCCGGAGGTCAAGGTCGTCCAGCGGGCCCGGCTGGTGGCCGCGTTCGAGGCCATGCTCCAGGAGGGCGCCGCGGGCGGCGAGGCGGACCCGTCGGTACCCGAGCAGCGCCGCGCCCGCGGCGTCCACCGGGCGACACCGCTCAGGAGGTTCCGGCCCCGCTCCCGGCTGGCCAAGGGCCTCACCGCCGGCGGACTCAGCGTCGGCGTGGCCGCGGGAGCCTTCGGCGGGATCGCCGCGGCCAGCTCCGACGCCCTGCCCGGCGACTCGCTCTACGGCCTCAAGCGCGGCATAGAGGACTTCAAGCTAGGCCTCGCCGACGACGACACCGAGCGCGGCCGCGGCCACCTCGACCGGGCCTCCACCCGGCTGAGCGAGGCCCGCCTGCTGCTGGAGCGCGACCGCGGCGGCTCCCTCGACCACGAGGCCCTCGGCGAGATCCGCCGCGCCCTGTCCGGCGTGGAGCAGGACGCCTCCGAAGGCCACCGCCTGCTCAGCGCGGTCTACGCCCGCGACCCCGACTCGCTCGCCCCGATGCGGGCGCTCTCCGCCTTCTCCCGCTCCCACCGGGACACCTGGGGAACCCTGCGCGAGCGGCTGCCCGTGCAGCTCGGCGACGTCAGCGAGCAGGTGACGTCGGTGTTCGACGCCATAGACGAGGACGTGGCCCCGCTGCGCTCCCTGCTCCCCGAGCCGTCACCCCGGGACGACGACGAGGACGAGCGAGGCGGCGGCTCCGGATCGGCCGGCTCGACACCGTCCGGCTCCGGCAGCCCGGCACCGCCCAGCACCGGCCGGAGCGACACCTCCGAACCCGGCCGCACCGACAGCCGGCGCCCCAGCGAGTCCGCCGACTCCGGCGGCGAGAGCGACGGCCTGCTCGACGGCGGCACCGGTGGCCTGCTCGACCCGCCCGAGGAGACCGCCCCGACGTCACCGTCCACCGGCGACAAGACGCCCGCCCCCGAGCCGGACGTCACACTGCCGCCCCTCCTCCCCGGCCTCCTGCCCGACCTGGGCATCGAGGGCGAGGACACCGACTGAGCCGGCCTTCGACTCTTCGACACCGTACGGCGGTGGGGATCCCCCACCGCCGTACGGTCATGTCGGAGGTCGAACAGGGCGTCGCCTAGAAGAACACCGACCGGCGCTGCACCAGCAGCTTGTACAAGGTGTGCTGGATCTGCTCCCTGACCTGGTCGGTCAGGTTGAACATCAGCATCGGGTCCTCCGCCGCCTCCGCCGGATAGTGGTCCGTGGGGATCGGCTCACCGAACTGGATCGTCCACTTCGTCGGCAACGGCACCATCCCCAGCGGCCCCAGCCACGGGAAGGTCGGCGTCAGCGGGAAGTACGGGAAACCCAGCAGCCGGGCCAGCGTCCTGGCGTTGCCGATCATCGGGTAGATCTCCTCCGCGCCGACGATCGAGCACGGGACGATCGGCGTCCCCGCGCGCAGCGCCGTGGAGACGAACCCGCCCCGCCCGAACCGCTGCAGCTTGTACCGGTCGCCGAACGGCTTGCCCAGCCCCTTGAACCCCTCCGGCATCACCCCGACCAGCTCCCCCTGCCCGAGCAGCCGCGCCGCGTCCTCCGCGCAGGCCAGGGTGTGCCCCAGCTTGCGGGCCAGCTCGTTGACCACCGGCAGCACGAACACCAGGTCCGCCGCCAGCAACCGCAGGTGCCGCTCCGCCGGATGGTGGTCGTGGACGGCGACCTGCATCATCAGGGCGTCCAGCGGCAGCGTCCCCGAGTGGTTGGCGACGATCAGCGCCCCGCCCTCGGCCGGGATGTTCTCGACGCCCTTCACCTCGACCCGGAAGTACTTCTCGTACACCGGGCGCAGCACCGACATCAGCACCTGGTCGGTCAGCTCGGCGTCATAGCCGAAGTCGTCGACCTCGTACTCCCCGGTGAGCCGCCGGCGCAGGAACGCCAGCCCGCCCGCGATCCGCCGCTCCAGCCCGTCATCGCCGCCGCCCTCCCCCGGGGGCAGGTCCCGGCCCTGTCCCGCCACCGGGCCGTCGTCCTCCCCGCCCTGCCGCACGGGCAGCGCCTGGACCTCGCCGGCCGGCGCGGCGGCCTCCGCCGTGCTCGCGCGCCGGCTCCCCGCACCGCCCCTGCGCCGCGCCGAGCGCTGCCCGGCACCCCCTCGGGACCGGTCGTCGTCGAACGGAATGACCTTGGCATCAGCCATCGTTGATGCGCTCCTCAGTTGGCGCTCTGCGTCGGGGGGCGACCGCCGCCCGTACGGGACAGCACGGCGATCCGGTTCACGGCATTCGCGACGGCCGCCGGCGGGAGCAGCCCCGGTCCCTGGCCGCGCGCGAAGTCCGCGAACGTCTCGGCGGTGGTGCGTTTCGGCCGGAAACCCAGCGTCTCGCGCATCTGGGTGGTGTCCACGACCCGGCCGTGCGTGAGCAGCCGGATCTGCTCGGGGGAGAAGTCCGTCACCCCCAGCGTACGCACCAGGGACCCCGTCCAGGTGACCACGGGCAGCGGCATCGGCACGGTGGGCCGGCCCAGCCGCCGCGCGCACTGGGAGAGCAGCAGGACCCCGTCACCGGCGATGTTGAACGTCCCGCTGTTCAGCGTCCCCCGCTCCGGCTCGTGCGAGGCGATCCGCAGCACCTCGATCGCGTCGTCCTCGTGGACGAACTGCAGCCGCGGATCGTAGCCGAACACCGTCGGCAGCAACGGCAGCGAGAAGTACGAGGCCAACGGGGTGTCGGTGGCCGGGCCGAGGATGTTGGCGAACCGCAGCACGCACACCGCGACGTCCGGCCGCCGCCGCGCGAAGCCCCGCACATACCCCTCGACCTCCACGATGTCCTTGGCGTAACCACCGCTGGGCAGGGACTTGGCCGACGTCGTCTCGGTGCAGACGGCCGGATCGCGGGGCGCGGACCCGTAGACACTCGTGCTGGACTTCACCACCAGCCGCCGCACGACAGGCGACTTCTGGCAGGCGCCGAGCAACTGCATGGTCCCGATGACGTTGGTCTCCTTGACCGACGTCCGGCTGCCGCTGCCCAGCGGGGTACCGGTGACGTCCATGTGGACGACCGTGTCGGCACCCGTCTCCGCCAGCACCCGCGCGATGGTGGGCTGCCGGATGTCGGCCTGGACGAAGTCCGCGCCGCCCAGGTGGTGCTCGGGCGCGACCGCGTCCACGCCGATGACCCGGTCCACCGCCGGGTCCCGCTGGATCCGCCGCACGAAGCGGCCCCCCAACTGCCGGGCCACTCCGGTCACGAGCACGACCTTGCCCAAGATCCGCGCCTTTCTCTCGGTCCCCCTCGCCGGGTTCCCCGCCCGCGGGCCAACCTATCGGCTCGGTGTCGCGCTGTGACGACCACCGGACGCGTCCCGTACGGAAAACGGCCGTACGGCCCACCCGTCCGCCCGCCGCACACGTCTGTGGCCCCCCACCGGATCCGGTGGGGGGCCACAGATGACGCTTCCGCGACGTCGCTTACTTCTTGTTGCGACGCTGAACGCGCGTGCGCTTGAGCAGCTTGCGGTGCTTCTTCTTGGCCATCCGCTTGCGCCGCTTCTTGATAACAGAGCCCACGACTACCCTCGCTCACTTCTCATCACTCGGTTGTTTGGGCGCCATGGGCCCACACGACCTACGAGGGGCTAGCCTACCCGTCCGAGCGCTGAGGTCGTAATCGAGGGGACGGGGGAGGTCCGAAGGGACTGCCGGGGACCTCCCCCGAGCCCTGACCGGCCCCGATCAGGCCGTGTCCACCCCCACGAAGCTCTCGCGGAGGTACTCGTGAACCGCATTCTCCGGGACGCGGAACGACCGTCCCACCCGGATCGCGGGCAGATGACCGCTGTGCACCAACCGGTACACGGTCATCTTCGACACTCGCATCACCGAGGCGACCTCCGCCACGGTAAGGAACTGAACCTCGCTCAGAGGCCTCTGGTCTCCAGCCATGACACACCTGAACCTTCCGCACTCGACGGCCACCGGCTTCCCCTTCCGGTGACTCTTCGTCGCTGCGTGCTCACTCCCCAATGTAGGTGCGGGTGATGCGAGTGGGGAAGAGGTGCACGCATCGGCGCCCTACTGGGACAGACACGCTCGATTGAGTACGTAGCGGGTAAGCGGCAGGTAGTAATCGGACCGCACGCCGTCATCAAGTGGAACGACGACGGACACGCACCCCTCTGCCTGCCCCACGAAGAGCGCGGGGTCGTCCGTATCAGCGAGCCCGATGGCCTCGAACCCCAGCTGACCTGCTCCGCAGACCCACCCGTGGTCCCCGATCACCAGCTCCGGCAGCACCCCGCCGGCCTCGGCGGCACCGGCCAGCGCGGTCCGAACCGGGAGGGGTGAGTGGGTGTGCGCGCCGGTCTCACAACCGGGCCCCTCACGGCCGGGTTCCCGCACCAACGCGACGCTTCGTACGTAGTCGAGGTTGTACGTGCGTAGACCGAACCGGGTCGTTATGTCGACACAGCGACCCTGCGCCGGGGTGAGGACGGCACATCCCGCCGCCGACAGGGCGTCCGCCAAGGCGGCGTAGAAACCGAGCAGCCGGTGCGGATGCCCGGTGCCGAGCAGGACCGGGGCCCCGCGCCGGGCGGCCTCCGCCAGCCGGTCCGCGAAGGCGTCCAGGGCGCTGAGCGTCCGGTCCGGGTCGATCACGTCCTGTCCCGTGACGCACCGGGGATCGGCCGACACGCCGCACCGGTCCGCCATCAGCCCGATCACGTCCCGCTGCCCCCAGGCCCCCACGGGATCGAGCCCCAGCAGCACCCGCGGATCCCGGGCCGCGAACAGCCGGTAACTGCGCAGGCTCGTCTCCCGCGCGGTCGCCACGGCCCCGGCCAGCCGGGCACCGAGCAGATGATCACGAAGCTCCCGTGCCGACACCATCCCCCGATGCTCCCGGACCCGCCCCCTCACCCACCCCGTTTCCCCCGACTCCACCCACTCGGCTCACCCCGTCACCGCGGGCACCCGCCACGGCAGCGCGTCCCTGCCCGCCCGCGCCACCGCATGCACACCGGGCCGCGCCCTCCACCCCCACATCAGCCACGACACCGCCGAGTCCCCGACAACCGGCCCACTCCGCACGGCCGTCGGCCGGCACCCGTCACGCCAACAGCCCCCGCAGCGGGAACACCGCCCGCCGAGCCGCCAGCACCGCCTGGTCCACCCGGTCCGCGGGGTCGTACCCCGCCTCCCACCCCACCCACGGCACGGGCCACCGCCCGTCCGTCATCCGCATCGGCCCCAACTGCCGCGTCCGCGCGTACACCTCCGCACGCCACGACTCGGGGATCACCGCCTCCGGCGCCACCTCCCGCCCCGCCGCGATCCCCACCAGATGCGTCCACGACCTCGGCACCACGTCCACCACCGCGTAACCGCCCCCGCCCAGCGCCACCCACCGCCCCCCGGCGTACTCGTGCGCCAGCTCATGGCACGCCACCTGCACCGCCCGCTGCGCGTCCACCGACACCGCCAGGTGCGCCAACGGGTCCTCGAAGTGCGTGTCCGCCCCGTGCTGCGTCACCAGCACCTGCGGCCGGAAGGAGGCCACCAGCTCCGGCACCACCGCGTAGAACGCCCGCAGCCACCCCGCGTCCCCGGTCCCCGCCGGCAGCGCCACGTTCACCGCCGAGCCCTCCGCCGCCCCCGCCGCCCCGGTCTCCTCCGGCCACCCGCTGCCCGGGAACAGCGTCCGCGGATGCTCGTGCAATGAGACCGTCAGCACCCGCGGGTCCTCCCAGAACACCGCCTGCACCCCGTCCCCGTGATGCACGTCGACATCCACGTACGCGACCCGCTCGGCGCCCAGCTCCAGCAACCGCGCGATCGCCAGCGCCGCGTCGTTGTACACGCAGAACCCCGACGCCGCCCCCGGCATCGCGTGGTGCAGCCCGCCCGCGAAGTTCACCGCGTGCGGCGCCTCCCCCCGCCACACCGCCTCGGCCGCCCCCACCGACTGCCCCGCGATCAGCGCCGACACCTCGTGCATCCCCGCGAACGCCGGATCGTCGACCGTCCCCAGCCCGTACGCGGTGTCCGCCGCCCCCGGATCGGCGGACGCCGCCCGCACCGCGGCGATGTAGTCCTCCCGGTGCACCAGCCGCAACGTCGACTCCCCGGCCGCCTTCGCCGCTACGACGTCCAGCTCCCGGTCGAGCCCGAAGGCCCTGACCAGACCACGCGTGAGGGCGAGCCGCACCGGGTCCATCGGATGCTCCGGCCCGAAGTCATAGCCGGTTACCGCCTTGTCCCACATCAGCCGCGCGCGCCCGCTCATGCCCGCCACCGTACCGGCCCGCCCCGCCGGCCTCGAACGACCGGGCGTACACGACCGTCACCAGCACCAACACCATCGGCACCAGCATCGCCCCGCGATAACTCCACACACCCCCGAGCGCCCCGACCAAAGGCGAACCAACCAGAAAACCCACATAATTGAAGACGTTCAGCCGCGCGACAGCCGCATCCGAAGCTCCGGGGAACAACCGCCCCGCCGCCGCGAACGTCTGCGGCACCAGCACGCACAGCCCCACCCCCAGCACCGTGAACCCGGCCATCCCCGTCCAGACCCCCGGCGCCGCCGCCACCACCGCGAACCCCGCCGCCGCCACCAGCGCCCCGCCCCGCACCACCACCACGGCCCCCAGCCGCCGCACCCCGAGATCCCCCAGGGCCCGCCCCACCAGCGTGGTCACCATGTACACGTTGTACGGCACGGTCGCCAGCTGCTCCGAACTCCCCAGTACGTCCTGGAGGTACTTGGCGCTCCAGTTCGACACCGTCGAGTCCCCGATGTACGCGAACGTCATCACCAGGCACAACGGCAGCAACCCCCGAAGCCCCCCGCGTCCCCCCGCCCCGTCAGCCCCCTCCCCCGCCGCCCCGCCCGCGTCCCCGTCCACGTACCACCGGCTCCCCACCAGCGCCGCCGGCAGCAGCACCGCGACGACCGGCAGGTACGACACCCACAGTGCCGCCCCCCAGCGCGCCCCCGCCCACGCCAGCGAGGCCCCCAGGATCCCGCCCAGGCTGTACGCCGCGTGAAACCCCAGCATGATGCTCCGCCCGTACGCCCGCTGCAGACTGACCCCGAGCATGTTCATCGAGGCGTCCAGCGCCCCCACCGCCAG
This sequence comes from Streptomyces sp. SYSU D01066-1, assembly GCF_054956795.1. Taxonomy (NCBI): domain Bacteria; kingdom Bacillati; phylum Actinomycetota; class Actinomycetes; order Kitasatosporales; family Streptomycetaceae; genus Streptomyces; species Streptomyces sp. SYSU D01066-1. The sequence continues at coordinate 1,405 of NZ_JBUDHV010000001.1, read as the reverse complement.
CCCGAACACCCCGAGGGCGACGGCCAGCGCGGCCGTCCCGTCCCCCAGCCCGACCCCGAGCAACGCCAGCAGCACCACCGGCTGCGACCACCGCAGCACCCGGCTCGGCCGCACCCGCCGCACCAGCCGCCCGGTCACCACGCTCCCCGCCCCGGCCAGCACCGGTACGGCGGCCAGGAACACCGGAAGCAGCCCGTCGGAGACCCCGTACTGGTCCTGTACGGCCGGAATGCGCGTCACCAGCAGCGCGAACGCCACGCCCTGGGCGAAGAAGCCGAACGCCAGAGAGACCCTGCCCCGCCGCGGCACATCCGTCATGGCGGCGAGCGTAAGGCCCCCTACCACGCCTGGATAGATCCAGCCGAAGCTGAATCGACGTCACCTTGCGCGCCGGGGTGCCGACCGCCAGGGGGACAACCACCCCTCAGGACAGCAGACCGGGCAGTTCCCGCATGTCCGTGAACACCTTCCCGGCCCCGCCCAGCTTCTCCGCGGGCGTCATGGCGGTGAACCCCACGACGTCCATCCCGGCCGCCACAGCCGCCGCCACCCCGAGCGGACTGTCCTCGACCACCACACACCGCTGTGGTGCCACGCCCATCCGCTCGGCCGCGTACAGGAACAGGTCCGGCGCCGGCTTCCCCCGCCCCACGTCCTGCGAGCTGAAGATCCGCCCGTCGTCGAACCACCGGTCCAGCCCCGTCGTCCGGTGCCCCACCCGAATCCGCTCATGACTCCCGGAGGACGCCACGCAGTACGCCACCCCGTCCGCGGACAACTGCTCCAGCACCCCGGCGACCCCGGGCACCGCCGTCAGTTCCCTCTCGAAGGCCGCGAACACCCGCCCGTGGAAGACATCGTCGAAGTCCTCGGGCAGCTCCCGCCCGGTCCGTTCCCGGATCAGATCGTGGACCCGATGCATCGCGGCCCCCATGTAGTCCCGGAGCGAGTCCTCGTACGAGGTCGGATGCCCGAGTTCCGTCAGGTAGCCGGCCAGCAGCCGGTTGGAGATCGGCTCACTGTCGACGAGCACACCGTCGTTGTCGAAAATAACCAGGTCGTAGCGCATACACCGACCCTAAACGCAGAAAACCCCCGCATCTCACGATGCGGGGGTTCCCCTTTACTCTAATAATTGTTCGGCGGCGTCCTACTCTCCCACAGGGTCCCCCCTGCAGTACCATCGGCGCTGTAAGGCTTAGCTTCCGGGTTCGGAATGTAACCGGGCGTTTCCCCTACGCTATGACCACCGAAACACTATGAAACACACAACCGGCACTACACGGCTGTTCGTGGTTTCAGAACCAACACAGTGGACGCGAGCAACTGAGGACAAGCCCTCGGCCTATTAGTACCAGTCAACTCCACCCGTTACCAGGCTTCCATATCTGGCCTATCAACCCAG